>DASSRN010000040.1:0-9140 GCA_035701785.1 Acetobacteraceae bacterium | reverse complement strand
CGCGCCGGCGAATGCGCCCTGGATCGCGAACGCGATGGCGATGGTCATGTAGTCGCGCGTCAGTAGATAGAACGGTGCCACGAAGAATCCGATGATCGCCGGGATGATCATCGCCCAGCGCCGCCCGATCGAATCCGCGAGACCACCCCACAAGAAACTGAAAGCGAACGTGAGGGCGTTGGAGAACACCAGCGGCCAGCCAACCGCCGCTGCGCTCAGATGCAGGTCCTTGGTCAGATAGGTCGCGAACAGGCCGAAGATCGAATAGTACACCGTGAACGCCGATCCAAGCCACCAGCAGGCGGATATCGTGTTGAGGATAACGCCGCGCTTGAACAGCGCCGCCAGCGGCACGCGAACCTGTGCCTGCTTCGCCTGCTGCTGGCGCTGATTCTCGACCCAGATCTCCGGCTCCTTCACGTAGACGCGGATCCAGACCACCGCGAGCGCCGGCAATACGCCGATCCACAGCATGCCGCGCCAGCCGATGTAGCTGAACGCCAGCGCATAGATCAGCGAGGCTACCAGGTACCCCAACGCCCATGAGCCTTGCAGCACGCTGGCCATCAGCCCGCGCGAGCGCGCCGGCCAGGTCTCGACAGCAAGTGCGGCGCCGGCAGGCCACTCGGCGCCCATACCGATCCCGAGCAGCGTGCGGAACACCAGCAGGAACAGGAAGGTCGGCGAGAAACCGGCGATGAAGTTGCAGGCGGAATACCACAGGATGGAGATCATAAGCGGTGCGCGGCGCCCCATGCGATCCGCCATCCAGCCCGCCGCGACGGCACCGGCGAAACGCATCCACAGGGTCAGCGAACCAACCAGCACCACCAGCGTCAGGTCGGCGTTGAACTCCTTGGCGATTGGCAGCAGCAGGAAAAGGAAGACCGTGAAGTCGAAGGCATCAAGCGTCCAGCCCAGCCATGCGGCAGTGAACGCGAACCATTGGTCTTTCGTAGGTTCCTTCCACCAGGGCACTGTCGGTGTTCTTGCGTATTCAGACATTACGGCTCCCTATTTCGTTCTATATAGCTGCGCAGGCACTTGGCCGCCCACGCAGCAGGCAGGTTACGATTGGGTGCCGGATATTTGCAAAAGCACCGCCCCGGGTGCCGAGTGCTTCGGCCCCCGGCGTCGGCGCTTGTTTATCGCAGGGTCAGTTCAGCAGCCCCGCATCGGTCATCGCCGCGCGCACTTTGGCACGCGTGCTGTCCATCAGCGGCGCCAGCGGCAGACGGCAATGCTCGGACGTCTTGCCCAGCAGCGACGCGGCGAACTTCACCGGCGCCGGGCTGGTCTCGGTGAACAGCGCATCGTGCAGCGGCACCAGACGGTTCTGGATCGCCATCGCCTCGGCGAACCGTCCCTCGGCCCAGGCGTCCTGCATCGACGCACAGAGCCGCGGTGCCACGTTGGCCGACACGCTGATGCAGCCCACGCCGCCGGCCGCATTGAACGACAGCGCGGTGTGGTCCTCGCCCGACAGCTGGCAGAACTCCTCGCCGCAGGCACGACGCGTGTGCAGCGGGCGCGTCAGGTTCGCCGTCGCGTCCTTCACGCCGACGATGTTCTTGTGCTTCGCCAGCCGCGCCATGGTATCAACGCTCATATCCACGACGGAGCGCGGCGGGATGTTGTAGATGATCATCGGCAGATCCACCGCATCCGCGATCGCCTTGAAGTGCAGGTACATGCCTTCCTGCGTCGGCTTGTTGTAGTACGGCGTCACCACCAGCGTGGCGTCCGCCCCGGCCTGCTTGGCATGGCGCGCCAGGTCGATCGCCTCTTCGGTCGAGTTCGAACCGGCACCGGCGATCACCGGGACACGTCCCTTCGCCACCTCGATCGCGATCTCCACCACCCGCTTATGCTCGTCATGCGACAGGGTTGGCGATTCGCCGGTGGTGCCCACCGGCACGACCGCGTCGGTGCCCTCCTTGATCTGCCAGTCCACGAACTCGGCATAGGCCTTCTCGTCGATCGATCCATCAGCGCGCATTGGCGTGATAAGAGCGACGAGAGATCCCTTGAACATTATCTGTCCCCTGTGGTTGCCGGCTTGCAGGCGGCGGGAGGCTAGGCGCGCAGGAGGTGCATCGCAAGGTCCGCCTGGGCTAGAAAGGTGCCATGACCGCATCGATTCGCCTCCGTTGGGCGCTGCTGGCCGGGTTGGCGGCTGGCCCCGCGCTGGCGCAGCAGGCCGAGCCGATTGCCGCGATCCGCGCCGACCGCTGGGCTGACGCGCAGCGCGCCGCCTCGGCCTATGCCGATCCGGTGGCGACCAAGCTGGTCACATATTTCCGGCTGCTGGCGCCTGGGGCGGCGACGGCGGACGAGATCACCGACTTCCTGGCGCAAAGCCCCGACTGGCCCAATCAGGCGTTGCTCGAACGCCGGCGGCAGGAGGCGATTGCTGCCGATCCGGATCTCGCCTCCAGCCTGGCGCAGTGCGATCGCAACGAGCTGACGCTGCCGCAAGCGCTGCAGCACTGCGCAGAGGCGCTGGCGAATGCCGGACGCAATGGCGAGGCGCAGGAGGATGCGCGGCGCGCCTGGGTAGCCGGCATCGGCGACGAGGCCAGCTTCCTGCGCCGCTGGTCGGGTGCGGTGCGTGCGGCGGACGACTGGGAGCGCTTCCAACGACTGGCTGCACACGACGCGACCACTGCGGGCCGCGACCTGCCACGGCTCGACCCTGCGCATCGCGCTGCGGGCGAAGCAAGGCTGGCACTGCAGCGCGATGCGCCGAATGCCGATGCGCTGGTCGCGGCAGTGCCGGAGTCGCTGCGACGCGATCCAGGGCTCATGCTGGAGCGCGCCCGCTGGCTGCGTCGCAATGACCGCACCGCGGAGGCGCTCGATCTGTGGAAGCGCGCCGGCGATGCCGCCCAGCGCGACGCACCCGCGGATGACCTCGCCGCATTCTGGAACGAGCGCAACCTGCTGGCGCGTAGGTTGCTGCGCGATGGCGACGCCGCGGGGGCCTATGCGCTGGCCGACCAACATGGCCGCGTCGGCCCGGAACAGGAGCTGGACGCCGACTTTCTGGCCGGCTTCATCGCGTTGCGCCGCCTGAAAAATCCCTCGGCCGCGACGCGGCACTTTGCCCTTCTGGCGGACCAGTCAAAGGCTGTGATCACCCAGGCGCGCGCGCACTATTGGCTGGGCCGCGCCACTGCGGCTGCCGGCAGTGACCCGCGGCCCGAATACGAACGTGCCGCTGCGTGGCCGACTGCGTTCTATGGCCAGTTGGCCGTGCTCGCACTGGGTGACGATGCCGCCGCATTGGGGCGCCGGATCACCGCCCTGCACGATCCCGGCTATACTCGTGACCAGGTACTGGCCTTCACCGACCGCGAGGTGGTGCGTGCCGCCGCCATGCTGGTCGCCTGGAATGACCCGCTGCGCGCCCGGACCTTCCTCTCCCGCATGGATGAACTTGCGCCTGATGCGGCGGACCGCAGCCTGACCGCTCGCTTTGCGCTGCGCGTCGGCCTGCCGGACACCGCGGTGTCCGTCGCGCGCCGGATGGGCCGCGATGGGCTGATGCTGCCCGAAGCCGGCTGGCCGATCGCCGCCGAACCGCCGGACGGGTCGGTCGATCCGGCGGTGGCACTTGGTCTGATCCGGCAGGAAAGCAGCTTTGACATCGGCGCGGTCAGCCCCTCGGGCGCACGCGGCCTGATGCAGCTCATGCCGTTCACTGCGCAGGCGGTGGCCAAGCGCATCGGCACCGCGACGTCGGTGCCCATTCTCACCTCGGACCCGGCGCACAACATGCGGCTTGGCACCAGCTATCTGCGCGAGATGCTGGACCGCTTCGACAACTCGCTGCCGCTTGCGGTCGCCGCCTACAACGCAGGGCCGCATCGCGTCGACCAGTGGCTGCCGGAGAACGGCGATCCACGCGTCGGCCCGATCGACATGGTCGACTGGATCGAGCTGATCCCGATCTACGAGACGCGCAATTACGTGCAGCGCGTGCTGGAGAACGTGGTGATCTACCGCGCGCGGCGCGGCGAAAGCACGCCGACGCTGCTGGCGCAATGGACGCGATAGTCCATCGCATCTCCGCCTGGGACGGTCTGCCGCTTGTGGTCCGGGAATGGCGGGACGGACATGCTCGCGTGCCGCTGCTCTGCCTGCCGGGAATCGTGCGCACGTCAGGCGATTTCGCCGCGCTGGCACAGGCACTAGGCGCAGGACGGCGCGTGGTGGCGCCGGACTATGCCGGGCGCGGACAGTCGGGCCGCGCGCGCGATGTCACGCGCTATGCGCCGGAAGCCTGCCTGCGCGACGTGCTCGACATCTGCGCGGCCTTGCACCTGCACAAGGCGATTGCGATCGGCACCAGCTTCGGCGGATTGCTCAGCATGGGGCTTGCCGCTGCCCGGCCCTCGCTGTTCGGCGCAGTGGTGCTCAACGACATCGGCCCGGAGCTTGGCACCAGCGGCACCGAATTCGTGCGTGATTTCATCGGTCGCGATGCATCATTCGCTGACATCAATGCCGCGGTCGTGCATCTCCAGGCGGTGTTGCCGCCACTGTCGCTGGACGGCGACGAAGCCTGGCGAACCATGGCAGAACTCACCTATGCACCGGATAGCAGGGGCGTCCTGCGCCCGGCGTGGGACACGAGGATTGCGCAGCTGATGAACGGCAGAACGCCCGACCTGTGGGCGTTGTTCGATGGGCTTGCCCATCTGCCACTGCTGCTAATACGTGGCGACGCCAGCGACATTCTGCTGCCTGCGACCGTGGCACGCATGCAGTCTGCGCGGCCTGACATGCGGGTGGCGACATTATCCGGCATTGGCCACGCGCCGACGCTGACCGAGCCAGCGATGCTCGCCGCGTTGCGGACATTCCTGGACGAGGTGGAGTGAGCTTGGGGCTGACGCTGGCGCGGCTTATCGCCAGTGGGTTCGGCTGCGGCTTCATCCCGCTTGCGCCCGGCACCATCGCATCTGCGTTGACGCTCATTCCGGGCACCCTGCTGCTGCTCACCACGCCGCAGTTGCTACCTGCCGTCGCACTCGTCGCGGCGCTGGCAGGATTATGGGCGATAAGCGCCGCACGGGTTACGGGTGATCCGGGTTGGGTTGTGATCGACGAAGTCGCGGGCCAGTTGCTCGCGCTGTACGGATTGCCGCACGCATCCTTGAAAGGTGTACTCGCGGCATTCGTTGTGTTCCGGCTGCTCGATGTCACCAAGCCTGGTCCGATCGGCTGGGCCGACCGGCAGAAGAATGCAGCGGGTATCATGGCGGATGACGTGTTGGCCGGTGCCATCACTGCAGGCATCGTCTGGGCGATCAACGTGCGGTGGCCTGCGCTTTTCAGCTGATCTTTCGCCACCGAAGATTATACTGTCGGATCGTGCTTCGAATTTTTCAGCTTGCGCGGTCATGCCCGACGCGGTGTGATTGCTGCGCAGTCGGGGGAGCGTCAATGCCGTTGGAGGATATCCGACCCGACGGTCCGTTGCCGATGGCGGAGCGACGCGACGCGGGACGAGCGTTGCGGCGGCTTGTCCCACGTAGCCTGCACGCTTCGTGGCAGGCGCCGGCGGAACGGCGCGAGCCTGTCGACCTGCTGATTGAGGCGACGCGGCATCGGATTTCGTCGCTGCTGCCATTGCGCTATGGCCGGATGAAAGTGTCGCCATTCGCCTTCCTGCGCGGCTCAGCAGTGCTGATGGCCGCCGATCTCGCCACCACGCCAACCAGTGGCATATGGGTTCAGTCGTGCGGCGACTGTCATTCAGCGAATTTCGGCATGTACTCGGCGCTCGACGGGACGCCGATCTTCGACGTCACCGACTTCGACGAGACTCTGCCGGCGCCATTCGAATGGGACCTCAAGCGGCTCGCCACCAGTGTCGCCGTCGACGCACGCAGCCGGATGATGCCGGACCGCGCCTGTCGTGCGCTCGCCAATGCGACGGTCGGCGCGTATCGCCAGCACATGACGAAGCTGATGCAGCTCGAGCCACAGGACGCGTGGCGTTCGCGCGTCGGTGCGGCGAGAGTGCTGCGCGGCATTGCGGACCCGAAGCTGCGACAGACCGAGCTCAAGCGGCTGCGCATCGCCACGGAGATGCATCGCAAGGGCTATCGTCGTCTGCTGACGCGCGGCAAGTCCGGCTGGCGCATCAAGCGACAATTGCCGCACGTCGCGCCGGCGCCCGCGGTACACGACGACACGCTGGATATGGTCGCGCGCACGGCATTCGAGGCCTACAAGGTGAGCCAGCCAGAAGAGCGCGGGGTACTGCTCGATCGCTACCGGCTGACCGACGTCGCGTTCAAGGTGGTCGGCATCGGCAGCGTCGGTACGTTCTGCGCGCTGGGCCTGTTCACCGACCGCGACGGCGCCGCACTGCTGCTGCAACTGAAAGAGGCACTGCAGTCGGTGCTGGTGCCGTATACCGCGCCAAGCGTCTACCTGAACCAGGGGCAGCGCGTGGTGACCGGTCAACGGATCATGCAGGGCGAGCACGACATATTCCTGGGCTGGACCCAGGAACATGTCAGCGATCAGTTCTGCTATGTGCGGCAGTTGAAGGACGCGCGGCTTGCAACGGTCTGCGAAGGCATCGGCGATGAGGCGCTGCCATACTATGCCACGCTCTGCGGCATGACGCTGGCGCGTGCGCACGCGCGCTCGGGCGATGCGGCGCGGATCGCCGGCTACATGGGCACGAGCGGTGCATTCGATGCAGCGTTGGCGGATTTCGCCTTGGCCTACGCCGCGCAGGTGGAGAGCGACTGGCGCCGGTTCGTCGACGCAATCAAGGCCAATGTCATCGAGGCGCGCGGCGAGTGATCACGCCGTCCCTGCTGGAGCGAGCAGAGGCGTTGTTGGATGCCTGTCGCACTCGCAGTGTTAAGCTGAGCATCGCCGAGGGCTGCACCGGCGGGCTGGTCGCGGCGGTGCTGACCGCGATCCCTGGTTCATCGGACGTGCTGGAACGCGGCTTTGTCGCGTACTCAAATCAGGCGAAATCCGACCTGCTCGGCGTGCCCTCGGAGTTGATCAGCGATGCGGGTGCGGTCAGCGAGCCGGTTGCGCAACGCATGGCCGAGGGGGCGCTGACCCGATCGGATGCCGACATCGCTGTGTCGCTAACCGGCGTGCTCGGACCGGGTGGCGGGAGCAGCCAGAAGCCATTGGGGTTGGTGTGCTTTGGCCTGGCGCAACGCGGGCGGCCGATCACCAGCGAGCGTCAGATCTTCGCCGGTGAGCGTACGGCCATCCGCATGGCCGCTGCGGAACGGGCCTTGGCGATGATCAGCGCGGCTTTGACGTCAGAAACGCCCAATCAGGCGCAGGCGCAGCCGGGGGTCGGGCCACCGTCGCCGCGCACCACGTGATGATCGATCCACTCGGCGACCAGTCGGCGCGCCTCGTTCAGCGACGCCTCGGGATGATGGATCCGGTATAGCGTGGTGCAGGCCTGGAAGGCCGCAAGGTCGTCGGCGCCGAAGTGACGCAGATCCCGATAGGCGGTGACCACGGCGCGCTCACAGCGCCGGGCGATCTCGCTGATCTCGTGACCCATCGGCGGACGGCCTCCTTGTTGCGAGTGATTCGCAATTCTCACCGTACGATACGGGGGCGGTCCACAGCGGACAATATGCTGATTTCTCAGAGCAGCAATCCGCTGGCCTGGAGGCTCTCGACCTCGGTGCCGTCCAGGCCCCAGGGCGCCAGGGCTGTCCTGAGATCAGCCTCACCCGACTCCTGAGGCGCGGTTGGTGCGGCGAGTGGTGTCCGGCTGAAGCGTGGGGCCGGCCCAGGCTGCGGCACGCCTGCCAGGTCGACAAAAACGCCGCGTGCCTGGTTGTGCGGATGATCCGGCGCCTCCTCCATCGACAGGACTGGAGCGAAGCAGGCGTCGGTGCCCTCCAGCAGCGCGCACCATTCGTCTCGCGTGCGAGTGCGGAAGCGTTCCGCCAGGCGGGCTTTGGCCTCCGGCCAGCGGGCACGGTCCATCTGCGGCGGCATGGTGGCCGGATCAATTTCCAGCAGGCGCAGCAGTTCGGCGTGGAACTTCGCCTCGATCGCGGCGACCGAGACGTAGCGGCCGTCGGCGCACTCGTACACCTCGTAGAAGTAGGCGCCGGAGTCGGTGATGTTGGTGCCGCGCGGGCCGGCCAGCCGACCTGACGCCTTACCGCCGTAGATCGACGTCATCAGCGAGGACGCGCCGTCCACCATCGCTGCATCGACCACCTGGCCTCTGCCCGACTGCCGCGCCTCGATGAGCGCTGCCAACACGCCGACCACGAGATAGAGCGCGCCGCCGCCGAAGTCGCCGACTAGGTTGAGCGGCGGCGTGGGCGGACCGCCGGCCCGGCCAATCGCGTGCAGCGCACCGGTGAGGGCGATGTAGTTGAGGTCGTGGCCGGCGGCGTGGGCCAGCGGACCCTCCTGGCCCCAGCCGGTCACGCGGCCGAACACCAGGCGTTGATTGCGCGCCAGGCAGACGTCCGGGCCCAGACCGAGACGCTCCATCACCTTGGGGCGGAAGCCCTCGATCAGCGCATCCGACTGCTCGATCAGGCGCAGTGTCAGCGCGACCGCGTCCGCGCGCTTCAGGTCCAACCGGAGGATGGGGCGGCTGCGCTTCAGCGTTTCGAATTTGCTGGGCATCGGCAGGCCCAGGTCGCTGTCGGTCACGCGGTCGATGCGCAGCACATCGGCGCCCATCTCGGCCAGCATCATCGCCGCCATCGGACACGGCCCTATGCCGGCGAATTCGACAATCCTGATGCCTGTTAGCGGTCCCATGCGGCGAGGCTAGGACAGAGGGACCCGCACAGCAATGAAGAGAGAATGAGCCGCAGTCACCCGAGGATCTCCGTAATCGCCTTTCTAAGCGCGGTCATATCAGCAGATTGCAAGGTGCCCAGCCGCCGGATTACAAGGCGCTGCTCAATTGTGGCGAACACCGGTTTGATGGCTGACGGCCTCAGCAGGCCCGCCTGCTGCCATAGGCCCACCCAGAGCTCGCCCAGCGCGGGCGTTGGATGAAGCTGGCTAGTGATCGCCATTAACACGACGTCCGGCCGAGCGGAATTATAGGCGTGGCTACTGACGATGACGGCGGGCCGCCGCTTGGATGCACTTTGATC
>DASSRN010000039.1:0-2357 GCA_035701785.1 Acetobacteraceae bacterium | reverse complement strand
CTGCGGCGTGAAATAGCGGACAGCGATGTGCCCCGCGCCGTGTGGCGGACCGACGATGCAGACCTTCGGAATCGTCTCGCTCTGCGCCAGTTGGTCGGCGCTCATGGGCCGGCCGCCAGCGCCCTTCAGGCCCATACGCAGGCCGGTCTCGACCCACACCGTGCGCAGCCGTTCGATCAGGTCGCGGTCGCGCTCGAGCGCCTCGATCGACTCGTGTGCGGTCTTGCCGAAATCGGCCGCACTCGCGATCACCATCGGCACCGCGACGTCGACGCAGGAGACGCGATAGCCGGCGATCTCGTCGAGCGGCTGGCCGGTCGGCAGCAGCCGCCCGGTCTTGGCGCCAACCGGATCGGCCAAGAACAGGTCAACGCCAGGGAACGCGCCGTCCACGCCGGGAATCTCCGCCGGCACAAACGCTCCATCGGCGGCGACGCGCATGCGCGAGCCGGCGGTCACGCTGGTGTTGGTGTTGAAGATGTCGATCTCGAATGCCTCGCCTGGGTCGACCAGATCGACGTGCCCGGTGTCGAGCGCCCACATCGGCAGTGCGGCGGTCATGTTGCCGCAGTTCACGCTCCAGTCGATCGCCGCCTTATCGGCGGCGAGCTGCGCGAAGGTGCTGACGATGCGGCGCCGGTTGCCGTCCGTCTCGAGCCGAGCGAAGAACACCTTGTTGCCGGTCGGCACGATGCGCCCCAGGCCGGTGATCTGCTTATTGCCGGAACGCGTGCCTTCCAGCGGCAGACCCATCAGGTGACGCAGCAGCTCCTCGCGAAGGGGCTGCTCGCGAGGCGCCCATTGCTCGGAGATCACCAGGCCGGTTGACGTGCCGCCGCGCACATGGTGCACCGGGAACTCGATGCAGCCCCCGCGCACGAGTGGCGGTGGGTCGAGCGAGGCTTTCTGCATGGCCCAGACTCCGATTACCTGGGCGCAACTACTGCTTCATGTGAGAGAAGTCTATCGCCGGGGAGATGGATGGAAATCGACCTTCACTGCATCGTTCGACGACGAGCGATCGAAGTGAAGACTGGTCGCCTACACCGCATGCTTGTTCTTACCGATCCGGCAGTCCTACCTCGCTGAGAGCCTCATACATCCTCTCGGCACCTGCTAGATCCCGATAGGGATGCAACCGTCTCCATGCCCTTATGCTGAAGTTCGGGTCGATTTCGAGAACGCGGGCGGCAGCGGTACGCGCCTCATTCACAAGGTCAAGCCGCATACAGGCGGCAGCAAGCCAAACAAAAGCAGGGCGCCAGCGCGGCGCCCGCGCGGCGCATTCCCGCAACGGGGCAAGGGCAGCTCTTTCGTTGCCCAGCAGGATGTAGCAGTGCCCAAGAGCGCCAAGCAGCATTGGAGCAAAGAAGGGATCCAGCCGCATCGACCGTTGAAAGACGCCCAAGGCATCGAGCGGACGGCCGGCAATCAACAAGACACTTCCATAGAAATACTGTGCGGAATTGGGATTGAGTTGCAGCGCTTGCTCGTAGGCCTTTATGGCCTCATCCGTTTCGCCACGCCAATGCAGGATGTTGCCGAACGCAGCGTGCGCCGCTGGCAGCAGCGGATCCCGCTCCATCGCCGCCTGAGCCAGCTGCCATGCGGCGTCGAGCGTGGCCGGATCCTGGTAGCGATGATCCTTCGGTTCGATCCAAGCGCTCACGTGACACTCCGCCAGCAACGCATAGGCGGGCGCGAATCCCGGGTCGAGCGCAACGGCCTGTTCAAGCCAGTGTTCGGCTGCGGCGAACGCCTCTTTGTCCCACTGGCGCGATCGGTCGGTTGCGCGGAGATACAGATCATAGGCCCGCCAGCTTTCCGGCGGTTTGCGCAATACCCGGTCCCGCTCCGCCTTGGTGAGCTGGGCGACCAGAACGCCAGCGATACAGCCACTGACTTCGTCCTGCACCGCGAAAACATCGCTGGCAGGGCAGTCGTAGTGGTCAGCCCAGCGGTGGGTTCCGGTGGACGCCTCGATCAACTGGACGGAGGTGCGGATGCGATCTCCACTGTGCCTGACGCTGCCCTGGACCACGTATTGCACGCCAAGCTCCTGAGCGACCGTCCTGATATCGACCTGGTCACCACGGTAGCGGAACGAAGAGTTTGCGGCGATGACGAGAAGGCCGGAAAACCGCGACAGAGCAACGATGATGTCCGCGGTAACGCCGTCGCTCACATAGCTCTTCTCGGGGTCACCTCCGGCATTCTCGAAAGGCAGGACTGCGACTGATGGCCGGTCGGCGCTGGCTGCACCCGTGCTGCAGAAATTGTTGGTGCGGGCAGCAGGGAGCGAGTCCGACCCCTGCACTTCGCCAATGAACCTGTAGCCGCGGCCGGAGACTGTCCCT
>DASSRN010000038.1:0-21019 GCA_035701785.1 Acetobacteraceae bacterium | reverse complement strand
GCGGCGCCGGGAACCCGCCGACGGCAGGCACGGGCGCCCGGGTGATCGGCGGAGGCCCCTGAGACGCGATGAGCCTCTCTGCCCCCTTCATCAGCCGCCCGATCGCCACCTGGCTGCTGGCGATCGCCATTCTGCTGGCGGGTGGGCTGGGCTATCGCGCCCTGCCGGTCTCCGCGCTGCCCGAGGTCGACTTCCCCACCATCCAGGTCACCACCCAACTGCCAGGCGCCAGCCCCGAGACGATCGAGACGCTGATCACCGCCTCGCTGGAACGCCAGTTCGGGCAGATCAACGGCCTGTCCACGATGACCTCGCAGAGCTCCGAGGGCACCAGCCAGATCACGCTGCAGTTCGCACTCAACCGCAGCATGGATTCGGCGGCACAGGACGTGCAGGCAGCAATCAACGCCGCCGCAGGCACGCTGCCGGCCAACCTTCCCTACCCGCCGGTCTACGCCAAGGTAAACCCGGCCGATGCGCCGATCCTGACGCTGGCGCTGACCTCGGACACGCTGCCGATCGACACCGTCAGCGATGCCGCCGACACGGTGCTGCAGCCCAAACTCTCCGAGATCGATGGCGTCGGGCGCGTCACCGTGCAAGGCGGCCTGCGCCCCGCCGTGCGGGTGCGGATCGACCCGGCGCGCCTTGCCGCCTACGGCCTTGCGATGGATGACGTGCGCACCGCGGTCGCCAATGCCAACGTCAACGGCGCCAAAGGCGGCTTCGACGGCCCTCGCCTCGCCTTCGCCCTCGGCGCCAACGACCAGCTGGTGGATGCCGCCGCCTACCAGAACATGGTGATCGCCTGGCGCAACAGCGCGCCGGTGCGGCTGTCCGACATCGGGAGCGTCGTGAAAGGCGTGGAGAACGACCGGGTCGCCGCCTGGTACAAGGACCAGCCCGCGGCGGTGCTCGACATCCAGCGTCAGCCAGGCGCGAACATCGTGCAGACCGTGTCGCTGGTGAAGGCCGCGCTGCCGCGGCTGCAATCCGCCATCCCCTCCGGCATCAGCCTGAAGATCGTCAGCGACCGCACCGAGACAATCCGCGCCTCGGTGCGCGACGTGCAGTTGACGCTGATCATGGCGGTTGTGCTGGTGGTGGCGGTGATCTTCCTGTTCCTGCGCTCGCTGCGCGCCACGTTCATCCCCGCGGTCGCGCTGCCGCTGTCACTGGTCGGCACGTTCGGCGTGATGCAGCAGATGGGCTACGCGCTCGACAACCTGTCGCTGATGGCGCTGACCATCGCCACCGGGTTCGTGGTCGACGATGCGATCGTGATGATCGAGAACATCGTGCGCTACATCGAGCAGGGCATGCGCCCGCTCGCCGCGGCCTATCGCGGCGCGGCACAGATCGGCTTCACCATCGTGTCGCTGACCGTGTCGCTGATCGCGGTGTTCATCCCACTCCTGTTCATGGGCGGCGTGGTCGGGCGGCTGTTCAAGGAGTTTTCGGTCACCCTGTCGGTTGCCGTGGTGGTCTCAGCGATCGTGTCGCTGACCCTGACACCGATGATGTGCGGCCGCATCCTGCGCTCCGCCAGCGACGAACATCCGGGGCGCATTGCGCGCCTCAGCGAGGCCGGCTTCGAGGCGCTGCTGCGGGGCTATCGGCGCAGTCTCGACTGGACATTCGGGCACCAGACACTGGTGCTGCTGGTCGGCGCTGCGACACTGGTCGGCACGATCCTGCTGTATGTGGCGGTGCCGAAGGGCTTCCTGCCGCAGCAGGACACCGGCGTGCTGGTCGCGGTCACCGAAGCGGCGCAGAGCGCATCCATCCCTCGCCTCATCACGCTGCAGACCGAGGTGGCGCAGATCGTGGAGCGCGATCCGGCGGTCACCGGCGTGGTGTCGTTCGTCGGCGCCGGCACGATCAACGCGACCCCGAACACCGGGCGGCTGACCATCGCGCTGAAGCCGATCAGCGAGCGCGATCCGGCGCCGGCGGTGATCGCTCGCATGCAGCAGGCGATATCGGGCGTCGCCGGCATCACCGCGTTCTTCCAGCCGGTGCAGGACGTTCAGATCGGGACGCGCATCAGCCGCACGCAGTTCCAGTACACGCTGATGGACACCGATCCGGCGGAGCTGGCGCTGTGGGGACCGAAGCTGCTGCGCAGGCTTGCGGATGATCCGGCGCTGACCAACGTCGCAACCGACCAGCAGAACGACGGCTTCCGCACCTACATCAATGTCGATCGCGACGCGGCGATGCGTCTCGGCGTATCGATGCAGGCAATCGAGGACACGCTGTACGATGGGTTCGGCCAGCGGCAGATCTCCACCATTTTCGGCCAGGCCAATCAGTATCGTGTGGTGCTGGAGGCCAACCCGGACTGGCAGGCCAACCCCGACTGGCTGCGCCTGCTGCGCGTGCCTGGCACCAACGACGCGCAGGTGCCGCTGTCGGCGATCGCGACGGTCAGCCGCACCGTGGCGCCGCTTGTGGTGACGCACCAGGAGCAGTTCCCGTCGGTGACGCTGAGTTTCGATCTCGCGCCAGGCTATTCGCTTGGCCACGCAGTGCAGGCGATCGCCACGGCCGAGAGGGAGATCGGCATGCCTGAAACGATCTCCGGCAGTTATTCCGGCGACGCAGCCGAGTTCGAGAAGTCGCTGGCAGCCGAGCCGTGGCTGATCCTGGCGGCGCTTGTGGTGATCTACATCGTGCTGGGCGTGCTGTACGAGAGCTGGATCCATCCCATCACCATTCTGTCCACGCTGCCTTCGGCCGGCATCGGCGCGCTGCTGGCGCTGATGCTGTGCGGCATCGACCTGTCGCTGGTGGCGCTGGTCGGCATCGTGCTGCTGATGGGCATCGTGAAGAAGAACGCCATCATGATGGTGGACTTTGCGATCGAGGCGGAACGCGCGCGCGGCATTGCGCCGCATGAGGCGATCCGGGAGGCGTGCCTGCTGCGGTTCCGGCCGATCATGATGACGACGATGGCGGCACTGCTAGGCGCGCTGCCTCTGGTGCTGGAGCGTGGCGCCGGATCGGAGCTGCGTTCGCCGCTGGGGGTGACGATCATCGGCGGTCTGCTGCTGAGCCAGTTCCTGACGCTGTACACCACGCCGGCGATCTATCTGGGCTTCGAACGGCTGCGCCTGCGGTTCTCCCGCGGCGGCACGCAGATGGAGCCGGCAGAGTGAAGCTGCCGATGCCACGTCCCCTCTCCGCCCCCTGGGGCGGAGAGGGACAGGGAGAGGTGGGGGCGGTGCGTCCCCCACCTCACCCTGACCCTCTCCGCCCCGTGGGGCGGAGAGGGGACGTCGTGGCGGCGGTGTAGCCCGTGGGCTTCTCCGCACCATTCATCGTCCGGCCGGTTGCGACCATCCTGCTGTCGATCGGCCTGCTGCTGGCGGGCATCGTCGCATATCGGTTCCTGCCGATCTCGGCGCTGCCCAGCGTCGATATCCCCACCATCGTGGTGATCGCGGCGCGGCCTGGGGCCGATCCGGAGACCATGGCGAATTCGGTTGCCGCCCCACTGGAACGCCGCCTGGGCGAAATCTCTGGCGTCACCGAGATCACCTCGACCAGTTCGATCGGTAACACCTCGATCGTGGTGCAGTTCGACATCGACCGCGACATCAACGGTGCAGGACGCGATGTGCAGGCGGCGATCAATGCCGCGATCACCGATCTGCCGTCGGACCTGCCGACGCGGCCCTACTACCGCAAGTTCAACCCGGCGGATGCGCCGATCATGCAGATCGCGCTGTCGTCCGACACGCTGAGCACGGCGCAGATCTACGACGCCGCCGACACCATCCTGGCGCAGCGGCTGTCACAGGCCGAAGGCGTGTCGCAGGTCACGGTGAACGGCGCGGAAAAGCCGGCGGTTCGCGTGCGCCTCGACCCGGTGCGGCTCGCTGCGGCGGGGCTCGCCGGCCAGGACGTGCTGAACGCGATCAAGAACACCAACGTGCTGCAGCCGACCGGGTCGTTCCAGGGGCCCGACCGCGCCGAATCGATCGGCATCAACGGGCAGATGTCGCAGGCGTCGCAATATGCGCCGCTGGTGCTGAAGGCCGGTAATGGCGCGGTGCTGCGCCTGTCGGATGTGGCGACGGTGATCGACGGCGTCGCCAACTCGCGGCTGGCGGCCTGGAACGGCAAGCAGCCGGCCATCCTGCTCACCATCACCAAGTCGACCGGCGCCAACGTCATTGAGACCGTCAACAACATCAAGGAGCTGCTGCCGCAGTTGATGGAGTGGCTGCCGGCCAATATCAAGCTGACAGTGATCTCGGATCGCACCACGACGATCCGCGCCTCGGTCGCCGACGTGCAGTACACCATGGCGATCACCATCGCGCTGGTGCTGCTGGTGGTACTGCTGTTCATGCGCCGCCTGCTGCCAACGCTCGCCGCCGCCGTCACCGTGCCGCTGTCGATCTGCGGTACGCTCGCCGGCATGTGGTTCATGGGCTACCTGCTGGACAACTTCTCGCTGATGGCGCTGACCATCTCGGTGGGCTTCGTGGTCGACGACGCCATCGTGATGATCGAGAACATCATGCGGCACCGCGAGCGCGGCGCCGACCCGATGCGCGCCGCGCTGATCGGCTCGCGCCAGATCGGCTTCACCGTGATGTCGATCAGCATCTCGCTGCTCGCGGTGTTCATCCCGCTGATCTTCATGGGCGGCATCCTGGGCCGCCTGTTCCATGAATTCGCCATGACGCTCGCCATGGCGATCGCGATCTCTGCCGTGGTGTCGCTGACGCTGACGCCGATGATCTGCGGCCAGTATATGCATGGCGATGTCTCGGCGCCGCCGAAAGGCCGCATCGCCGCACGCATCGATCGCGCGCTGGAGGCCGGCTTCGCCATCACGCAGCGCTTCTACGCGCGAACCCTGGGCTGGGCACTGGACCATCGCGTGTTCATGCTGCTGGTGACTTTGGCGACCGTGGTGCTGACCGTGCGCCTCTACACCGTGCTGCCGAAGGGTTTCCTGCCACTGCAGGACACCGGCATCCTGATCGGATCCACCCAGGCCTCACCTGACGTGTCGTTCCTGGCCATGGAGGATCGTCAGCGCGAGGTGGTCGACGTCATACTGCGCGACCCTGCGGTTGCCGCGGTCGGCTCGCAGGTCGGCGTGTCGAGCGGCTGGAGCTCGATCAACCGGGGCAGCCTGACCGTCAGCCTGAAGCCGCTGTCGGAGCGCGGCATATCGTCGGAGGAGGTGATCGACCGCCTGCGCGGGCCGCTCGAGAAGGTCGCCGGCGTGCAGACCACGCTGTTCTCGGCGCAGGACCTGCGCGGCGGCGGCCGCCAGGGCGGGGCGCAGTACCAGTACACGCTGATCACGCAGGATGTCGGCGAGTTGCGGCGCTGGGCACTGGCGCTGCAGGACAAGCTGCGGGCGACGCCCGGCATCGTCGACGTCACATCGGACCAGGATCGCGCTGGCCCGCAGGCAAACGTGATGATCGACCGCGACGCCGCAGCCCGGGTGGGCGTCAGCACAACGGCGATCGACAACGCATTGAACAATGCCTACGCGCAGCGGCAGATCACCACGATCTATGCCGAGCGCAATCAGTACAAGGTGGTGCTGGAGATCGATCCGAAACTGCAGACCGATCCATCGCTGCTCGACCGCATCTATGTCGGTGCTTCCAACGGCACGCAGGTGCCGCTGTCCGCGGTGGCGCATTTCGAGCGTGGCACAGCACCATTGTCGGTGTACCACCAGGGGCAGTTTCCCGCCGCCTCGATCAGCTTCAACCTGCCGCCGGGCATGGCGCTGAGCGATGCGGAAACCATCGTGGAGAACGCGACACGCGAACTCCGCATGCCCGAAGACGTGCACACCCAGTTCGCCGGCAACGCGCGCTTCTTTCAGCGGTCGATGGCAACGCAACCGCTGCTGATCGCCGCGGCGCTGATCTCGATCTACATCGTCCTCGGCGTGCTGTACGAAAGCCTGCTGCACCCGCTGACCATCATCTCCACCCTGCCGCCTGCCGGCATTGGCGCATTGCTGGCGCTGCTGGTCACCGGCAACGATCTGTCGATCATGGGGATGATCGGCATCATCTTGCTGATGGGCATCGTGAAGAAGAACGCCATCATGCTGGTGGACTTCGCGCTGGAGGCGGAACGCCAGCGCGGCCTGTCGCCGGAACGGGCGATCCATGAGGCGTGCCTGGAGCGCTTCCGCCCGATCATGATGACGACGCTCGCCGCATTGCTGGGCGCAGTGCCGCTGGCGCTTGCGTTCGGCACCGGTGCGGAATTGCGCCGCCCGCTGGGCATCTCGATCATCGGTGGGCTGATCGTGTCGCAGGTGCTGACGCTGTACACGACGCCGGTGGTGTATCTGGCGCTGGAGCGCCTGGCCGGCAAGCGGCCGCCGATCGTGGTGCCGGCCGAGTGACGGTGCGCGATGTCGGCATGGCGGGACTTCCCCGATCAAGGGGCGGACATGGAACCTCGCCCATCTCGCGAAGATCGGGGCGTTGCATAACGGTGCACTCTCGGACCCGAGCCAACGCGCGTCAGTGATATTGGCTTGCGCCACGTGGCCCTGTATTCCCTGACGGGGAAGCCGCAAGAAGCGAGCTTAGGACCGGTGCACCGTGGCTTATACTGTTGATCTATTGTGTCAGCTTATTCAGATGTGTGCTCAGCTGCGTTTGGCCAGCGCTTAGAAGTTTTGCCTTGTCGGTGCTTGACACCGGAGCGGTCGGGGGAGCGGGAGCCACGGGGGAGACGGACCCCGGTACAGCCGGCGCAGCGGGTGCCGGCACTGGTGGAACGGTCGGTGCGTTCCCGTTCGCAACCGGCTGGGTCAGTGGCTTGATGTCCGCACCGACTTTGCCGTTGGTCAGAACCAATTCCTGATTCACAGTCAGCAGCGCAGCGGCCGCTGCGCTGCTGAGCTGAGTCACATAATCCTGAGCCTTAAGCGCGTTGTTCATGTAGGCAATACAATAGTTGGCTGCGACGGTCCTGAACCAATAGATCCCTTGCGAAGTCGGATTTACGTTGCCCAAGGCATTGCCTATCGCTGCGGCAGCGTTGGCACTTATCGCAGCAGAAGGTCCTGCCCCGGCAGACCCGCTTGCGCTCACCGCGCCAGTCAGCTGGCTTGTGACATTCTCGGTCGTATCCGGAGGTGGTTCCATGCAAACGTTTTTGCCATCGAAGACAATAAGCCTTCTGTCAGAAGTCGTAGCCACGTAATGGTAGGGTACCGCGCCCACGGAAAAGTCTGAGGACAGCGCGGGATTCTGGACTGGGGGCGTACATCCGGCCAGGCTGGCAAGTCCCAATGAGACCAATACTGGCAAGATCTTTGTGGCTGATCTTGCCTCCAGGGCGCCAAACTCCGGCTGATATCGGTTCATGGTTGCGGCTCCCCTGCCTTGCGTCCGATCATGCGGGAGTCACGGCTATCACGCCTCGTTAAGCGGGCTGTGAGTCACGCCACAGCCGCTGAAGCTTTATTGTCGACGATGCGCTCGGCTATGCGTTCTGAAGGTCTGAAGGGATGATCACAGGGTCACAGGACGGCTGCGGCGTCTGCCTGCTGCCATGTTCGGCGCCCCACAGACTGGGAAGTCTGCGCGCTGAAAGGGGTTGCAAATCACCGCCCGACGATCAGCCGCGCGCGGATGCGCTTCGAGACGAAGTCGATCGCCGCCACGGTGATCAGGATCAGCACGATGATGTAGGCGACCTGGTCCCATGCGTTGATCTGGATGCGCTCGGACAGTCGCAGTCCGATGCCGCCTGCGCCGACCAACCCCAGGATCGTCGCTTCGCGCGAGTTGGATTCCAACTGATACAATGCCTGGCTCAGCATGACCGGCAGTACCTGCGGCAGCACGCCCAGGCGCAGCGTCATCAGCGCCGAGCCACCGGATGCGCGGATGCCGTCCATCTGGCCCCGTTCGGCGTTCTCGATCGCTTCGGAATACAGCTTGGCCAGCACGCCGGTGTCCGAGACGAAGATCGCCAGGATGCCGGCAATCGGCCCGAGCCCCATCGCGCGGACGAACACCAGCGCCCAGATCAGCTGGTCCAGCCCGCGGAACACGTCGAACACGCGACGCGCGAGGAAGCGCAGCACAGCAACCGGAATGACGTTGCGTGCGCCAAGGAAACCCAGCGGCAGCGCGACGAGCGAAGCGAGCAGCGTGCCCAGGAAGGCCATCGTCACGGTTTCCAGCATGGACTTGAGGATTTCCACGTGATCCCAGCTGGCGAACCGCGACCAGTCCACCATCAGCCCGACGATCACCCAGAGCTGCGACAGGCCGGAGAAGATCTTGCCGAAGTCGAACAGCCAGTGCAGGTAACCCAGCCACCCGATCAATGCGGCGATCAGCGCGATGCGGATCGCGCGCTCGGTCCATGGTGCGGCGAATGCGCGCCGCAGGCGCAAGCGCGCGGCATCGATGTCCGCCTGACCGATGCGGTCCAGCCGGATCGTCGCGCTCATCGCGCGAGCCCACCGATCAGCCGGCCACGGATCTGTTCCGAAGCAAGGTCGATCAGCATGACGATGATAAGGATCAGGATGGCGATCGCGCTCACCTCCTCGTAGATGTTGAAACCGATCACCCGCTTGAACTCCTGGCCGATGCCGCCGGCGCCGACAAAGCCGATGATCGTCGAGGAACGCACGTTGATCTCGAAGCGCAGCAGCGCGTAGCTCAGGAAACCCGGCACCACCTGCGGCACCATGCCGTAGCGCACCGCTTCCACCCAGTTGCCGCCGGCGGCACGCATGCCGTCCATCGGCCGCATATCGGCATTCTCGTTGACCTCGGAGAACAGCTTGCCGAGTGCGCCGGCGGAATGGATGCCAATCGCGAGGATGCCGGCCAAAGGGCCGATGCCGAATGGCCAGACCAGGATGAACGCCAGCACCACCTGCGGCACCGAGCGCATCACCTCGAGCAGCCGGCGCGTCAGCCACAGGACCGGCCGGTTGCGCATGAGGTTGCGCGCGGCGGGGAACGACAGCACGAAGGCGCCGGTGAAGCCCATCACGGTGGCGAGCACCGCCATCTGTATCGTCTGCCACAGCAGCGATGCGTAGGTGTTGAAGCGATAGAACCAATAGGCGATGGACTGCGGCTGCTTCACGCCGCCGAACAGGTGCGAGAACGCGAGTACGGGTACCGGATCGGCGCCGCGCGCTGGCACGATGCTGAACAGCTTGCCGAAATACTCGCCGATCTTCGGCACGCCGGCGGCAAGCTGCGGCGGGTAGAACTCGGTGGAGACGACCGAGATGGTCACCAACAGGCCCAGGATGACGACGATAAGCGCCGTCTCGTTCCGTCGCGCGCGGCGCAGTTCGGCGTAGCGCGCGAGGAACGTACGATGGGCGCGGCCGGCGGTCGCGTCGCTCACTACGACCGGTTCGCCCGCTGCTCGGCCTGACGCAGGTCGATGATGTCCTGGTACAGCTCCATGGTCGCCGGCGCGTAGCCGATGCCGGAACCGCGCTCGACATCGTCGTATACGTCCTTGTGCGACTTCGGCAGGTCCAGCATGAAGTCGGTAACCTGCTTCTTCAGGTCAGCCGGCAATGCGGTGCGCACGGCCCACGGCCCGTTGGGGATCTTGCCCGACTGCCAGATGATGCGGATGTCCGACATCTTCAGCATCTTCTTGTCCACCATCGAGCGCAGATTGCCGCGCGTGTAGCCCTCGGCGATATCGCCCTGACCCGAAGTCCATGTCACCGCGCCGTCGTATTGCCTGTTCAGCACCGCGACCACGCCCTGTTCATGGCCGCCGGAGAAGCCGGTTTTGGAGAAATACGCGCCGTCGTCCAGCTTGATGCCCTTCGCCTTCAGGGTGGCGCTCGGGATCAGATAGCCCGACGTGGAGTTCGGATCGGCCCAGGCCAGCGAGTGGCCCTTCATGTCCTCCAGCGTCTTGATGCCCGAATCCGCCCGCACCACCAGCACCGAATAGTAATAGGTGGAACCGTCATTCTCCTGCGGCACGACGATCGGCTCGACGCACTTGCAGTCGAGCCAGGCGCCGGCAAAGCCCGACGCACCGAAGCCGGCCATCTCAAGCTGTCCAGCCGCGATGCCCTGCATCACGCCGGCGTAGTCGGCGGCCGGGAACAGCTTCACGGGGATGCCCAGCGCCTGCTGCATCAGCTCCTGGAACTTGCCGTAGCGCGCCAGCCTGTCCTGGGTGTTCTCGCCACCCAGCAGCCCAACGCGGAATTCCTTCGGCTTGTCCTGCGCCTGCGCGACGGCAAGCGTGACGGCACAGGCGGCAACAGCCGCCAGCAACATTCTGCGAAGCATGATGGTCTCTCCTGGTTCGGTCGTCAGGCGCGAGCAAAAGCCGGCACCGTTGTGGTGCCGATGCTTGTCGAGGTGATCCGTTCGTCGAGCGCCTGATCGGCGGTGCCGTAGATCGAGCGCACCGCAGCTTCGTCCAGCGTCTCGGGCGCGCCGTCGAACACGATGCGCCCCTGCGCCATGCCGATGATGCGGTCGCAATAGGCGCGTGCGGTATCGAGCGTGTGCAGGTTGCACAGCACGGTGATGCCGTCATGCCGGTTGATGTCGCGCAGCGCGTCCATCACCAGCTTCGCGTTCATCGGATCGAGCGACGCGATCGGCTCGTCGGCCAGCAGGATGCGCGGCTCCTGCATCAGCGCGCGCGCGATCGCCACCCGCTGCTGCTGTCCGCCCGACAGCGCATCGGCGCGGTTCAGCGCCAGGTCGGCGATGCCGAGACGATCGAGCGCGCGGATTGCCAGCGCCCTCTCGGCGGCAGTGAACAGCTTGAACAGCGCGCGCGCGGTGGGAATCCGGTTCAGCCGGCCGGCCAGCACGTTGGTCAGCACGTCCAGCCGCGGCACCAGGTTGAACTGCTGGAAGATCATCGCGGCACTGGCGCGCCAGGCGTGCAGTGTCTTGCCGGCCAGGCGCGTGATGTCGCGCCCCTCGTACAGGATGCGGCCCTCGGTGGGGTCGATCAGGCGGTTCACCATGCGAAGCAGGGTCGATTTCCCGGCGCCCGAGCGGCCGATGATGCCGACCATCTGGCCGGTCGGAATCGCCAGCGTGGCGTCAGCCACCGCCACCCGCTCCCCGAAGCGGCGTGTCACCCTGTCCAGTTCGAGCATTCAACCCCCGACGCTGGCGACGGGAATAGCCCGCGGCTCATGACAGAACGATGTAGCTTATGTGAACTGGGGGTGTCAGCCGTCGCGGCCGCGCCGCCGGTGCGCCGGCCCATGGTTGTGCAGATTCATCGCTGTATTGATCAGCGCCAGGTGCGAGAACGCCTGCGGGAAGTTGCCCAGCTGCCGCTTGGCGCGCGGGTCGTATTCCTCGGCCAGCAAGCCGACATCGTTGCACAGTCCCAGCAGCCGTTCGAACAGCGCGCGCGCCTCGCGCTTGCGGCCTTGCAGGATCAGGTTATCGGCCAGCCAGAAGCTGCACGCGAGGAACACGCCCTCGCCCGGCGGCAGCCCGTCCACGTGCTCGTGCGTCCGGTAGCGCAGCACCAGGCCATCGAGCGTGAGTTCACGCTGGATCGCTGCGACCGTGCTTTTGACGCGCGGATCCTCCGGCGGCAGGAAGCCGACCAGCGGCAGCAGCAGCAGGCTGGCGTCCAGGCCGTCACCGCCATAGTACTGCACGAAGCTGCGCTTCTCCTCGTTCCAGCCCTCGCGGCAGACAGAATCGTGGATCTGCTGGCGCAGCGCGCGCCACTGGTCCAGCCGGCCGGGCATGCCGAACTCCTCGGCGCCGCGTATGGCGCGATCGATCGCCACCCAGGCCATCACCTTGGAGAAGGTGAAGTGCCGCTGGCCGCCTCGCACCTCCCAGATGCTCTCGTCCGGCTCTTGCCAGATCTCGCTGAGATGCGAGACGAGGGCGCGCTGGATATCCCAGCTGGTACGCGGCCGGACCAGACCGAGGTGCATCTCCTGGTACAGTGCATCCATCAGCTCGCCGTACACATCGAGCTGGAGCTGGGCGCTGGCGGCGTTGCCGATGCGCACCGGCTTGGCGCCGTCATAGCCGGCGAGCCACGGCACCTCCCATTCCATCAGCCAACGCTCCCCGGCCAGGCCGTACAGCGTCTGGATCTGCGACGGAGTGCCGGCGACGCTGCGGCGGAGCCAGGCACCCCAGGCCTGCGCCTCTTCGCGGTAGCCGCCATGCATGAGTGCCAACAGCGTGAAGGTGGCATCGCGCAGCCAGCAATAGCGATAGTCCCAGTTGCGCTGACCGCCGAGAAGCTCGGGCAGCGAGGTGGTGGGGGCGGCGACAATCCCGCCGGTCGGATAGTAGGTCAGCGCCTTCAGCGTCAGCAGCGAGCGCACCACCTGCTCGCGGAATTCGCCCTGGTACAGGCAGCGCGACGACCATCCGACCCATCCTGCGTCGATCTCGTCCAGCGCGGCCTCGGGGTCGGGCGACACCGGGTCGGGCAGGTGCGACTGGCCATGCGACAGGGTGAACGACACGTGCTGGCCGGCTGCCACGCTGAATTCGCCGATCGTGGTGAGCTTCTCGCCGCGCAGATGTACGTCGCTGTGCAGCACCACCACATCAGGTCCGGCGACGGCGCGCAGCCCGGTATTGCGTTTCAGATGCGTGACCCACGGGACGGCGGAGCCGTAGTCGAAGCGTAGCGACAGATCGAGCCGCATCGGCACCTCGCCGCTGCGGCCCTCGACAATCCGCACCACCGAAGACCCGCCGGTCGCCGCGGTCATGAAATCGATCAGCGCGACACTGCCCTGCTCCGTCTCGAACACCGTCTCCAGCACCATGGTGCCGGGCCGGTACTGGCGGTGCATGGAGACCGGCTTGCCGGCCGGCGCGATGCGCCAGCGGCCGTTGTCCGGCGTGCCGACCAGCGCCGCGAAGCAGGCCGGGCTGTCGAAGCGGGGCCAGCACAGCCAATCGATCGAACCGTCGCGACCGACCAGCGCCGCGGTGTGGCAGTCGCCGATCATCGCGTAGTCCTCGATCCGCGCTGCTTGGCCCGGCGGCGCTGTCGGGGGAGGATCGCGCGGATTGTCGAGGGGTGGTTCGGGTGGCCCGGAGCCAGGCAGGCTCGCCATCAGGTGGCCCGACCCCAGATACGTCCCTGCGCCGTGCTGCACCAGCAGGCCGACCCGGACGCGGTCGGATGCTCCATCGGGCAGACCGCGCCGCTGGTCACGCAGGACTGGCCGGACGGCCGATAAGCGGGCGGTGCCGGCGGACCGCCATAGGCGTAGCCGGGCGGCGGGTAGTACGCCGGCGGCGGATAATACGCGGGCGGCGGGTAGTAGGGCGGCGGATAGTAGGCGGGCGGCCCAACGAAGAATGGGAAGCCAAACCCAACGAAGACATTCGCCGCGGCCGGACTGGGCAGCAGCGCGAGCCCCAGCAGGGCGCCTGTCGCTGCAAGCGCCAACGGACGGCGCAAGGAGTGCATCAGCCAGGAGGTCATGTCGAAGCCTTGCCGCATATTGTTGCCGAAATGTGTCGCCGCACATTCGGGTTGCGATGCCATGTATCCCGATCACGCAGCAGTGCGACAAGCTTGACTTTCATGCATTTAATCCTGATACCGAGCTTGTTACGCGCGAAACGCCGCTCACCGGCGGCGCCTTGCGCCAGCGTTGCAGCGCAGCGCAGGAACAGCCAGCGACTGGACCCGACTTGAACGATACCACGACCGCATCGGCGGAATCGACCGAACACGCGCCGATCGCCATTTCCGAAACGATCAGCGATGAAACCCCGCGCCCGCTGTTTGCCGATCTCGGCCTGTCCGAGCCGGTGCTGCGCGCCATCGCCGAGATGGGCTACCGGCATCCGACCCCGATCCAGGAGCAGGCGATTCCGGTCGTGCTGATGGGCCGCGACGTGCTGGGCACAGCGCAGACCGGCACCGGCAAGACCGCGAGCTTCACCCTGCCGATGCTCGACATCCTCGCTGGGTCGCGGGCCAGGGCGCGCATGCCGCGCAGCCTGATCCTGGAGCCGACACGCGAGCTGGCGTTGCAGGTCGCCGAGAATTTCGTCCAGTACGGCAAGTACCTGAAGCTGACCCATGCGCTGGTGATCGGCGGCGAAAGCATGACCGACCAGCGCGACATCCTGATGCGCGGCGTCGACGTGCTGATTGCCACGCCGGGCCGGCTGATCGACATGTTCGAACGCGGCTCGATCCTGCTGTCAGACGTCAAGATCCTGGTGATCGACGAAGCGGACCGCATGCTGGACATGGGGTTCATTCCGGATGTCGAGCGGATCGTCTCGCTGCTGCCGGGCAACCGGCAGACGCTGTTCTTCAGCGCGACCCTGTTCCCGGAGATCCGCCGCCTGGCGGACGCGTTCCTGTCCAACCCGCGCGAGATCGCGGTGTCGCGGCCGGCATCGGTGGCGACCACGATCACCGAGGGGCTGGCGCTGGTGGCAGAGCACGACAAGCGCGAGGCGCTGCGCCGGCTGATCCGGACGGAGAAGGTGCAGAACGCGCTGATCTTCTGCAACCGCAAGCGCGATGTGGACATCCTGTACAAGTCGCTGACGCGGCATAGGTTCGACGTCGGCGCGCTACATGGCGATATGGCGCAGACGGTGCGTTTCGCGACGCTGGAGAAGTTCAAGGCGAACGAATTGCAGCTGCTGGTGTGCAGCGACGTGGCGGCACGCGGCATCGATATCGGCGGGCTGTCGCACGTGTTCAACTTCGACGTGCCACACCATGCAGAGGATTATGTGCACCGCATCGGCCGCACCGGGCGCGCCGGGCTCGAGGGTCACGCGTTCACCATCGCGATGCCGGATGATCGGGGCGCCGTGGAGGCGATCGAGAAGCTGATCGGCCATCCGATCCCGCCGGTGAATGTCGAGGGGCTGGATCCGGTGGCGTGGTCCGAGGATGACGGGCGTCGGCGGCGCGGGCGCGGACGTACCGCGAAGCCGCGGGAGACGGCGGCGCGGAAGAAGGCAGCGCCCCCTCCCCAGCCCTCCCCCGCTGCGCGGGAGAGGGGGCGGCCCCCGGCTGCGCGGGGAAGAGTTGCGGAGAGAACGCCTCCACCGCCCCCACAGCAGCGCGAACCGCGCCGCCCGGTGGAAGACCGCGCCCCAGCAGTCACCGGCTTCGGCGACGACGTTCCCGCGTTCATGCTGCTGCGGTCGGCACGCCGCGGCGAAGCCTGAGGATACCGAAGCATGAAGTTCACGCCTTTCCAATGGGACGACGCGCTGCATCTCGATCAGCAACTGACCGACGAGGAACGCGCGATCCGCGATTCGGCGCGCGAATACTGCCAGGAGAAGCTGTTCCCTCGCGTGCTCGAGGCCAATCGTCACGAGAAGTTCCACCGCGAGATCATGAACGAGATGGGCGATATGGGCTTTCTCGGCGCCACACTCGAAGGCTACGGCTGCGCCGGGGTGAACTACGTCAGCTACGGGCTGATCGCGCGTGAGGTGGAACGCGTGGATTCCGGCTACCGCTCGGCGTTCTCGGTGCAGTCGTCGCTGGTGATGTATCCGATCTGGGATTTCGGTTCCGAGGCACAGAAAGAGAAATACCTGCCGAAGCTGCGCAGCGGCGACTGGGTCGGCTGCTTCGGCCTCACCGAGCCCGATGCGGGGTCGGACCCCGCTTCGATGCGCACGCGGGCAAAGCGGGTCGGCGACGGCTACGTGCTGAACGGCTCGAAGACCTGGATCACCAACTCGGCGATCGCCGATGTCTTCGTGGTGTGGGCGAAGGACGATGCCGGCGACATCCGCGGCTTCATCCTCGAAAAGGGAATGAAGGGACTCACCGCACCGAAGATCGAGGGCAAGTTCTCGCTACGCGCCTCGGTCACCGGCATGATCATGATGGACAATGTCCAGGTGCCCGAGGACGCGATGCTGCCCAAGGTGAAGGGGCTGCGCGGGCCGTTCTCCTGCCTGAACAACGCGCGCTACGGCATCGCCTGGGGTTCGCTGGGTGCCGCCGAATTCTGCTGGCAGGCGGCGCGCGAGTACACACTGCAGCGGATCATGTTCGGCAAGCCGCTGGCGGCGACGCAACTGATCCAGAAGAAACTGGTGGACATGCAGACCGAGATCACGTTGGGGCTGCAATCGGTGCTGCGGCTCGGGCGGCTGATCGACGAGAACAATGCGGCGCCGGAAATGATCAGCCTGCTGAAGCGCAACAACTGCGGCAAGGCGCTGGAGATCGCCCGTGTGGCGCGCGACATGCACGGCGGCAACGGCGTCGCCGACGAGTACCATGTGATCCGCCATGTGATGAACCTCGAGGCGGTCAACACCTACGAGGGCACGCACGACGTGCACGCATTGATCCTGGGCCGTGCACAGACCGGGCTGTCCGCATTCGGCTGAGCACCGCTTCATCACTTCGGTGGGCCGGCGAAGGAGAGCCGGACGGTCTTGCCTGCGCAGGACGTGCGCGCTCAGGCGGTCAGCACCCTATACATACAGCCACCTCATGCCATAGGAGGCGATCAAGCAGAGTGCGGTTCCATAAATGACACACGGCCACAGCAGGAATTCTGACGGTCCTATCGGACAATCCTACTGGAACGATATCCTGCTCATTGTCACGCTCGGCATGGTGGTCAACATCCTGCTTATCGCGGTTCCGGGTTATTATAGCCATGACGAACTGGATTGGCAGAACCGCATTGCACGGCACGAGTATCCTTGGTCATTCGGCTTGGGAAGCATCACCCAATCGAATTTTTTGCGGCCACTTGGCGCGATCATCATCTCGCTGTCCCTCAGGCTGCCGCTGCAGCCTGTGGCAGCGCACCTCACCGAAGTCATGATGTGCATTGCCAGCGCCTGCCTGCTCTACAAGGCGGTCGCACTCTTCCGACCGGATCGCGCGCTCGCTGCCGCCATCCTCTTTATGCTCATGCCTGGCTTTGCCTATGCAGCCGGCTGGGTGGCAGCGGGGTTTGACGCCCAGTTCACCTTCCTGGGCATATGTTCGGTCTTCTCTGCCGTAATCTATTGGCGCGGGGGTCGATGGATTTTTCTGCTCCTGAGCCTGTCCACCTTTGCGGCTGCGCTGTGCTGCAAGGAGACTGCGTTATCGATCCCGATATGTGCTGCACTGGTGATGTACATGGATCGTCACCGGATCGATCCTCGTCGAGCAGCAATCCTCGTCGCCGTTGTTGCCGGATTGTGCGGATTGTATCTCGCCGTCAACATCACCCGATTTCTGCGTGTGGCCAATTCCGAGAGCGGGGGTTACGGATTCGGCAGTGGCCGGCAGATGTTACACAATGCACTAGCGTATTTTACCTTTCCATTTGCAACTGAAGCGACCGAAATCGGCCTCGTCCCGATGCAGAGCGGACGCCGGATATTCCTGCTGAGCTTGCTGCACCTCGTCCTGCTCGGAAGCATCTTCTGGCGCGGCGGTGCCAAATGGGTGGTGATCTATCTTGTGGGATTCTATGCGACGCTTCTTCCCGTGCTGCCGATTTCCAAATACGAAACCCAATATGCCTATGCGAGTTCGATTGCACTCGCGAGCGCGTTGGCGATTGCATGGGACTGGCGATTGGTCGTCGCTATCCCGCTGACCTTGTCCGTGCTGATACTCGGCGCTCACACCCTGGCAGTCCAACGCTCGATGTACGAGACCGGGGTTTGTCAGACCCGTGCGCTGGAAACGCTTACGTCCGTTCTGCCGCAGGTACGCAAAGGTGACCATCTGGCCGTTTTCGTAACGGACAACACTCCTTGGTGGGTTCTGGCACGCGCGGTCAACGACAACTCGTTCCCATTACGCGGTCAGTTGGCAACGGTGTCGATCACTCGAGATCCAGCGGCCGCTTCGATGACGTTCCATAAGGACTGCCGAGTGGCGGTCGGGCAATAGTAGGAGCACCTCGCCGACAGTCACGCGCGATACCGCTCGACCCAGGCCCAATCGATCTCCATGCCGAACCCTGGGACCTCGGTCAGATGCACCACGCCATCCTTCACATGCGCGCCGCCGCGGTGGATGCCGTGGTGGATCGGATGCCGTCCCGCATCGCCGATCGACTCTGCGCCAAACGCCGCGTCGCCGAACGCCGAGACCAGATGCGCGTGCACGTGCAGTGCCGAATGCGGCGCGATCACCACGCCCTTCTGTTCCGCGTAGTGCGCGATGCGCAGTGATTCGGTGAAGCCGGCAGCCCGCGTCGAATCGAACTGCACGAAACGGAGCGCCCCGCTGTCGATGAAGTCGCGCACCGTGTAGCGGTGCCATTCGCGCTCGCCGTGCGCCAGGGGTATTGGGGACGCGGCGGCAAGCTGAACGTAGTCGGCCGGTTGCAAGTACCAGTGCAGTGGCTCCTCCAGCCAGAAGATATCGAACGGCGCCACAGCTTCGGCGAAGCGGATGCAGCCCGCGACGTCATACGGCGCGTTCATGTCGAGCATCAGCCTCGCATCCGGGCCGATCGCCGAGCGCACCGCCCGAATGCGGATGACCTCGTCACCCAGCGAGAGTGCCCCGGTCTTCAGCTTCACCGCCCGGTAGCCGTCGGCAACGAAGCGGGCGAACTCCTCGGCACAGCGCTCGAGCGGCTCGCCTTCGCGGTAATAGCCACCGGTCGCGTAGGTGGCGACCTCGGTGCGCGTGCCACCCAGCAGGCGGAACACCGGCATTCCTGCGGCCTTGCCCTTCAGATCCCACAGCGCAATGTCGATGCCGCCGATCGCCGCCATCGCCTGTGGCCGCTGATTGCGCGGCAGCGGCGCCGGCAAGCCGTCCCAGCCGCCAATGCCCCCGGGCCGCGGCGATGTCAGCGAGAACAGCTTCTGCCAGATCTCCGCGTGGCCGAGTGGGTCCATGCCGACCACCACCTCGGCAAAGCGGCGCAGCAGATCGCAGATAACGGGCTGCGGTCCGCCGGCGATCTCGCCATAGCCGGTCAGCCCCGCATCGGTGCGGACCTCGACCAGAACCAACTGGTCGCGCTCCATACGTTCATGCGCGGTCCAGCGTGGCTGCTCGTAGGGCACAGAGAGGGCATGGGCGTGAACCGCGGTGATTTTCATGACACCCCCCTCAGGCAAAGATCTCGCCCAGCCGGCGGATCGAGTTCAGTACCCGCTCCTGCGGCAGGCCCGGCCATTGCACGCGCATGACGAAGTGGTTGACGCCCAGACGCTCCTGCCAGCGCGCGATCTCCTCCTTCACCGAGACCTTGTCGCCGATGATGAAGCGATCGCGCGCCATCTCCTCGAATGTCATCGAGGCGGTCGGACTTTCCATGCCCCAGGCAGCGTAGGAGTTGTACTTGTATTCCAGTGCGGCGCGGCATTCGTCCAACGCCGTCGCATGGCTGTCGCCGACATAGCATTCGCGGGCGATCGGGAAGTCTTCGACGAACCGCCCGGATTGCTTCAGCGCGTCACGGTAGACGCGCATCAACGGCTCGGTAGCGCCCAGCGTGGTCGCGTTGGCGATCAGCCAGGCATCGCCGATCTGTGCGGCACGCTGCACCGCCGCCTCCACGAGGCCGGCAACCCACACCGGGGGGCCGCCCTGCTGCAAGGGCTTCAGGCTGATGCCGTGGTCCTTCACCCGATAGAAACGGCCCTCGAAGTGGACGCGATCCTCGGTCCATAGCCGGCGCATCAGCGCGATGCTTTCGCTGAGCCGCGGCGCGCGGTGGCGCAGCGAGATGCCGAACGCATCGAACTCACCTTCGCGATAGCCGAGGCCGACACCGAGTACGAATTTGCCGCCGCTGAGCACGTCCAGCGTGGCAGCCTCCTCGGCGACGTGCACCGGGTTGAGCAGCGGCAGGAGCAGTATGTTGCCACCAATCGTCATGCCCTGCGCCTCGCGCAGCAGATAGCCCATCAGCGGCGTGATCTGCAGCATCTGCAGCGGCGCGGTCAGATAGTGATGCGGAAACAGCAGCGAGGCGAAGCCGGACTCGCGCGCCAGCCGCACCTGCTCGACCAGTTCGGGGATACGGGCAGCGACGTGGTCACCCTCCGGGAACTGGGTATTGATAAATATGCCGACCTTCATGCGCGCCTCTCGCTGTGGTCTGTGTCTTACAGATGCCACTGAGCCACGGGACGAAGCATCGCGCCAGGGAGTCGGATCAGCGCAGCTTGGCTTCCAGATAGCCGAAGAGATATTCCAGGGTGGCAATTCGGTTCAGATGCAGGCTTGACCCCACCCGGGGCGGACGAAAGTAGCGTCGCATCCGTGGCATATCCGGCGAAATGACGCGTCGCAGGTACTCGTCGGTCAGCAGCGTCGGCCTCGACCGGCGCGGCTGAAAATGTCCCCTGATGCGAAAGGTGTGTCGGCGAAGCCATAGCGGTCTGGCATAGGTCGCAAGCTCGGCGACACGTCTGCGCAGTGGAGCGTTCGACATGAAATCATGCCCATAGGCGGACGGCAGAGCCGCCAATTCCGGATCAGACCTGCGAATGAGCAAACCCTCAAAGTCGCCGAAGTTTTTGTAGCGCAGGGGGACTGACAGCGCGACGTCGATCACCGAACGCTCGAGGAATGGCATGACCGAGTAGCCGAAGCGGTTGTTCACATTGCTCTCTGGCCCGAACCAGGATCGGCAGCGGAAGTAAGGATACAGAAACTCGACCATCCGGCGCTCCAGGTAGGGGCTTTGATCATCCAGCAGGGTCGAGATCTTGCTTGCAACCCCGTCTTCATAAGCGCCGGCATCGAACCCAGCTTCGCACTCGGCAGGGTCATACTGGCTGAAGAAGGACCAGATCAGCTGACGCTTGGTGACCGTTCGATCGAGCAGATTGAAGTAGTTGCGAAACACCTCACCGCCACCGCCATGTACGTGCAGGTAGCCCGGAGCATGGCGATCCTCGCGCTGCACGACGTCGAGCGGTGGCTCGAACACGCCTGCCGAAAACAGCCCGTCCTCTCGATGGAACTTCGCTGCCACGAGTTCCGGTGCCTGATCTGGGGTAATCGGCTCAAGGTTCGCAGGATCGATGTGGCTCAGCCTCAAGCCGGA
>DASSRN010000037.1:0-12668 GCA_035701785.1 Acetobacteraceae bacterium | reverse complement strand
TCGACATACTGATACTGCGTCTTGAACTGGACGCGCGCCAGCCAGAGACTTCCCACCAGAATGCCTGCCAGCACCACCAGGACAAACGCGCCAACGGCAACGAAATTTGCACGAGCCTCCATGCAGACCGGTTCCCCTATGCGGTGAGCGCCGCGCGCCCCCGGATGCCACCGAAATACTCGTGAATCCACGGATTTGGATCATCGCGCAGCGTGGCGATGGTGCCCTGGGTGATCTTGCCGTCGACCAGCACGGCTATGCGGTCCGTCGTTGCGCGCAGCGTGTCGATGTCATGGGTCACCATGAATACGGTCAGCCGCAGGCTCTGCTGCAACTCGCGTACCAGAATATCGAATTGCGCCGCCGAGATCGGGTCCAGGCCCGCGGTGGGTTCGTCGAGGAACAGGATTTCCGGATCCAGCGCCAGCGCACGCGCCAGGCCCGCACGTTTGCGCATGCCGCCAGACAGTTCCGCGGGATATTTCATGGCCGCATCCGCTGGCAGACCGACCATGCTGAGCTTGACCGACGCAATCTCGTCCATGAGCTGCTGCGGCAGGTCCGTGTGCTCTCGCAGCGGCGTCTGCACATTCTCGGCGACAGTCTGGTCGCCGAACAGCGCCCCATCTTGAAACAGTACGCCCCAGCGGATCTGCGTTTCGATCAGCGTTTCGCCATCGAGGTCGGCCATATTCTGGCCCAGAACCTCAACGCGACCAGACTCGGGATGCTGTAGTCCGATGATCGTTCGCAGCAGCACCGACTTGCCGGACCCGGAACCGCCAACCACGCCAAGTACTTCGCCCCGCAACACGTCGAGGTCGAGATGATCGTGCAGGATCCGCCCGCCAAGTCGGGTGACCAGCCCGCGCAGCCGTATCACCTTCTGTCCGGTGGCGTCGCTCACAGCCCCAGCCACGAGAACATGATGGAGAAGGCAGCATCGGCCACAATGACAAGGAAGATCGACTCGACCACTGCCTGCGTCGTGTGCCGACCGACGCTCGACGCATTTCGTTCGACCTGGAAGCCCTGATGGCATCCCACCAGCGCGATGATGGACGCGAACACTGGGGCCTTGATCAGTCCGACCCAGAATGTCCAGCCGATCACCGCAGTCTGTAGCTGGTGCAGGAATGCTGGAAAGGTAATGCCAAGCGCGAGATAGCACATCGCCGCGCCGCCGATGATGCCCATCACGTTGGAATAAAATGTCAGGAGCGGCAGCGTGATGACAATCCCGAGCAGGCGCGGCAGCACCAGCACCTCGACGACATTGAAACCAGAAACCTGGATGGCATCGAGCTCCTCGCTGACCTTCATCGTGCCGATCTGGGCCGTGAAGGCCGATCCGGACCGGCCGGCGACGATGATGGCAGCGAGCAGCCCACCCAGCTCCCGCAGGAAGCCGATGCCAAGCAGATTGACGGTGAACAGCTCCGCGCCGAACTCGCGTAGCTGATCCGAACCCTGATAGGCAAACACCACGCCCACCAGGAACGACAGCAGCCCCACGATGGGCAGTGCGTTCAGGCCGGTCTCTTCCATCTGACGGACAAGCGCCGCAAGGCGCAGGCGCCTCGGCTGTACGATCGTCGCGACGGTCTCGAATACAACCAGACCAAAGAAACCGATCAGTTCGTAGCCTTGATGCAACGCGTGGCAGAAGCTGCGTCCGATCCGCTCGAGCTGTGCCGCAATCGAATGGCGGCGTGGAATCTCGACCGGAGGCGCCCGGCACTCGTGATCGATCGTGTGCACCAGGGCACGGTATTCGGGCCGCACGTTGGTCGCTCGCACCGCGACGCCACGGTGCTCAAGGATCCGCTTTGTCCGCAACAGCAGCCACGCACCGGTGGTATCGACCCGATCGAGCGCGCCGCAATCGATCTCGACGTCACTTAGGCCACCTGTGTCCAGCTTGCGCAATACCGGGTCCAGCCGCCGGGCCTCGCTGATAACCCACGAGCCGCCCACCGCCAAACGCAGTGTTTCGCCCCGGCGCTCCAGGTCGTACCACGCATTTCCGCTCGACACTGCGTGCGCTGCATCGGTCATGGCATCACGTTCGGCAACGATGGCCCCCTTGTTGACAGCGTCATTCGTGCCTCGCCAGGATCGTTGGGTTTGACCAAACGGACAAGACGGCATGCTGCCACTCGACGACAGGCTGCGCATCGGCATTCAGACGATCCATCGACGCACCGAGCCGGCCACCGGTCCGTGGTTGCCGAAGATCGACGAACTCGTGCATCTGGTCGAACTGGTGGACCGCAGCGGCTACGACTCGCTCTGGGTCGGTGATCACGTCTCATTCGCCGTGCCGGTCCTCGATCCTCTGCTGCAACTGGCGCAGGCCGCCGTGGTGAGCCGGCGCCTGACCCTCGGCACGTCCGTGTACCTTCTGCCGCTGCGCCATCCGGCGCCGGTAGCCAAGCAGGTGGCGACGCTCGATCATCTGACCGAGGGTCGCCTGATCTTCGGTGTGGGCGTCGGCGGCGAATTTCCGCGGGAATACGAGGTATGCGGTGTGCCACGCGCCGAACGTGGCGCGAGGCTGAGCGAAGGCATGCAGCTGCTGCGTCGGTTCTGGAGCGGCGAGCCGGTCAGCCACCACGGTCGCTACTACGGCCCATTCAGCGACGTGCCGATGCAGCCTCCGTCGCGCCAGGCAAGCGGGCCACCACTATGGTGCGGCGGACGCTCCGATGGCGCGTTGCGGCGCACCGGACGGCTGGGCGATGGCTGGCTGTCCTATGTCGTGACGCCTCAGATGTACAGCGACGGGTTGGCAAAGATCGAAGCCGCCGTCCACGCGGCAGGCCGCACCGTCTCGCGCTTCGGCACCGGTCACCTGCTGTTCACCCGCATCGACGACAGCTATGACAAGGCGCTCGATGCGGCGACCGAAACGCTCAGCATACGCTACGCCATGGATTTCCGCCGCGCAGCACAGCGCTACTGTGCGCTGGGGCGGCCTGAGCAGGTGGCGGAGCGCATCCGAGAGTTCTATGCAGCCGGAGCGCGTCATGTTGCGCTGGATCTGCTGGGCCCCTACGAGCAGCGGCACGACCAGATCGCCCGCTTCGCCGCCGAAGCAATGCCGCTGCTGCGCGACCTGACCCGCGCCTGATAACAAGAGGAACGTCAATGAGTGCGACGCGTCGCGACCTGACCGCCATGCTGCGACCGCGCTCGATCGCGCTGGTGGGCGCCACCGACCGGTCGCGCTGGTCGCAGAACACCTTCGACAACCTGGTGAACCGCAAATACGCCGGCGACATCCATCTGGTGAGCCGCCGCGGCGGCACCGTCCACGGGCGCAGTGCGGCGACATCCTGTGCTGCGGTCGGCGCGCCGATCGATCTCGCGCTGCTCATGGTGCCACTCTCGGCGATCGACGAAGCGTTGGCGGACCTCGCGGCGGCAGACGTGCACAACGCCGTCATCCTGGCTTCGGGTTTCGCTGAAACCGGCCACCAAGGCGCCGACCACCAGGCGCGACTTGCGTCGCTGGCACGCCAGCATGGCGTATCACTGCTCGGGCCGAACTGCCTGGGCTTCGTCAATTTCATCGACAACGTACCGCTATGGACCGGCGGGTTCCGAGCACCGTCGCGCCCAGGCTCTATCGCGGTGGTGACGCAGAGCGGCGCCAACGGCAGCTTCATCTCAAGCCTGGCAGCGCAGCACGAGATCGGCCTGTCGCACATGGTTTCGACCGGCAACGAGGCCGATCTCGACTGTGCCGCGTTCATCGACCACCTGGTCGAGCAGTCCGAGGTGCGCGCGATCGCGCTGTTCGCCGAGACGATCCGCCATGCGCCCAGCTTCGTCGCCGCGGCGCGCCGCGCGATTGGTGCGGCAAAGCCGATCGTCGTGCTGAAGATCGGACTCTCCGAAATAACCGCACGATCGGCGCAGGCGCACACCGGCGCGCTGGTCGGCGACGATCGCGTGTTCGATGGCGTGTGCCGCCAGCTTGGCATCGTGCGCGTCGATGCGATCGAGGACCTGCTGTTCACGGCCGATGTCATCACCCGCACCGGCGTATTGGAGCCGCGTGGCCTCGCGGTGGTCTCGATCTCGGGCGGCGCGTGCGAGATCGTCGCCGACCGCGCGCAGACGCTGGACGTAAAGCTGCCGCCGTTGTCGGAAAGCGCCGTCGCCGAATTGCACGCGGCACTGCCGAGTTTTGGCACACCGCACAATCCGCTCGACATCACCGGCGGCGCGGTGTTGCAGCCCGACCTGTTCGAGCAGGGGCTGCGCATTCTGGGTCAGCAACAGGAATTCTCTGCGCTCGCCTGCCTGTTCGATGTTCCGGTGGCGCAGGAGCACGCCACCGAGTTCACGCTGGCCGCGCTGCGGCACATCGCCGCGGGACTACATGCCGCCAAAATGCCGGCACTACTGATCAGCCATTCGGTGAAGCCGGTGACCGAGGTCGCGACGCGCATCATCGATGACATTGGCCTGCCCTATGTCAGCGCCGGCCTGCATCACGGCATGAACGCGCTGGGCAAGGCGTTCTGGTGGTCCGAACAGCAGCGCCGGCTCGCTGGCGCGTCGGCATCGATTACCACGATCGCCGATGCCAGCGACCGTCCGCGGTCGGAACGCGCGACGCTTGACTATCTGGTGCGCTGCAACGTTCCGGTGGTGCCTGTCACTCTGGCGCACGATATCGACCAGGCGGTGGCGGCGGCCCGCGCCTTCGGCGGACACGTGGTGCTGAAGATCGCCTCCGATGACATCGCGCACAAAAGCGATATCGGTGGCGTCGCGCTCAACCTGCAGGGCGACGAGCCGGTCGCCGATGCGTTCCGTCGCTTGATGGCCGCCGCACCGCGCGGCGCACGGGTCGATGGCGTGCTGGTGGCGCCGATGCGCAGCGGCGGCCTTGAACTGTTCGTCGGCTGCACGCGCGATCCGCAATGGGGACCGGTGATCGCGGTTGGCCTGGGCGGCGTCTGGGTCGAGGTTCTTCAAGACGTGTCGCTGCGTCCGCTGCCGATCGACGCTGCAGAAGTGAAGCGCATGCTGGGCGAATTGCGCGGTGCCAGGCTGCTGCACGGCGCACGTGGCATTCCAGCGGCCGATCTCGAAGTCGTTGCCGATGTGATCGCACGCATCGGCGACGCAGCGGTGGCGCTCGGGCAGGATCTCGATGCACTCGAAGTGAACCCGCTATGGGTGCGCGGCGCCGATGTCGAAGCGCTCGATGCCCTGGCGACCTGGCACGCCTGATCCCATATGCGCGCAACCGGAGGAAGCAAATGGATCTGAGCCTGTCCGACAAGCATCGGGCATTGCAGGAGGAAGTGCGCGCTTTCATTCGCGAGCACGGCCACAAATCGCCAAAGCTGGGCGGCGGGCGCAAGCGGCCGGATCGTAAGGCACTCGACTGGCAGAAGGTGCTGGTCGATCACGGCTACGTCGCGCGCACCATCCCGCGCGAGTACGGCGGCTTCGGTGCGGAACCGGACGTGGTCGAGGCCGCGGTGATCGCCTCCGAGTTCGCCGCCGCAGGGATCTATGCGGGGCTGACCAACCAGGGCATCAGCATGCTGGTGCCGACCTTGCTTGAAGTCGGGACGGATGAGCAGAAGCAGCAATGGGTCGAGAAGACCATCCGCGGCGACGTGATCTGGTGCCAGGGCTATTCCGAGCCCGGCGCTGGCAGCGACCTCGCGTCACTCACCACACGAGGCGTGCTGGACGGCGGGCACTTCGTGATCAACGGCCAGAAGATCTGGACCAGTTCGGCGCACTACGCCGACATGATGTTCCTGCTGTGCCGTACTGAGCCTGACGCGCCGAAGCACGACGGCATCTCGTACCTGCTGCTGTCGATGGCCACGCCCGGCATCGAGGTGCGGCCGCTGCGCACCATGACCGGCCGCGCCGAGTTCAACGAGGTATTCTTCACCGATGTGCGGGTGCCCGCCGGCCAGATCGTGCTGGGCCGCGGCAAAGGCTGGTACGTCGCCAACGTGACGCTGAAGCACGAGCGTTCGATGATCGGCAGCGCCGAGAAGATGACCACGCGGCTGGAACAGGTCATCGCACTGATGAAGGATCGAGACCTTCTCGGCGTGGCGGAATACCGCGACCGGCTGCTGAAGTTGCAGGGCGAGGTGATCGCCTGGAAGGCGCACAACCTGCGCCTGCTGACCGAGGCAGCGCAGGGCGTCGATTCCGGCGTCAAGCGTATGATCATCAAGTACGGCGGCACCATGCTGGGCTTTCGCCTGGCCTCGCTCGCGGTGGATGCATCGGGCACCGACGCGCTGCCGTTCGAAAGCGCCGGGGAAGATGCGGAAGACGACGATGCGACGACCTGGAACATCGACTATCTGTACGACGTCGGCCTGATGATTGGCGGCGGTTCCAACAACATCCAGAAGAACATCATCGCCGAACGTGGCCTCGACCTGCCGCGGGAGCCGAAGGTGACGAGGGCCTGATGGAATTCGCCCTCAGCGAAGAGCAGCGCCTGTTCGCCGACTCGCTGCGCAGCCTGCTAACCGATCGCGTGCCGGTCGAGGCGCTGCGCCGCCACGCTGAAACCGGCAACGGCTTCGACGCCGAGTTGTGGCACAGCCTGACAGAGTTGGGACTGCCCGGACTCCTGGTGCCGGAGCGCTTTGGCGGCGCCGGCCTCGGCGTGCTGGATGCCGCGGTCGCAGCCGAAGTGCTGGGCGGTGCTGCGGCATTCGCACCATTCGCCGGCAGCGTGGTGATGGCGACGCTCGCCTTCGTGCAAGGTGCGACCGAGCAATTGCAGGACGCCTGGCTGCCGCGCATCGCCGCCGGCGAGGTCCGCTGCGGCGTCGGCTTCGGCGGTGTGCTGCACGGCGACCGGCTGAATGGAGTAGTGAAGGCGGCGATCGACGCCGGCGCACCGACGCACTTGCTGGTGTACCTGCCCGACGGCAATGCCGCCGTGGCCGCCGCCGACGCATCAGGCGTCGCGATGACCATGCATCGCAGCATCGATCGCACACGACCGGTCACCGACCTGCGCTTCGACAACACCCCAGCAGTCGTGCTCGATGCGGCGAATGCGCCGCTCGCGGCAATGCACCGGGTGCTGGATGCCGGTCGCGTCGTGCTGGCGGCCGACACGCTGGGCGCAGCACAGCATATGTTCGATCAGGCGCTGGCATTCGTGAAGCAGCGCACGCAGTTCAACCGCCTGATCGGCAGCTTCCAGGCGGTGAAGCATCAGTTTGCCGACATGGTCACCATACTGGAGCCGTGCCGCGCCATGGTTTGGTACGCCGGCTACGTGCAGGACGCGTTGCCGGACGAGGCGCGGCTGACCGCATTGCAGACCAAAGCGCATCTCGGCGATGTCGGCCGTGACATCGCGCGCATGGCGACCGAGGCGCATGGCGGCATGGGCTTCACCGACCTGCTCGGGCTGCACTACTGGTTCAAGCGCATCAGCTTCAACCGCCAGATGCTAGGCGGTCCGGAACACTGCCGCGACGAAGCAGCGCGGCTGCAAGGATGGACGACATGACGGAGGCTTTCACGGATTCATCGCCGCTGGTCGGCGATGGCGCAGCCCTCGCCGCGCACATGCGACGCGACGGCTATCTGTTCTTGCCCGGGCTGCTGCCGCGCGCGGACATTGTCGCGTTGCAGCGCCAGGTCGGCGCGATCGCCCGCGATGCCGGCTGGCTTCGGGCCGACCGTCCGGTGGAGGATGCGGTCGCCGAGATGTCCGGCTTCTGCGTCGATCCCGATCCGACCTATTTGCAGACGCTGCGGCGCATCAACCGGCTGGAGGACTATCATGCGCTGAAGCACCATCCGGTGCTGATCGACCTGCTGGCAGGCATGCTGGGCGGTCCGATCCTGCCGCATCCACGCGTGCTGATGCGCAACATCTTTCCTGGGCGCGCGGAGTACACCACCAAGGCGCACCAGGACTTTCCCAATGTGCAGGGCACTACCGAGGTCTACACCGCGTGGCTGCCGCTGATCGACTGTCCCATGCAGGTCGGCCCGATGCAGGTCGCGGCGGGCTCGCACACCGCCGGCGTCTACGACTTCGACATCGCCGGTGGGGCGGGCGGCATCGAGATCAGGAATCCGCTTGAGGGAACCTGGGTCTCGGGCGACTTCGCGATCGGCGACGTGCTGCTGTTCCACAGCATGACCGTGCACAAGGGCGTCATGAACCACAGCGACCGGCTGCGCATGTCGATGGACGTGCGCTACCAGTTGGTCAGCGAGCCGTTCAACATCGACAACGCCAATCCCGACGGGCAGCCGCTGTCGTGGGACGAGGTGTATGCTGGCTGGCGCTCGGACGCGCTGAAATACTACTGGCAGCGCCTGCCGCTGAAGCTGAAGCCGTTCGATCCGCTATGGTTCGACAAGCGTGATGCGCTGGGTTTTGCCCTCGGCGAGGCTGGCGATCCTCGCGCCCGCTCGGTGCTTCAGCGCATCGTCGCGCGCGATGCGAGTGCCGAGAAGCGGATGCGTGCGCAGAAGCTGCTCGACGCGCTGTCGTGATCGCCTTCCAGGTCAGGCACTACGACCGCGTCGGATCGACCAACGACGAAGCGCAGCGCCTGGTCGGCGAAGCCGTGCCGCACGGCACCGTTGTACATGCAGACGAGCAGACGGCCGGTCGTGGACGGCTGTCGCGACGTTGGCTGAGCCCGCCGGGCAATCTTTATCTGTCGATCGTGCTGCGGCCCAACGTGCCGCAGGGGCGGCTGCCCGAGATCGGCTTCGTCGCCGCGCTCGCGGTTGCCGATGCGGTCGATGCGCTGCTGCCGCGCCAGATGCGCGCCACGTTGAAATGGCCGAACGACGTGCTGGTGAACGACGGCAAGATCGCCGGCATCCTGGTCGAACAGGCGGGCGATGCCGTGGTCCTTGGCATCGGGCTCGACGTGCTCCAGGCGCCGACCGGCGTTTCCTACAAGGTGTCTACCGTCGTCGGCTGTGGCGGGCTCGCGACGGTGGACGGTGCGCGCGACCGGGTGCTCGCGGCGCTGGCCAACTGGCTGACCGTTTGGGAACAAGAAGGCTTCGCACCGATCCGCGCCACCTGGCTGACACGAGCGCATCCGCAGGGCACCGCGCTGGCCGTGCAGTTGGGCGAGCGTTTCGTCCAAGGCCGTTTCGCCAGCATCGATGAAGTCGGCGCACTGTTGCTCGACACGGCGGAAGGCCGCAGCCGCATAGTCGGAGGTGAAGTACAGGCGGGCGCTCAGCAGCGGGACCCGTGCTGATTGTGTTGATGGCGGCCCGAAACGCGCTGACAGTTCATGTCATCCAGCCGAAACGTCGGCTGCTCACACATGCGAAGTGCAACCGTGGTCGTTTCAGCACGTTGACCTTGCCTCTGACGGAGGAGGCTATAGATGCGCAAGTTCCTGCTGATCGCCGCTACAGGGATGTGCCTTGCCGGCTGCGGCAGCCCCTACAACACAGGTGACCGGGCAGTAAGCGGCGCTCTGATCGGGGGAGCCGGCGGTGCCGCCATCGGCGGTTTGACTGGAGGCGGCACGGGCGCCCTGATCGGCGGTGGCGTAGGTGCAGCAGGTGGCGCCGCGGTAGGCGCGGCAACGACGCCCAAGCCACGCTACGGCACCTATAGCTCCGGCTACGGCAGCTATCCGTAGCGCTCGACTGGCTGGGCGCAGTTGGGGGCGGAAGCCGCGACTGCGCACCGGCCTACGTGCTCACCGCGCGACTGGCCGCGACAAGACACGGGCGCCTGATGGCACGCCCGGTGATGCGCAGTGTGCTGCATCGCCTCGCTGACCGGTTTGAGCAGATAGCGCAATCAGCTGCGCAGCCGATCATTGACTGCGCAGAGCCGGACAGGGCGCGACTTCATGGAGCAGTGAACTATGAATGCAATGACGGACAAGGCACGGGACATCTTCATTGTCGGCCTGCGCAATCAGCACGCGGTGGAGAACCAGGCGATCGAGCTACTCGAGCGGCAGGTTGGCCGGCTGGAGAACTATCCGGAGATGCGCGATCGCATGCGCACGCATATCGAGGAGAGCAAGCAGCAGGCGCAGCGGATCGAGCAGATTCTGGCGAGCCTCGGCACCAGCCATTCGGCCATGAAGGACATGGCTATGTCGCTCACGGGCAACCTGTTGGCGATCGGGCACAGCACGGCGACGGACGAGGTCGTGAAGAACACGTTCGCCAACTACGCTTTCGAACATTACGAGATCGCTTCCTACAAGTCGCTGATCGCGCTGGCGGATACGCTCGGCTACTCCGGCAAGTCACAGCTGGAGACATCGCTCGGTGAAGAGCAGCGGATGGCCGAGTGGATCGACCAGCACATCGCCGCCACGACCCGGCGTTATGTCGAACGCGCCGCAGCGGGCCAGACCGCTGGGGTGTGATCCTGCCGGCCGACAATCACGGGAGAAGTGACATGGCGGAACAGTCAGACGCGCCGGACGATCACGGCCCGAGGTATGAACAGGCGCGCAAAATAGCAGAGGACGCACTGGCGGCATACGCGAGAGGTTACGAAGCGGAGGGGGACAGGCTCGCTGAGGAGGCGAAGCGGCTGGACTGTTCCGCCGTCGTCGAGGTGGTCGAGGAGATCGACGAAGATGCCGGTTCTGATCCCGATGCGGCGAACCGGGCAGAGTGCTGACACGGCCGGCGGCCTGGGCCGGACAATGGAGGGCGACGGCGGGGCTCAATGCCCCGCCATTTCTGTGCGAAGATGCCGATACGGGGATTGTCAGATATGGATAACCCGCCCGTACGCATCCAGCACTGCCTCGTGCATGGTCTCCGACACCGTCGGATGCGGAAAGATCGTCTCCATCAGCTCGGCCTCGGTGCTCTCCAGCGTCCTCGCCACGACAAAACCCTGAATCATCTCGGTGACCTCGGCACCCACCATGTGAGCGCCTAGCAGCTCGCCGGTCTTCGCGTCGAACACCGTCTTCACCAGCCCCTCGGGCTCGCCCATCGCGATCGCCTTGCCGTTGCCGATGAACGGGAAGTGCCCGACCTTCACCTCGTGCCCCGCCTGCTTTGCGCGTGCCTCGGTCAGCCCCACCGAGGCCACCTGCGGCCGGCAATAGGTGCACCCAGGCACGTTGCTCACGTCCAGCGGATGCACGTCGTTCAGCCCGGCGATCTTCTCGACGCATAGCACGCCCTCGTGGCTTGCCTTGTGCGCCAGCCACGGCGCTCCGACGAGATCGCCGATCGCATATACGCCTGGCTCGCCGGTGCGGCAGTATTCGTCGATGACCACGTGCGTGCGCTCTACCGCGACGCCGGTGCCCTCCAGCCCGATACCTTCGACATTGCCGACGATGCCGACGGCGGAGATCACCCGGTCCACGGCAATGTCCTGGCTCTTGCCATTCGCCTCGACGCTGACGGTGACGTTGTCGCTGCCCTTCTTTGCCCCCTTCACCTGCGCGCCGACCAGGATGCGAATGCCCTGCTTCTCGAATGCCTTGTGCGCGAAGGCGGAGATCTCCTCGTCCTCCACCGGCAGGATGCGCGGCAGCACCTCCACCACGGTCACCTCGGCACCCATGTTGCGATAGAAGCTGGCGAACTCGATGCCGATCGCGCCGGAGCCGATCACCAGCAGCGACTTCGGCATTGCAGGCGGCACCATTGCCTCCTTGTAGGACCAGATCAGTTTGCCGTCCGCCTCGAGGCTGGGCAGCTGCCGTGCCCGCGCGCCGGTCGCCAGAACGATGTGTGGCGACTTCAGCGTGGCGACGTCCTTGCCGCCCTTCGTCACCCCCAACGTCTGCTTGCCGGCCAGCTTGCCCTCGCCGTCGAACACCGTGACCTTGTGCTTGCGCAGCAGGAACGCGACGCCCTGCGATAGCTGCTTCGCCACCGCGCGCGAGCGCTTCACCACCTTGTCGATCTCGAAGCGCGGCTCGACCGCGGCGAAGCCGAAGTCGGGCAAGTGGTGCAATAGGTGGTTGATCTCGGACGTGCGCAGCAGCGCCTTGGTCGGAATGCAGCCCCAGTTGAGGCAGATGCCGCCCAGGTGCTCGCGTTCCACCACCGCGGTCTTCATGCCGAGTTGCGCGGCGCGGATCGCCGCGACGTAGCCCCCGGGACCGCCGCCCACCACCACCAGATCAAAACTCTGTTCAGCCATTGCCTTCTCCTTCGGCCAGCGCGGTGAGGGCAACGCCGCTCAGTTCCTGGGCGATCCAGCCGCGCACCGGCCTCGCGCCGATATGGCGGTAGAACTCGATCGCCGGCGTGTTCCAGTCGAGCACCTGCCATGTCATCGCCGCACATCCCCGCTCTTGCGCGACGTGCGCCATGTGGCGGAACAGCGCCATGCCAATGCCCTGCCCGCGATGCGCGCCGTCCACATAGACGTCCTCGACGAACAGGTTCCAGCGTCCGGCGAAGGTGCCGAAGGTGAAGTACCACAGCGCGAATCCCACCGCTTCGCCGCCGACCTCAATTAGGATCGATGAGAGCGGCGGGGCGGGCGCGAACAGCGCCTCGTGGAGCGTGGCCTCGGTGATCGCGAAGCGGTGCTCCAGCTTCTCATACGCGGCGAAGTCGCGCATCAGCCGGTGCAGCGCGGGGACGTCGGCTTGTGTGGTAGTCCGAAGAGAGAAGCGCATGCGTTCGCGCTAGCGCAGCCGCGGACCAGGGTC
>DASSRN010000036.1:0-13148 GCA_035701785.1 Acetobacteraceae bacterium | reverse complement strand
AGCGCGATCGCCGCGCCGATGCAGCCGACGCGATGAGTCGTCGTTGGCTGGCTGCGGCGAAGCGCCCGCCGTGGAAGCGCGCGAAGTGCGTGCTGGGATGCCCCGCCGCGCCGAAGGACAACGGCGTGGGTCGAAACCTCCCTTGGCCGTCGCTCGAACCTTCAGTTGGGCGGCGGCCTCTCTTCGCCACGCGCGTCTTGGGATCGATGGTAGCAGCCGGAAAAGGCGGTGGAACGGCTCGATTGTCTGGCGTGGCGGGTCCGCTGCGGGTCCGCAAGCCACGAGGCTCTCAGAGGGCGGGTTGGGTAGAGCGCATAACTCATTAATATTATTGGTGGGCGCACAAGGACTCGAACCTTGGACCCGCTGATTAAGAGTCAGCTGCTCTACCAACTGAGCTATGCGCCCGACCGGAAGGCGCGCCCTATAGCAAGCGCGGGATGCTCTGCAAACCCCCTCGGGGTCCCGCCCTTCCCCCCTCCCCCCGTCGGTGCCAAGCTTCCGGCAAAGCGGAAGGGTCGCCGCGGGTGGCCCAGAAAAACGGAGGAACGACAAAGAGATGACCTACGACCTGTTGATCCGCAACGGCCGCATCGTGGACGGTTCGGGAATGCCGGCATTCCGCGGCGACCTCGCCGTCAAGGACGGCAAAATCGTCGAAATCGGCAAGATCACCGGCGCCGCAGACCGCACCATCGACGCGGACGGCCTCGCGGTGTCGCCTGGTTTCATCGACAACCACTGCCACTACGACGCGCAGGTGACCTGGGACCCGCTGTGCACCTTCTCGCCGCAGCACGGCGCCACCACGGTGATCTTCGGCAACTGCTCGCTTTCGCTCGCTCCGGTGCGGCGCGGCAAGGAAGAGCGGATGGCGGAGTTCCTGTCCTACGTCGAGGCGATCCCGATGGAGGTGCTGCGCACCGTTGACGTCAACTGGGAGACGTTCGGCCAGTACATGGACCGGCTCGACAAGAGCCTGGGCGTCAACGCCGGCACGCTGATCGGCCACACCGCGGTGCGGTTCTATGCGATGGGCGAGGAATGCCAGAAGCGCGCCGCCACCGACGATGAGATCAAGACGATGCAGCAGGTGGTGCGCGACGGCATGCAGGCCGGCGCCATCGGCTTCTCGGGGTCGCGTCAGAAGGGGCACTTCGATCCGCAGGGCGTCCCGATCCCGGCGCTATGGGCCGATGAGAAGGAGATCTTCGCGCTCGCCGACGTGCTGCGCGAACTAGGCACCGGCACCGTGCAGATGGGCGGTGGCGTCGATCCGGAGCTCAGCGATGGGCTGATGTCGCGGCTCTCCGAGGCGTGTGGCCGGCCGGTGATCTACAACAGCCTGAGCCAGACGGTGCGCACAGGTGACAAGTGGAAGCAGCATATCGCCCGCGTCGATGAAACCGCGCGCGCCGGCATCCGCGCCTATCCGATGTGCTCGCCGAACCGCGTGACGCAGGACTTCACGATGAAGAACTGCCAGGTGTTCCGCGGCCTGCCCACCTGGCATCCGATCCTGATCGCATCGGACGCGGACAAGATGCGCGCCTACGCCGATCCCCAGGTGCGCGACAAGCTGCATGCCGAAGCGGTGGAGCGGTCGGTGCCAATCGGCGGTGCAATCGGGTTCTCGAAGACCTGGTGGGACTACATGTGGGTGAACGAGCCGGCGCTCGAGAAGAACAAGCCGCTGCAGTTCAAGACGATCGGCGAGATCGCCAAAATGCAGAACAAGCGGGTGATCGACGCGTTCCTCGACCTGGTGGTGGAGGAGAAGCTGGAGACCCGCTTCCTCCAGGCGGAGAACAACATCGACGACGAGGCGGTGAAGACGATCCTGACCTATCCGAACGCGTTCATCGGCCTGGGCGACGGCGGTGCGCATGTGCAGTTCCACGGCGGCTACGGCTACACCACGCGGCTGCTGGGCGAGTGGGTGCGCGAGAAGCACGCGATGTCGCTGGAGCAGGCGGTGCGGCGGCTGACATTCGAGTCGGCGTCGCTGTTCGGCATCACCGACCGCGGCCTGCTGCGCGAAGGGCTGGCAGCCGACATCGTGCTGTTCGACCCCGCCACGGTGAAGCCGGGCCCGGAGAGCGTGGTGCACGACTTCCCGGCGGGCGGCTGGCGCATCAAGGAGCCGGCGGTGGGCGTGCACATGACGATCGTGAACGGCCAGGTGCTGCTGGAGGACGGCAAGCACACCGGCGCGCTGCCGGGCCGCGTGCTGCGCAACGCCTATTACCAGGCGCATCACTGAAGCTGAGCCGGGCGGGGCCGCCTGGTCCCGCCCATTCTTTCAGAGTGGAGCGGGTGACGGGAATCGAACCCGCATAGCCAGCTTGGAAGGCTGGAGCTCTACCATTGAGCTACACCCGCGGAGCCTGCGCGTTTAGCGCGTCCGCGGGTTTGTCGCCACCCCTGGGGAACTGATCGGCCACCTAGACGAATTACCCAATGGTCGGCATGATCCGTACCAGAGGGGACATCTATGGCCTACGAATATCCCAGCACGGCGGGCACGGTCCGCCTGGTCCAGGTCCGCAACCAATGGCTGTGTCACTTTGCTGGCCGCCAATCGGGCAACTGGCCGTCACCCGACGTAGCTGCCAGGGCCGTCGCACGGCATCAGTCGGGGCTGACCGCCTGGGATCGCAGGCGGGAGGATGCGCCGGAGGACCTGCTGGACTGGCGGCCGCTGGGCGACTCGCTGTAGCCGCCCGAGCTGCAAGAGAACTGTCATTGGCGGTCATTCGCGCCTGGCATTAACACGCCCCGAACGGGGTGGTGATGGCTCAGTCTGGCAGAGAGTTGCTGGCCGCAATCGATGATCTGCGGCGGTCGGTCGCGGCCCAGGCAGAGGAGCGGGCGGCGTGCTGGCGCGAGCAGATCGAGCTCGACGCGTTTCTGCCAAGCGCGGCGAACCTCGCGCAATACCTGGCACTGCGCCGGCGCGATCTGCGCAACCTGCAACGCGACCTGGCGCGTCACGGACTGTCATCACTTGGCCGGCTGGAGAGCCGGGTGCTGATCACGCTGGAGGCGGTGCAGAACGCGCTGGCGGCGACGCTGTCGGGCGCCGCTGCAGCCGACTGGCCGCCGAGTACTGAAGCGTTCTTCCGCGGCGAGGCGCAGTTGCAGGCGAATGCCGGCACGCTGCTGGGCGGCTCGGCGGAAAGCGGCCGCATCCTGGTGACCCTCGGCGCGGAAGCCGCCCAGGAGTCCGGCTATATGCTGGAGATCGCCCGACGCGGCGCGGATGCGGTGCGCATCAACTGCGCGCACGACCACCCGGACACCTGGGCTGCGATGATCGAGAACACCCACAGGGCTGGCGACGCGGTCGGGCGGCGCATCCGCGTGCTGATGGATCTCGGCGGTCCCAAGTTCCGCATCGGCGAGGTGCGGCGGCAGACCGGCGAGCGCCTGCATGAGGACGATCGCTTCCGGCTGGTGGTGGATGTCAGCGCCTTTGTCGGCGATGCGATGCTGGAGGCGGTGTGCGAGCCGGGCGATGTGCTTGAACGCCTGACACTCGGCACCGACGTGGTGTTCGACGACGGCAAGCTCGCCGGCGTGGTCGAGGCGCGCGGTCGCGGCAGTGTGCAGATTCGCGTGACGCGCGCGCAGCGCAAGGGTTTCAAAATGAAGCCCGAACGCGGCCTGACCTTCCCGCGCGCCGACCTCAAGCTCGATCCGCTGACGGAAGATGACCTGAGCGATCTCGACTTCGTCGCGCGGCACGCCGACCTGATCGGCTTCTCGTTCGTGCAGAGCCCTGATGATATCGCGCGGCTGCAGAATGAACTGGCGTCGCGCCGTCCCGACTGGCGGCGTCTCGGCATCATCGCCAAGGTGGAGACGGCACAGGCGGTGACGCATCTGCCCGACATCATCGTGCGTGCCGCCGGGCGGCAGCCGTTCGGCGTGATGATCGCGCGCGGCGACCTTGCGGTGGCGCTGGGCTTCGAACGACTTGCCGAGATGCAGGAAGAGATCCTGTGGCTGTGCGAGTCGGCGCATGTGCCGGTGATCTGGGCGACGCAGGTGCTGGAGGCGCTGGTGAAGTCCGGCCTGCCGACGCGCGGCGAGATGACCGACGCGGCGATGGCCGGTCGCGCCGAATGCGTGATGCTCAACAAGGGCCCCAATGTCGGCGAGGCGATCACCGCGCTGCGCGGACTGTTGCAGCGCATGGCCGAACATCAGTCGAAGAAGACCTCGCGGCTGCGCGCGCTGCGCTCCTGGTAGCTGTTATACGCGGAGCTCCACGCAGACCGGGACGTGGTCCGAGCCCTGCATCCAGTCGCGCGCATCCTTCAGCACGATCTGCCGCTGCAGCCTGCCGACCAGGTCGGGCGTCACCCACACATGGTCGAGCCGCCGGCCGCGATCCGATGCACGCCAGTCGCGGTTGCGGTACGACCACCACGTGTAGAGCTTCTGATCCTCGGGCACGAAATGCCGCACCGCGTCGACGAAGCCGGTGCTCAGCCACGCGTTCAGACCTGCCGTCTCGGGCGGGGTGTGGCTGACGACGCGGAGAAGCTGCTTGTGGCTCCACACGTCGTGTTCCAGCGGCGCAATGTTGAGGTCGCCGACCAGCACACCGCGCGACAGCCCGCCGCGCGCAGCGAACCAGTTGCGCGTCTCGCCGATGAAGTCGAGCTTATGGCCAAATTTCACGTTCAGCGTCCGGTCGGGGATGTCGCCGCCGGCGGGGACGTAGAAGTTGTGCAGCTCCACCGGACCGCCCTTGGCGTCCAGCAGAACGCCGATATGCCGACAGTCGCCCTTGCTGCACCAGTCGGGCGCGATGTCGTGCAGCAGGATCGGCAGGCGCGACAGGATCGCCACGCCGTTGTAGCCCTTCATGCCGCGGTACAGGGCATGCGGAAACCCGAGCTGCGCCGGCGCGTCGGCCGGAAACAACGCGTCGGGCACCTTGGTCTCCTGGAGGCAGATCACGTCCGGTTCGAGCGCCGCGATCAGCTGCTTCAGCAGCGGCAGCCGCAGGCGCAGCGAGTTGATGTTCCAGGTGGCGATACGGAGGTTCAAGCCCGCGAATCCGTTACAGGAGACCGCGCGAAATCTAGCGATCCCTCGACAGATCACCAAGATGTCCGACGAAACTCTGTGGGCACGACATCAATTTGCAGCCAAAGTCCATCGCGCGATCCGAGCGGATGCTCTCGAAATCTGACACCAAGAGACATGACAGCGGCCCCTGGCAGCACGGCCGCGAGTCTGGCCCATCATCACATTGCGCGGTCGAAACGCGGCGCGCTCATTGCCGCCTGACGCGAAGGATCCTGCCGCGATATGTCGCCCGGATCGTGCGCGAGCGGTCCAGCCTGAGGCGCCAGGATCTCGAACGTCGCTTTCGCGTGCACAGGTGCTGGCGTTATCACACTGCCAATGCCGGCCAGGAGAGCCAGAACGGCAACTACGACGGCCATAAAGTAAAACACACCGTCAATTCCGAAATGAGTCATCAGACCTGCGCCGATGAGCGGGCCAAGCACCGAACCAACCCCGCTCACGAGGATCAGCCGACTGCTGACCGTGACAACTCGATCGGCCGGCATGCGATCATGAGCATGAGCAACGCAGACAGGGTAGAGTGTCGACATAAAGCCGCCGAGCAGAGCCGCAGCTGGTAGAACCGCAGCGAGAGAGCGGGGCAGAATGACTATCACGAACGCGGTGCCAGCGAAGCCGGCGCCGAGTGCGGCCAACACCACGCGCCGATCGTAGCGATCGGAGAGGCGCCCCACCGGCACCTGGAAAACAAAGCCGCCAAGCACCGCGACGAGCATGAACAGCGCAATGGTCGATTGCTCGACGCTCCGGTCCTGCATCCAGGCCGGAACGAGTGCGTAGAAGGTGCCGGCAACCAGCCCGCTCACCGCACAGCCAACGATGGCGAGCGGTGCCCCCTGGATAAGGACGGCATAAGGCAGCACAGTCACCATGCTAACTTGCGGTGGCTCGGTTCGGGCCGCGCTGACCAGGACGAGTGCCACAGCGAACAGCGCGACGATTGCATTGAACGGCCCGGCCGACGAGATATCGACGCCGCCAATGAGCAGCTGCCCGATCGCAAGAGCCAGGAACGTGCCGACCATATAAATCGAGAAGACTTTGCCTCGCTGCGATGGCAGGGCCTTGGCGTTCAGCCAACTCTCGGTGGTTACAAAAATCCCGGCGCAGCCGAACCCAACAATCGCTCGCAACACCAGCCAGGACAGCGATCCGACGAGTAGCGGCATGACGGACGTAGCCGCGGCGACCATACCTGCAAACGCCGCATAAGCGCGAATGTGCCCTATCCGCTCGATGATTCTGCTGCAGCGAGACGCGCCAAGGGTAAAGCCGCCGAAGTAGCTACTGAGCACCACGCCGGCCGCGTCGAAGTTCTCAATTGTAACACGCAGTGAAACAAAGGTTCCGAAAAACCCATTGGCAAGTTGGATGGCGCTCGTAGCGAGGATGAGTGTCCCGATCTGCGGGCGAATTGAGCCGCTCAATGGCTTTCCCTTCTATTGCGGGGCAATCAGAGCTATGCCTAGGGAGGTGCGCATCATTCCGACCGGCCGATCGATGTGCAGCCAGCAGGCAAGCTCTCAGGCTCGGCGACTTTCCTTCAAAGATGGCCCTGATGCAGAGGTCAAGCGCATTGCACGACCGCTGAACCAGATGTTACCCGAGCAATCGCCACCCCGAAGGGCAATCTGGATTGCAGGCCAGCCCAGAAGTCACGGGCCGCGCAGCCCAAGCTGCTTCGGCGACGCGGTAATTAGCCAGACGTCCCTAGACAGATCACACATCCTGGTCATTGCGAGGAGCACAGCGACGAAGCAAGCTCGGTCAAGTTGCGCACCGTGACCGAGATTGCTTCGCTTCGCTCGCAATGACGTTGGGTCGGGAGGACAGTCGATGGGCATGACAATCACCGAAAAGATCCTGGCGCGCGCGGCGGGATTGCGGCGTGTGGCACCCGGCGACGTCGCGGTGGTCGACGTGGAGACCGCCTGCCTGATCGACCTGTCGTTCCTGCCGGAAGGCTGGCGGCGGGTGCTGAAGGTGGCCGATCCGTCGAAGGTGGTAATCGTGTTCGACCACCTGGTGCCGGCGCCCACCGCGCAGGCCGCCGAATGCATGCAGACCGCGCGTGCCTTTGCGCGTGAGTTCGGTATCGAGCGGCTGCATGACGTCGGCCCGGACCAGGGCATCAGCCATGCGGTGATCGCCGACAAGGCGTACGCGCTGCCCGGCACCGTGCTGGTGAATGCCGACTCGCACACATGCAGCGCCGGCGCGTTCAATTGCGCGGCACGCGGCGTCGGTGGGCCTGACATGCTGTATGCGGTCACCACCGGCAAGGCATGGTTTCGCGTCGGCGAGACGATCCGCTACGACCTGAGCGGTGCACTGCGTCCTGGCGTGTCGGCGAAGGACATCTTCCTGACCATCGCCGGGCGCTGGGGCGCGCATGTCAACCAGAACATCGAGTACGGTGGCCCTGGCATGGCCAGCATGAGCCTGAACGCGCGGCGCACGCTCACCACCATGGGCACCGAACTATCTGCCGAGTTCGTCATCTTCGAACCCGACGACACGCTGGTGGAGTACGTGAAGGCGCGCAATCCGAAGCCGTTCACGCCGGTGATGCCGGACGACGATGCGACCTACAAGGAGCGCCGCAGCCTCGACCTGGGCAGCATCGAGCCGCTGGTCGCGCTGCCGGATGCAGTGGTGAACAATTCGGTCGGTGTCAGCGAGGTTGCCGGACAGAAGATCGATCAGGCGTTCATCGGCGCATGCTGCAACGGCACGCTCGACGATCTTGCGGTGGCGGCGCGGGTGGTGCGGGGGCGCAAGGTCGCCGCGGGCACGCGCTTCATCGTCACGCCCAGCACCGAGGCGATCCATCGCGCGGCACTCGCCGCCGGCTACGTCGCGACGCTGATGGAGGCGGGGGCAATCGTGACGCCCGCCACCTGCGGCGCCTGCGTCGGCGGCCATATGGGCGTGCTCGGACCCAACGAGGTCTGCATCACCGCCAGCACGCGCAACTTCAAGGGCCGCATGGGCGATCCATCGGCGCGTATCTACATGGCCTCGCCGGCCACCGTCGCCGCTTCCGCGCTCGCCGGACAGATCGCCGGCGCCGGCGAGTTCTTCCAGGGAGACGTGTCATGAGAAGCGGGCGCGTGTGGAAGTTCGGCGACAATATCAACACCGACCTGATGCTGCCCGGTCCGTTCCTGTATCGCAGCGCCGAGGAGCAGGCGACCGCGGTGTTCATGAACAACCGGCCCGGCTGGGTGAATGAGGTTGAGCCGGGCGACACCATCGTCGGCGGCTTCAACTACGGCATGGGATCGTCGCGCCCCGCCGCGCGCAGCCTGCGCAATTGCGGCATCGGCTTCCTGCTGGCGGAGACGATCAACGGCCTGTTCTTCCGCAACGCCGTCAACTACGGGCTGCTGGCGTGCGAGTGCGCCGGCGTGTCGGCGGCGTTCGAGGAAGGCGACACGGCGGAACTGGACATCGATGCGTGGATGGTGCGCAACCCGCGCAGCGGCCAGACGCTGGATGTGTCGCCGGTGCCGCAGCAGTTGCTGACCATGATGCTGGGCGGCGGCATCTATCCGGTGCTGGCACGCGAGGGGTTGATCGCATCGCCATAGGCGCGCTGCCGTGATCGGCATGGCCAGAACACGCCACGCACTCGCGGCCCGCATTGCCCGGTACCGTGCGCCGCGCACTGCCGATCACAAGAGGCTGTTGGCCCGGCTCGGTCCCGGGCTGATCACCGGCGCGTCGGACGACGATCCCAGCGGCATCGCCACCTACTCGCAGGCCGGCGCGCAGTTCGGCTATGCGATGTGCTGGGTGATGCTGTTCTGCTTCCCGCTGATGGCGGCGATCCAGGAGATCAGCGCGCGCATCGGTCGGGTGACCGGGCATGGAATCGCCGGCGGCATCCGCATGCACTACCCGCGCTGGCTGCTCTACGCGATCGTCGCACTGCTGCTGCTGGCCAACACGATCAATCTCGGCGCCGATCTCGGCGCGATGGCCGCCGCGCTCAACCTGCTGATCGGCGGACCGGTGCACCTCTACGTGGTCGCCTTTGCCGTATTCTGCACATTGCTGGAGGTGTTTTCCCGCTACGAGCGCTACGTCGCTGTGTTGAAGTGGTTCAGCTTCGCGCTGCTTTCGTACGTGGCCGTGGCACTCGTGGTGCACGTGCCATGGGGACTGGTGCTTCACCGCACATTCATACCCTGCTTCTCGCTGAACACCGACTACGTGGTCACCGTGGTCGCGGTACTGGGCACCACGATCACCCCCTACTGCTTCTTCTGGCAATCGTCTGAGGAGGCAGAAGAGGAGCAGATCAATCCGCTGGAGCATCCGCTGCTCGAGGCGCCCGAAGAGGCGCATGCAGAGTTCCGACGCATGCGCTTCGACACCTATACCGGAATGGGCTACTCGAACCTGATCAGCCTGTTCATCATCGTCAGCACGGCTGCGACGTTGAATGCGCACGGCGTCACCGACATCCAGACGTCGGCGCAGGCAGCCGAGGCGCTGCGGCCGATCGCCGGCGTGTTCACCTTCGCGCTGTTCGCAGTCGGCATCATCGGCATCGGGCTGCTCGCGGTGCCGGTGCTGGCCGGCTCCGGCGCCTACGCGCTGGGCGAGGCGCTGGGCTGGACCACAGGGCTCGACCGCCGGCCGCTCGACGCCAAGGGGTTCTACGCCACGATCGCGCTTTCCACGCTGATCGGGATCGCAGCCAACTTTGTCGGCCTCGACCCGATCAAGGCGCTGTTCTGGTCGGCGGTGATCAACGGTGTCGTCGCGGTGCCGCTGATGGTGATCATCATGCTGATGGCGATGCGGCCCGACGTGATGGGCAGCTTCGTGCTGCCGCGGCCGCTCTGGGCGATGGGATGGCTGTGCACCGCGGCGATGGCCGTTGCCGTGGGGATCATGTTCGCCACCTGGTGAGGCGCGCGCTCAATACGCGAGCGCGCGATCCACCACGGGTTCCCAGCGGCCGTTGTGCACCACGGAGAGGAACGCCGAAGTGGCGCCGTGGTGGCTGGTGGCGCTGAACGAGTAGGTGCCGCCGAACACGTCGTGGAAGTCCTGGATGCTCTCCATCGCCTTCACCATGCTGTCGGTGGTGAGGTCACGGCCTGCGCGCTTCAGCGCCTCGATGGCGATCTGCGCCGAGGTATAGCCCATCTCACCCAGGTAGTTGATCTCGAAACCGTAGCGCGCCTTGTATTTCTGACCGAGTGCCTTGATCGCCGGCCGTGGGTCGTCGGGATAGGCGTAGAGCGAGGGCGACATCGCGTAGAAACCCTCTGCGACATTGCCCGGCGCCTCGGCGATCGCGGTGTCGTACGACGCCACCTGGCCCAGCAGGTCGACGTTCCAGCCGAGTTTCTTCACCGTGGCGATGATCAGCGTCGAATCGCGCACGATGGTGCCCATGGCGATCAGGTCGCACTGGGCGTCGCGCAGCTTGCTGACGGCGGCGGTGAAGTCGGTGTCGGTGGGCTTGTGCGCGGTGGTGGCGACGATCTTGATGCCCATCGCCTCGGTCTGAAGCTGCGCGCCGGCCAGCACGTCCTTGCCGAAGTCGGTGTCCTGGTACATCGCGCAGACCGCCTTCTTGCCGCGCTGCTCGACGAAATATTTCACCCCGGCGCGCATCTGATCGACATAGGACGAATACTGGCTGAATTTCAGCTTGTGGAACGGCTCGAACATCGAGCGCGCCGCCGACAGCGGCAGCAGCTTCAGCGTGTTCTTCTCGATCGCCATCGGGAAGGTGGCGTTGTTCATCGGCGTGCCGCCGTCCTCGATCGTCATGAACACGCCGTCGTTGTTGATGAGCTTGTTGATCGCCTGCACCGCGCGCGGCACCTGGTACTGGCTGTCCTCGACAATGTAGCGGATCTTGCGGCCGTTGATGCCGCCCTGTTCGTTCACCTCGTCGAACGCGAGGCGCACCGCGTTGGCGTTGTTGACGCCCTGCACGGCGGTGACGCCGGACAGGTCGGTGATCGTGCCGATCAGGATCTCGGTGTCGGTGACACCGCGCTGGGTCTCGGCGAAGGCGGCGGTGGCGGCGATCATCAGCGATGCCGCCGCCAGCAGGCGCACGGCCGTACGTCGTAGATGCATGCGTGTTTCCTCCCGTTATGTCCGGGAGGCTAGCGCGGCCACTGCGCCGATGCCAAACGAGCGGTCAGGCGGAGGGCACCACCAGGAACAGGTCGGTGTCGCCGGTCTCCTGCCCGCACGCCGTCAGCAGCGCATGCGCCTGGCCACGATGGTGCGTCTGGTGGTTGAAGAAGTGCACCAGCAGCGGTCCCTTCTGGCGGCGCATCTCGCGTCCGGCAGAGCCGCTGAACCAGGTCAGGTCTTCGGCGAGCCAGCTGTCGTCGATGCGATCCGCCCAGGCGCAGATATCGGCATCCGCCTGCACGCGGCGCGTGTGCAGCGTAGCGAAGTCGTCCACCATGCCGGCGCTCTGCTTCTGGCCGACTCCGGGCTTCGGCCAGTTATCGAAGCGTGACATCCACTGGATGTCGCCCCACAGCAGATGGTTGAGCGTGCCGTGGATGGATTGCCAGAACGCGCCGCGATCGGCCTTGCGGTCAGCGTCGGTCAGCCGGGCGGCGGCGGCGTAGAGCCGGCGGTTCATCTCGGCGTTGTACTGCGCCATCAGGCGGACGTAGGCGGGACTGATCATGGCTCGCTCTCCGTGGCAGCGCGATGTTTCGCGCCGATCCGGGACGGTCCGTCAATCTTGATCATGCCAATCAATGTATCGCGGCTGCCCCCGCCTTTTCGGGACTGCATTGATCGAGATCAACGAACCGTGGCGAGGCCGCGCGCTATGCTGGGGCAAAGCCAGTCGAGGAGGCGCAGGTGGCATCGGACGTCAGGATCTCTTTCCGCGGCATGGATGCCTCGCCGTCGGTCGAGTCCCAGGTGCGGCGCAAGGCAGCCGAGTTGCAACTATTGTCTGATCGCGTGACCACATGTCGCGTGACGATGGAGGCCGCCCACCGACGTCATCACCAGGGCAAGATCTACCACGTCCATATCGATCTCGCGCTGCCGGGCGGCAATATCGTGGTCAGCCGGGAGCCGGGCCAGGACCACGCGCATGAGGACCTGCATGTCGCGGTACGCGACGCGTTCGAAGCCGCGCGCCGGCAGTTGCAGGAGCATATCCATCGCAATACGGGGCAGACGAAGCGGCATGAGGCTGGGCCGCCGTGATGGATCGCACGGCGGCGCCTGCGGAGTGACGAGGGTGCCCTACAGTTCCAGGAACGCCTGGAAGCCGCCGTAGATCAGCCGCTTGCCGTCAAATGGCGGGTTCTCCATGCCGGTCTTCATGCGTGGGTCCGCCATGACTTTCGCGTTGATCGCGTCGCGCTGCTCGCGCGACGCATAGACGATCCACGAGAATGCGACGACCTCGTCGTCCTTGGCCTGCACGGCCCGCGGGAAGGAGGTGAGTTCGCCGTAGGGCACGTCATCGGCGAGGCATTCGACGAAGGCGAGCGCACCGTGTTCCTTCCAGACCTCGCCGGCGGTGCGCGCCAGGGCCTTGTAGGCTTCAATGTTGTGCTTCGGCACGGCGACCACGAAGCCGTCGACATAGGACATGCTGATCTCCTCTGGGTTTACGAGTTGCGCTCGCGCCGGTAGTGCAGGATCACGGCACCGGTATCGAGCGGCGTGATCGAGAGCAGCGACAGCGCGTGCTGCGCCCGTCCAGGGGCGAACAGCTTCTTGCCGTCACCGAACAGAACGGGCGTGACCATCAGCCGGTACTCGTCGACCAGATCGTGCCGCATCAGGCTCTGTGCGAGCCCGGCGCCGCCGAACGAGTAGAGATCGCCGGGCGCCGTCGTTTTAAGCCGTGCGACTGCGCCTGGCAGGTCGTCGCTGACCAGGGTCGCGTTCCAGCCTGGATAGCCGGCGAGCGTGGTCGAGACGACGGTCTTCGGCAGCCGGTTCATCGTGGCAGCATGAGGAATGCTGGCGGCCGGACTTTGCGGATCGGTCTCGGCGGCGCTCCAGAACGCCTTGTTGAA
>DASSRN010000035.1:0-14175 GCA_035701785.1 Acetobacteraceae bacterium | reverse complement strand
TCACCAATCGATACAGGCGCCGCAATTCGTCGCGCGCAGGATGCCCGGACACATGCACCAGATGATCGACGTCGGTCATCAGCGTAACACCGCGCCGCACCAGATTGTCCTGCACCGTGCCGATCGCGCGTTCATTGCCGGGGATCACCCGCGACGAAAACACCACGGTATCACCTTGCCCCAGCGCGACGCGTGGATGGGTATCCATCGCGATACGTGCGAGCGCACTTCGCGGCTCGCCTTGGCTGCCAGTGATCAGCATCAGCAGGTTATCGTCGGGCACGTCGTCCACATCGTCTTCGGTCAGAAACGGCGGCAGGTCCCGCAGATAACCACACTCGCGCGCGGCAGCGTCGAGGTTGCGCAGCGAGCGGCCCACCAGCGCCACGCTGCGTCCCGCGGCATGCGCAGCATGCGCCACCGATCCAACGCGCGCGACATTCGATGCGAAGCAGGTGACGCCGATGCGCCCGCGCAGTCCGCGCAGCAGCACCGTCAGGCTCTGGCGCACCTCCGCCTCGCTGCCCGAATGACCTTCCACCATCGCATTTGTGGAGTCGCAGATCATCGCCAGCACGCCGCGTTCGCCAAGTGCCGCAAAGGCGCTCTCGTCGGTCGGTGTGCCGATCAGCGGCGACGGGTCCAGCTTCCAGTCGCCGGTATGCAACAGCACGCCGTACGGCGTGTCGATCGCCAGCGCCTGGGCTTCAGGAATCGAGTGAGTAACGGGCAGAAACCGCAGCTTGAACGGCTCGAGTTCGATCGCAGCCCCAGGCGCCACAACCGTCAGCTTCACCTTGTCGAGCAGCTGCACCTCGGCCAGCTTGCGACGCAGCACAGCAGCGGTGAACGGTGTGGCGTAGACCGGGCAGCGCAGTTGTGGCCACAGCCAGGCCACCGCACCGACATGGTCTTCGTGCGCATGGGTGATGACGAGACCCAAAAGGTCGTCGCGCCGATCGGCGATATAGCCGGCATCCGGCATCATAACATCGACCTCGGGATGCGCCGCCCCACCAAAGCCGATGCCGCAGTCCACCGCGAGCCACTTGCCGTCGCAGCGGTAAAGATTGAGGTTCATGCCGATCTCGCCCGTCCCGCCCAGCGGCAGGAAAGCGAGATCACGCGATCTGGAGTCCATTCCTGTTCGTCAGTCCTGTTCGATCAGACGCGTCCTGTCTGATCGCAATGTGGGCGCAGGATTGCGTTCCGCCAACATCCGCAGCCCGTCCAGCGTCAGGTCCGGTTCGATCTGCTCGATCATCAAGGTACCTTCCGCGACGAGAGGCGCCAATCCGCCGGTGGCGACCACCTTCATCGGGCCGCCGTATTCGGCCTTGATGCGCGTGACCAGACCTTCCACCAGCGCGACATAACCCCAGTAGATGCCGGACTGCATGGCCGGAACCGTCTGCCGGCCGATCACCGCCTGAGGTCGTGCAATGCCGATCCGAGGCAGCTGCGCCGCCGCCTGGTGCAGCGCTTCCAGCGACAGGTTGATGCCGGGGCAGATCACGCCACCGAGATAGGCGCCGTCCTTGTCCACCACATCGAATGTCGTGGCGGTGCCGAAATCGACGATGATCAACGGCCCGCCGAAGCGATTGTGCGCCGCCAGTGTATTGAGCAGCCGGTCTGCGCCCACCTCCGCCGGGTTGTTCACGCGGATGTCGAAGCCCCAGTCCAGCGTGGAGCGCGCCACCAGCGGCTCGATGCTGAACCAGTCGCGGCACAGCCGGCGCAGATGGTACAACGCGGCAGGCACCACGGTGCCGATCACCGCCGCCGATATGTCCACTCGCTTCAGCCCGGTGTGGTCTAGCAGCGTCATCAGCCACACGCCGTACTCGTCCGACGTGCGCTGCGCCTCGGTGCGCACGCGCCAGATGCCGCGCCAGGCAGCGCCATCACGCACGGCGAACACCACATTGGTGTTGCCGCAGTCTACGACCAGCAGCATGGACGTGCGGGCCTGGTCACCCGAACAGCACCTTGGCCGCAGCCTGCGCCGCACCCACGAACGGCGCCGGAAAAACGAAGAAGAATGCGGTGAACAGCCCGGTAGCCGCCGCGACGAATGACAGCGACGCGGGACGCGCATCGAACGGCGCCTCGGGCGCATCGAAATACATCACCTTGACGATGCGCAGGTAATAGTAGGCACCTATCACCGAGGTCAGAACGCCGATCACTGCCAGCGTGAACATGCCAGTCTGCACCGCGGCGAGGAACACGTACAGCTTGCCGAAGAAGCCGGACAGCGGCGGGATGCCGGCCATCGAGAACATGAACACCGCCATCGCCAGCGCCAGCGCCGGGTCGGTGCGCGCCAGTCCGTTCAGGTCGGTTATCTGCTCGAGTGCGCGGCCCCTGCGCTGCATCGCGATGATGCAGGCGAACGTGCCGGCACTCATGAACACATAGACGATCAGGTAGATCAGCACGCCGCGTACGCCTTCAGGCGTGCCGACTGCGAGGCCGATCAGCGCGTAGCCCATATGCCCGATCGACGAATACGCCATCAGCCGCTTGATGTTGGTCTGTCCGATCGCCGCCAGCGAGCCAAGGATCATCGACGCGATCGAGACCAGCACGATGAGCTGCTGCCAGGCGATCAGCAGATGACCGAACGGTGTCGCCATGGTGCGCAGCAGGAGCGCGAACGCAGCCACCTTCGGCGCGGTGGAGAAGAATACCGTCACCGGCGTCGGGGAGCCTTCGTAGACGTCCGGCGTCCACATGTGGAACGGCACCGCGGAAATCTTGAAAGCCAGCCCGACCAGCACGAACACAACGCCAACGATAAGCCCAGGCGACGCTGCCTGTGGCTGTGACAGCACCTTCGCCAGCGACGCGAAATCCATCGTGCCGGAGAAGCCGTAGACCAGCGATATGCCATACAGCAACAGGCCCGATGCAAGCGCACCCAGTACGAAATACTTCAGGCCGGCCTCGGACGACCGCAGTTCATCGCGCGCGAATGCCGCCAGCACGTAGAGCGCCAGCGATTGCAGTTCCAGCCCGAGATACAGCGTCATCAGGTTGGCCGCCGACGCCATCACCATCATGCCGGTGACCGACAGCACCATCAGCACCGGGTATTCAAATCGCGCGATATGGTTTTGGCGGTTGTAGTCGAGCGACAGCACCAGCGCGAGCGCCGCACCGGCCAGCACCAGAACCTTCACGAACGCCGAGAACGCATCGCTCACAAACTGTCCATGGAAGCCGATGCCGCGATTGCCGGTGACCACCAGCAACGCCGCCAGCAGGAAACCGCCGAGAGCGAACATGCTGGACAGGAAGAACGTGTCGTCCCGCTTCAGCACGCCAAAGATCAGGATCGCCATGGCGACAATCGACAGCGCGATCTCGGGAAGTGCGATGGCCCAGTTCATCGTGGCAACGCTCCCGCCACCTTGACCGTACCAGCGACCGCCGCAGTGTGCTGCTGCACCATGGCGGACACCGAGGCATCCCAGAAGCTGGAGAAGCTCGACGGATAGATGCCCATCCATAGCGTGACCAGGATCAGCGGCACGAACACCGTGATCTCGCGCGGCGACAGGTCGAGAATCGCGCGCAGATCCTCCTTGGTCAGGCGGCCGAAGATCACCCGGCGGTACAGATACAGCATGTAGGCGATGCCCAGGATCATGCCCATGCCGCCCAGCAGCGCCAGCCAGAAATTCACCTGCAACGACCCCACGATGACCAGGAACTCACCGACGAAGCCGGACGTGCCAGGCAGCCCGGTGGACGCCAGCGTGAAGATCATGAAGGTCAGCGCGTAAAGCGGCATACGATCCGCCAGGCCGCCATAGCGCGCGATCTCGCGCGTGTGGATACGATCATACACCACGCCCACCACCAGGAAGAGTGCGCCGGAAACCACGCCGTGCGACAGCATCTGGAACAGCGCACCCTGGATGCCCTGGACGTTGAACGTGAAGATGCCGATCGTCACCACGCCCATATGCGCGACCGACGAATAGGCGATCAGCTTCTTCATGTCCTCCTGCGCCAGCGCCACCAGCGAGGTGTAGATCACCGCGACCACCGACAAGGTGAACATCAATGGCGCGAAATGCACCGATGCCTGCGGCAGCATCGGCACCGAGAAGCGCAGGAACCCATACGCGCCCATCTTCAGCAGCACGCCGGCAAGGATCACCGAGCCGGCGGTCGGCGCCTCGACATGCGCATCCGGCAGCCACGTGTGCACCGGCCACATCGGCACCTTCACCGCAAACGAGGCAAGGAACGCCAGGAACAGCCAGTTCTGCATGCCAACCGGCATCGGCGTCTTCAGCAGTACAACGATATCCGTGGTGCCGGCCTGAAACCACATCGCCAGCAGCGCCAGCAGCATCAGCACCGATCCGGTGAGCGTATAGAGAAAGAACTTGAATGCCGAATAGACCCGCCGCGGGCCGCCCCAGACGCCGATGATCAGGAACATCGGGATCAGCACGCCCTCGAAGAACACGTAGAACACCACGAAGTCGAGTGCGCAGAACATCCCGACCATCATCGTCTCGAGGATGAGGAAGGTCAGCATGTACTCGCGCACCGAGCGCGTGATCGCGTCCCAGCTCGCCAGGATGCAGATCGGCGTCAGCAGTGTGGAGAGCAGCACGAACAGCACCGAGATGCCGTCCACGCCCATCTTGTAGCCGACGCTGTATTCCGGCAGCCACGCAACGTCCTCAACGAATTGGAAGCCGGCCTCGCCCGGGTCGAACTTCACCCACAGCACGACCGACAGCACCAGCACGATCAGGCTGGTCCACAGCGCCGTCCAGCGCGCATTCGAAGCAACAGTCGCTTCGTCGCCGCGCACCGACATGATGATCAGCCCGCCGACCACAGGCAGCCAGGTGATCAGCGACAGGATCGGAAAGCCGGCGGCGTTCATCGCGACACCAGGAACAGGCCGACCAGCAGCACGACGCCGATCAGCATGACGAATGCATAGACGGCGAGCGAGCCGGTCTGGATCCGCACCGCCTGGCGTGACCCGTCAACGGTGATCTCGGCCAGGCCGTTGGGTACGCCGTCTATGATCGTCGCGTCGCCGATCTGCCAGAACACGCGTGCCAGCCGGATCGCCGGCTGCACGAACACCGCGTCATACAACTCGTCGAAATACCACTTGTTCAGTAGGAACAGATAGATGCCGCGGAACCGGTTCGCGAGCTGGATCGGCAGCAACGGATATAGCATGTACATGACGTAGGCAGTGGCGATGCCAAGCAGCCCAACGACCGTCGGGGTAGCATCGACCCACAACGGCACGTCCTCCAGCCGGGCGATGGTATGGTTGTCGGGCGCGTTGAAGATGCTGCCGTCCCAGAACTCCTGCCAGCCCTCGCCGATGAAGTGCGAATGCAGCAGGAAGCCTGCGACCAGCGCCCCTGCCGCCAGCACGAACAGTGGCACCAGCATCACCAGCGGGCTCTCGTGCACGTGCTCCATCACCTGGTGATCGGCCCGCGGCTTGCCGTGGAACGTCATGATCAGCAGCCGCCACGAGTAGAATGCGGTCAGGAAAGCGGCCAGCACGGTGCAGATGAAGCCGTAGGTTCCAACACCGCTATGCGCGGCGTAGGCCGCATTGATGATCGCGTCCTTCGAGTAGTAGCCGGCGAACGGAAACACGCCAGCGAGCGCCAGGCTGCCGACCCACATCACCACATAGGTCGCCGGTATCAGCCGCCAGATCCCCCCCATTTTGCGCATGTCCTGCTCGTCTGACATCGCATGGATCACCGACCCGGCGCTCAGGAATAGCAGCGCCTTGAAGAAGGCGTGGGTGATCAGGTGGAAGATCGACGCCTGATACACGCCGACGCCGGCGGCGACGAACATGTAGCCAAGCTGCGAGCAGGTGGAGTAAGCGATCACCCGCTTGATGTCGTTCTGCGCGCAGCCGATGGTCGCCGCGAACAACGCCGTGGTCGCACCAATCACTGTGACCAGTCCCAGCGAGAACGGCGCGAACTCATAGATCGGCGACATGCGTGCCACCAGGAACACCCCGGCGGTAACCATGGTCGCAGCGTGGATCAGCGCAGAGACCGGCGTCGGGCCCTCCATCGCGTCCGGCAGCCAGACATGCAGCCCGATCTGCGCCGACTTGCCCATCGCACCGATGAACAACAGCACGCCAATCACCTCGTATGCAGGAAAGGTGCGGCCGAGGACCGAGTAGGTATCGCCGAGATGCTGGGGTATGTCCGAGAAGATGGTGGAGAACTCGATCGAGCCGAACACCATGAACAGCAGCGCGATGCCGACCGCGAAGAACAGGTCGCCGATGCGGTTCACGATGAACGCCTTGATCGCCGCGGCATTGGCAGATGGGCGGTCGTACCAGTAGCCAATCAGCAGGTACGAACAAAGGCCGACGCCTTCCCAGCCGAAGAACAGCTGCAGCAGGTTGTCTGCTGTCACCAGCATCAGCATCGAGAAGGTGAACAGCGACAGGTAGGCGAAGAACCGGTAGCGCGGATAGGCGTCGTGCGCCATGTAGCCGATCGAATAGACGTGGATCAGCATGGCGACGAAGGTCACCATCGCCACCATCACCGCCGACAACACGTCGTAGCGCAGCGCCCATTCGACATGGAAGCGCCCAGCATCGATCCAGGTGCCGAGTGAGACGGTGCCGGCGTCGGCGTCACCCGAGACCAGCTGGAAGCATGCCAGTGGCCCGAACGCCGCGGCGACCAGCATGCACAGCACGGAGACCGCCATGGCGGCGCGATCGCCGATCGACCGGCCAAGCAGGCCAGCGATCAGCGATCCGAACAGGGGCGCGAAGACCGCGACGGCGTAGATCATCTCAGCCCTTCATCAGGTTCACGTCCTCGACCTGGATCGAGCCGCGGTTACGGAAGTAGATCACCACGATGGCGAGGCCGATCGCCGCCTCGGCCGCCGCGACCGTCAGCACGAACATCGCGAACACCTGGCCCACGAGGTCACCCAGCGCAGCGGAGAACGCCACCAGGTTCAGGTTGACCGCGAGCAGGATCAGCTCGACCGACATCAGGATGATGATGACGTTCTTGCGGTTCAGGAAGATGCCGAAGATGCCCAACACGAGCAGGATCGCGGAGACAACCAGGAAGTGGCCAATCCCGACCTCAGTGCCCATGCGGCGCTTCCTCGACCTCTGCCGGTTCAGCAATCTTCGGACCGAAGATGCCAGTCTCCTTCACCCCGGCGCCGAGTGAGACAGTCACTAGCTCCAGTGTCTCGGACGCTGTGCGATCGGTCTGCGCACGGATGCTCTGGTGCCGCGACGTCTTCCTGTCTCGCAGGGTCAGCACAATTGCGCCGATCATCGCGACCAGCAGCAGCATGCCAGCAGCCTGGAACAGGAAGACATAGTCGGTATACAGCAGGCGTCCCAGCGCCGCCGTGTTGCTGACGCCGGCCGGCGTCGGCGACAAGCGCAATGTCCCCACATCCGGCGCAAACTTCCAGCCGCCGAGCACGATCACCAGCTCCAGGAACAGCACCGCACCGACCGTCGCGCCTACCGGCAGGTAGCGCTGGAACCCGCCGCGCAACTCGGCGAAGTCGATGTCCAGCATCATCACGACGAACAGGAACAGCACCGCGACCGCGCCGACATAGACGATCAGCAGGATCATCGCCAGGAACTCGGCGCCGGCGATAAGAAACAATGCTGCCGCATTGAAGAACGACAGGATCAGGAACAGCACGGAGTGCACGGGATTGCGTGAGCTCACCACCATCGCGGCTGAGGCGAGCAGGATCACCGAAAAGACATAGAAGGCGATGGTGGCGATCATCGATACGGCGCGTCCAATTCCAGCCGCCGCGCGAGCTCCGGTTCCCAACGATCGCCGTTCGCCAGCAGGCGCTCCTTGTTGTACAGCAGCTCCTCGCGCGTCTCGGTGGCGAACTCGAAGTTCGGGCCTTCAACGATGGCGTCCACCGGACAGGCCTCCTCGCACAGGCCGCAGTAGATGCACTTGGTCATGTCGATGTCGTAGCGCGTCGTGCGTCGGGATCCGTCCTCGCGCGGTTCGGCCTCGATGGTGATAGCCTGCGCCGGACAGATCGCCTCGCACAGCTTGCAGGCGATGCAGCGCTCCTCGCCGTTGGGATAGCGGCGCAGTGCGTGCTCACCCTTGAAGCGTGGGCTGATCGGACCCTTTTCGTACGGGTAGTTGATCGTGGCCTTGGGGCGGAAGAAGTATCGCAGCGTCAGCCCCAGCCCGGCGACGAGTTCGCCCAGCAGCATGCTGCGCGCAGTGCGGTCGAGGAAGGCCATCAGCCGGCTCCTTCAAGCATTGGACAGGCCGCCGAACAGCATCAGCGCCCCCGCGGTCAGCACCAGCCATAGCAGTGACAGCGGCAGGAATACCTTCCAGCCCAGTCGCATCAACTGATCGTAGCGATAGCGCGGGAAGGTTGCGCGCACCCACAGGAACACGAACAGGCAGAAGCACACCTTCAGGATGAACCAGATCGGTCCAAGCTGCGGCAGGATGCCGAATGGTCCAAGCCAGCCGCCCAAAAACAGGATGGTGGTCATCCCGCTCATCAGGATCATGTTGGCGTATTCGCCCAGGAAGAACAGCGCGAACGCCATCGCGCTGTATTCGACGAAGAAGCCGGCGACGATTTCGCTTTCGCCCTCCGGCAGGTCGAACGGCGACCGGTTGGTCTCTGCCAACGCCGAGATGAAGAACACGATGAACATCGGGAACAGCGGCAGGCAGAACCATATGGTCTTCTGCGCCATCACCACATCCGTCAGGTTCAGGCTGCCGACACACAACAACACCGAGACCATGACGAAGCCCATCGAGACTTCGTAGCTGACCATCTGCGCCGCACTGCGCAGCGCGCCCAGGAAGGCGTATTTCGAGTTGGACGCCCAGCCCGCAATAATGATGCCGTAGACGCCCAGCGAGCTGATCGCGAACAGGTAGAGGATGCCGACATTGATATCGGCGATCGCCCAGCCGTAGTTCACCGGGATCACCGCCCAGGCGATCATCGCCAGCCCGAAGGTCAGCATCGGCGCCATCAGGAACAGCAGCCGGTTGGAACCCGCCGGGATGATCGTCTCCTTCATGATCATCTTCAGCGCGTCGGCGAACGGCTGCAGCAGCCCGAATGGGCCCACGACATTCGGTCCCTTGCGCAACTGCATCGCAGCCAGGACCTTGCGTTCCGCGTAGGTGAGATAAGCGACGCCGATCAGCAGCGGCACCAGCAGCGCGAGCGCTTCGATGAAGGTCAGGATTACCCAGCCGATATCGGTGTGGTAGAAGAACGAGTACATGCCGCTATTCCGCCGCCGCGACCAGCGGTGTCGCCGCGAAGGTCGCGGTGCAGGCCGCCATGGTCGGGCTGGCGCGGCTGATCGGATCGGTCTGATAGTAGTCGGCGATCGCCGGCGCGAACGGCACGTCCGATAGCGCGGCCGGATCGCCGGCCGGCGCGCTCAGATCGGTGCCGCCGAAGCGCGGCAGGAAACCGATGCGGCCGAACGCCGGGTTCACCTGCTCGAGCCGCGCGCGCAGCGCGTCGAGCGTATCGTACGGCAGCTTGTGCCCGACCAGTTCGCTGAACGCGCGCAGGATCTTCCAGTCCTCACGCGCGTCACCGGGCGGATACACCGCAAGGAAACCGCGCTGCACGCGCCCTTCGGTATTCACGTAGGTGCCGGGTTTCTCGGTATAGGCCGCGCCTGGCAGGATGACATCGGCACGTGCCGCGCCTGCGTCGCCGTGATGCCCCTGATACACCACAAACGTATTGGCACCGATGCGCGTCGTGTCGAACTCGTCGGCGCCAAGCAGCCAGAGCACGTCGACGCCGCCGTCCATCATCTGCGCGAGCGAGCGACCATTCGCGCCTGGAACGAAGCCCAGATCCAGCCCACCGACCCGCGCAGCCGCAGTGTGCAGCACGTTGAAGCCATGCCACTCCGCCGTCAGCGCGCCCACCGACGCAGCGAGACGCCAGGCTGCGGCGAGCACGGCGCTGCCGTCGGGCCGTGCCAGCGCCGCCTGGCCCACGGTGACCATCGGCTTGCCGGCATCGTTCAGCCGCTTGCGGAACCCCTCCTCCAGCGCGTTCAGCACGTTCGGTGCAGTGCCGAGTTGCTGCACGCGATAGGTCAGGTCGGTCTCGCTGCCGATCAGGCCGATCGGGATGCCGGCGGCAAGCCAGCGCTTGCGGATACGCGCGTTCAGCACCGGCGCCTCGCGGCGCGGATTGGTGCCGATCAACAGGATCGCATCGGCCTCATCGAGGCCGCCGATCGTGCTGTTGAACGCGTAGAACTCGCGGCGCGACGCGTTGAGGTGCGCGCCATCCTGACGGCAGTCGAGGTTGGCCGAGCCGAGCGCTACCATCAGATCCTTGAGCGCCAGCATGCTCTCGGCATCGCACAGGTCACCGGCAATCGCACCGATGCGCTCGCCCGGAACGCCGCGAAGCCTCTCGGCGATAGCGGCAAACGCTTCAGACCAGCTTGCCTCGATCAGCTTGCCGGCGCGCCGCACCCACGGGCGATCGAGCCGGCGGCGCCGCAGCCCGTCCAGTGCGAAGCGTGACTTGTCGCCGAGCCACTCCTCGTTCACGTCCTCGTTCAGCCGCGGCAGGATGCGCAGCACCTCCGGCCCGCGCGCGTCGATGCGGATGTTGGTGCCGACCGCGTCCAGCACATCGACACTGTCGATCTTCGACAGTTCCCACGGACGCGCGACGAAGGCGTATGGCTTCGACGTCAGCGCTCCGACGGGGCACAGATCGATGATGTTGCCAGAAAGTTCTGAGCCCAGCGCCCGCTCGACGTAGGTGCCGACCTCCATGTGCTCGCCCCGACTGGTGGCGCCGAGGTCGGGAACGCCGGCAACCTCAGAGATGAAGCGGATGCAGCGCGTGCAGTGGATGCAGCGCGTCATCACCGTCTTCACCAGCGGCCCCAGGTTCTTGTCCTTCACCGCGCGCTTATTCTCGGCATAGCGCGAGTGGTCCATGCCGTAGCCCATTGCCTGGTCCTGCAGGTCGCACTCGCCACCCTGATCGCAGATCGGACAATCGAGTGGATGGTTGATCAGCAGGAATTCCATCACGCCGCGGCGGCCGTTGCGCACCATCGGGCTGTCGGTGTGTACCACCATGCCGTCGGCGACCGGGTAGGTGCAGGAGCTGATCGGCTTCGGGGGCGCCTTCTCGATCTCCACCAGGCACATGCGGCAGTTGCCGGCGATCGACAGGCGCTCGTGGTAGCAGAAGCGCGGGATCTCCTTGCCGGCCGCCTCGCAGGCTTGCAGCACGGAGGATCCGTTGGGGACTTCGACCTCGATGCCGTCGACGGTGACTTTGGCCATGACGCGCTCTACTCCGCCGCCATGCGCATCGGCGTGCGCGCCTTATAGGCGGCGATGCGCTCTTCCATCACCGGACGGAAGTGGCGGATCAGTCCCTGGATCGGCCAGGCCGCCGCATCGCCAAGCGCACAGATCGTGTGACCTTCGATCTGCCGCGTCACCTGGTCCAGCGTATCGATCTCGGGCACCTCCGCCCTGCCCTCCACCATCCGGGTCATGACTCGCCACATCCAGCCGGTGCCTTCGCGGCACGGCGTGCACTGGCCACAGCTTTCATGCATGTAGAACTTCGACAGTCGTGCGATCGCCTTGATGATGTCAGTGGACTTGTCCATCACGATCACCGCCGCGGTGCCAAGCCCGCTGCGCGCCTCGCGCAGTGAATCGAAGTCCATCAGCACATCGTCGCACACGCTTTTTGGAATGACCGGCACCGAAGCACCGCCGGGTATGACCGCCAGCAGATTGTCCCAGCCACCCCGCACGCCGCCGGCATAGCGGTCGATCAGTTCGCGCAGTGGAATGCCCAGTTCCTCTTCGACGTTGCACGGCTTGTTCACGTGGCCGGAGATGCAGAACACCTTCGGCCCCGAGTTCTTCGGCCGCCCGAGCGAATTGAACCACGCCGCTCCGCGACGCATGATAGCCGGCGCCACCGCGATGCTCTCGACGTTGTTCACCGTTGACGGGCAGCCATACAGCCCGACCGCGGCAGGGAACGGCGGCTTCAGCCGCGGCATCCCCTTCTTGCCTTCCAGGCTTTCCAGCAGCCCGGTCTCCTCGCCGCAGATATACGCGCCGGCGCCACGATGCAGGAACACGTCGAACACATAGCCTGAGCCACACGCATCCTTGCCGATCAGCCCGGCGGCATAGGCTTCGTCGATCGCCGCCTGCAGCACCTTCGCCTCATTGGCGAATTCGCCACGGATGTAGATGTAGGCGGCGCAGGCGCCCATCGCGAAGCCCGCGACCAGACAGCCCTCCACCAGCTTGTGCGGATCGTGACGAATGATGTCGCGGTCCTTGCAGGTGCCAGGCTCGCTCTCGTCCGCATTCACGATCAGATAGCATGGCCGGTCCGATTGCTTCGGCATGAACGACCACTTGAGCCCGGTCGGGAAACCAGCGCCGCCACGACCGCGCAGGCCGGAAGCCTTCACTTCCTCGACGATGGCCTCACGACCCTTCTCAAGGATCGCCTTGGTGGCGTCCCAATCGCCCCGCGACCGCGCACCTTTCAGCATCGGGTCGTGCAGGCCGTACAGGTTGGTGAAGATGCGGTCCTTGTCCTGCAACATCCGGGTCAGCCTTCGAATTGCAAGCTGGTCAGCGTCGTCGGTCCGCCTTCAGGAGCCGACGTCTGTCGGCCCTTCATCGAACCAGGCTTCGGCGGTTCACCGCGCCGCAGCGCGTCCAGCAGGCGCTGCGTGCTCTCTGCATCCAGGTCTTCATAGAAGTCGTCGTTCACCTGGATGATCGGCGCATTGACGCAGCCGCCGACGCACTCGACTTCAGTCATGGTGAACACGCCATCGGCGCTCGTTTCGCCCCAGCCCTGAATGCCGGTCGCCGCACGACATGTCGCCACCACATCGTCCGACCCGCGCAGCCAGCACGGCGTCGTCGTACACACCTGCAAGTGCCACGTGCCGATCGGCCTCAGGTTGAACATGAAGTAGAACGTCGCAACTTCGTAGACGCGGATCGGCGCCATATCCAGCCGCCGCGCCACCTCATCCATGCCGGCAGTCGGCACCCAGGCGCTGCCGGTCTGCCGCTTCATCTGGCCCTGCACCAGGTAGAGCAGCGGGATCACCGCGCTCGCCTGCTTGCCCGGCGGATACTTCGCCAGGATCGGCGGAATCGCCGCCTCGCTCTCTGCATCGAACGCGAAGCTCGCCGGCTGCACCACGTCACTCATCGATCGATCTCGCCGAATACGATATCGAGCGACCCGATGATCGCGACAGTGTCGGCCAGCATGTGTCGCTTCGACATCACGTCGATCGCCTGGAGAAATGCGAAGCCCGTCGCACGAATCTTGCAACGGTAAGGGCGATTGGTTCCATCAGCAACCAGATACACACCGAACTCGCCTTTTGGGCTTTCCACCACCGTGTAGGTGGCGCCGGGCGGCACGTGGTAGCCCTCGGTGTACAGCTTGAAGTGGTGGATCAGCGCCTCCATTGAGCGCTTCATCTCCGACCGGTGCGGCGGCGTGAACTTGCGGTCCTGCACTTTGATCGGCCCCGGCCGCATCCTGGCCAGCGCCTGCTTGATGATCTTGACGCTCTCGCGCATCTCGGCGAGTCGCACCAGGTACCGATCGTAGCAGTCGCCGTTGCGCCCAACCGGGATCTGGAATTCGACCTCGGCATATTTGTCGTACGGCTGCGACCGACGCAGATCCCACGGCACGCCGCTCGCGCGCAGGCACGGACCGGAGAAACCCCAGGCCAGCGCCTGCTGTGCGTCCATTATACCGATATCGACGGTGCGCTGCTTCCAGATGCGGTTGCCGGTCAGCAGTTCTTCCAACTCGTCGATGAACTTGGGGAAAGCCTCGGCCCAGGCGGCGATACGCGCGTCGAGTCCTGCCGGCAGATCCTTCGCCACACCGCCCGGACGAAAATAGTTCGCATGCAGCCGCGCACCCGACGCAGCCTCATGGAACTCCATGAGCTTCTCGCGCTCCTCGAAGCCCCACAAACTCGGCGTGATCGCGCCAACATCGAGCGCATAGGTCGTGACGTTCAGCAGATGGTTCAGCACCCGGGTGATC
>DASSRN010000034.1:0-13687 GCA_035701785.1 Acetobacteraceae bacterium | reverse complement strand
GCGGAAGCGGGTGATTGGAACGACGCGCCCGGTGTCCCAGAGAACGAGCCGGCCGTCAGTAGTCATGCCAAGCAGCTCTCGCTCTTCGGCTTTGGCGTAAATCTCGGCGGGTGTTGAAGGCTTGCGCGCCTTGGGCCGGTGCGTGGCAGGCGCGGTTATGCTACCGAGACTTCCGGTCTCGTACATTGGATTAACCTCCGTCATCGGGGCCAACGGCGGGCGAGCGCTTCCGACGCTCGCCTGCCAACCCCGTCATTGCCGGGAGCCGCCCGGCGCGGTCGTTCAGCCGGTGCGTGTGGGCAATGGGACCACCTTCGCATCCGTCTCGCGTCCTTCGATGGCGTCGGCGAGCAGCCGGCCCCATAGTTCCATGGCCTTCACTTGCTCTGGCCAGCGACTGGCGCGCTGGTAGACGCCCAGGACGCCACCGCGTGTCGCGGACTGGCGATGGTTCAGCACCGCGTCTGCCACCGCCTCTGGGATGCCGGCCTCGCCCAGCGCCGTGGCGAATGAGCGGCGGAAGTCGTGCCAGGTCCAACCGGTTACGCCGGATTTCCTGCTAAGCACGAGCTTCATTTCATTGAATGCCGTCACCACGGCGCGCGACCTAGGCGCGACGAATACCAACCCGGCTTTAGGGTGCCCAGCCGTCGCATGTCGGTCACGCAGGATCGAGATAGCGAGGCTGTGCAGAAATAGCCTGTGCGCTTCCCGGTTCTTCGTGAGATGCGACGGCTGGCGCCATTCAGCAAGTCTCAGGTCCAGATGTGCCCAATCCATTTTTGCTGCCTCAGCGCGGCGACATGGCACTGCAATAAGAAATCGAGCGAGATCTCCATAGACGGATTGATCCATCAGTTCAGCCGCGCGCCATAGGCGACCCAAGTCAGGCGGCGTGAGATAGTTCCCCCTTGGCTGTGGCGCTTTTGGGCGACGGGTCCTGGCGATCAAGGAGCATGGGTTCGAAGCGATATGCCCCGCGTCCTGTGTCCAATCCAGGAAGCGCGACAGCGCGCCGAAACGCTTGCCTGCGATCGTTCCCTTGCCGGAGGTCTCATCAAGTAGCCTCCGCAGACCTGCTTCACTTAGCTCGCCAGCCGCCATATCGGAGGCGTCCATAGCCATCAGCGCAAACTGTACCTGCGCCAGTTCCGCCGCGACATAACCGGGAGATGGCAGGCCGGAACCGCGCATTTTTGCGCGCTTGGGAAGCGCCTTCGCATAGCTTTCGGCGAGCCGTCCCAGCGTTCCACTGCGCTTCTGGCGCGCTGCCTCGGCCGCAGCTTTTTTCTCTGCTGCCGGATCTTCACCCGCAGCCGCCTTCCCTTTCAGGCGGTTCGCTTCCGTCCTGGCATCATCGACTGAGTGCGTAGCCGGATTGCCAATCGTGACAGTCCGGTTCGGCCACCTCTTGCCGGTGTGTGGGTCGAGGCCGCGCGGCCGATAGCCATAGGTCCAAGACATCGTCGTGCTATTCACGATCAAGGCCAGCCCACGACAGTCCTTGTCCCGAATGACAAGGCGTTGCTCGGGCGCCCGACGACGCCAACCCGCATCGATCGTGGCCTTGGTGATCTTCACTGGGCCTTCACTGATCACGCGCATTATCTGTGCCCGACGTTTGCGGTGACAGGACTTTGACAGGACAGCAGGTGCGTATGCAAGCGGAAAGTTGCGGAAACCCACGGAAGAACTATCGACACGATTTGGAGGGATTCTCGCACCCATAGGCTAGGTAGCGGAAACCGACGGAAGGCAGCGTAAGCAATATTCGAGGAGATGGTGTACTAGATGAACGGTTTCGCCCAGGCCGCAGGCGCGCTGTTCGCCGAGGACTTCGACACGCCGACCACCGAGGCAGTCGAGGCGACTGCGGTCGAGGCGGTGTATTCGCCAAGCGACCTCGCCGCGGCGCGCGAGGCGGCGTGGCGAGACGGGCACGATGCGGGACTGCAGGAGGCGGCCACCGGCGATGCGGCAGCGACCGCATCCGCGGTACGCAACGTGGCCGAGAGGTTCGCAGCAGAAGGCGATGCGGCGGCGGCACAGGTCGAACAGTCGGCCGAGGAGATCGCGCGGCTGCTGCTGGACAGTCTCGCTGCGCTGTTCCCCACGCTGTGTGCGCGCTATGGCGAGGCAGAGGTACGCGCGATCATTCGGGCGGTGCTGCCAGGGCTGACCCAGGAGCCGGCCATCACCATCCGCGCCAACCCGGCCACCGCCGTCGCGGTGAAGCAGGAGATCGCGCGGCTGGATCCGGAACTCGCGGCACATGTGCACCTCGCGCAATGCGATGCGATGCCGCCAGGCGACGTGCGCATCGCCTGGCACAACGGTGCTGCCACGCGCGATGCCGCCGCGCTGTGGCAGGAGGTGGCGGCGATCCTCGCCCCCGCGGGACTGCTGAGCGCGGATGCGGCAATCAGGGAGACGGTCGATGCCGGCTGACATGGAACTCGCCGAACTCGCCGATGGCGTCGGATCCAATTCCGACGCTGCCGGACAGCGCGGCGGCGCGCGCGAACTCGAGGCGGTCTACGACATTCCGGTCACGGTCAGCGCCGTGCTGGGCAAGGCCACGATGCAGGTCAACCAGTTGCTGAAGCTGGGGCGCGGTGCGGTGGTGGAGCTGGACCGCAAGCTGGGCGAGGCGATCGACATCTACGTCAACAACCGCCTGGTCGCGCGTGGCGAAGTGGTCATGGTGGACGACAGCCGTCTCGGCGTGACCATGACCGAGATCGTCAAAGCGGACCGGGCAGGATAGCCGGACATGCGCGTCCTGATCATCGGCTCGCTGGCAGGCGAACTCGGCCAAGCGGCACGCATCGCGATGGCGCGCGGTGCGAAGCTGGACCATGCGGACAACTCTGACGCCGCGCTGGTGCGACTGCGCGCGGACGCGCGGGTGGACCTGGTGCTGTGCGACGTGGTGCACGACGTGGGCGGCGTGGTGCGCGCGCTCGCCGCCGAACGCATCGCAGTGCCGGTGGTCGCGTGCGGCGTGGCGACGATGCCGATGCGGCGGCGCAGGCGATCCGCGATGGCGCGCGCGAGTTCCTGCCGCTGCCGCCCGATCCCGACCTGATCGCCGCGATCCTGGAGGCCGTCTCGGGGGAGGCCCACGCGATGGTGGTGCGCGACCCGGCCATGCAGGCGGCCGTGCATCGCGCCGAGCAGGTGGCAGCATCGGAAGCGTCGGTGCTGATCACCGGTGAGTCAGGCACCGGCAAGGAGGTGCTGGCACGCCATATCCATCGCCGCTCGCGCCGCGCCGGCGGACCGTTCGTAGCGCTGAACTGCGCGGCGATCCCTGACAACCTGCTGGAGTCGGAGCTGTTCGGGCACGAGAAGGGCGCCTTCTCTGGCGCGGTGGCGCGGCGCGTCGGCAAGTTCGAGGCGGCGGATGGCGGGACGCTGCTGCTGGACGAGATCAGCGAGATGGACATCCGCCTGCAGGCCAAGCTGCTGCGCGCCTTGCAGGAGAAGGAGATCGACCGGCTGGGCGGCGGCGCGCCGGTGCGGGTGAACGTGCGCATACTGGCCACCACGAATCGCGACCTTATGGCGGAGGTACAGCATCACGCGTTCCGCGAGGACCTGTACTTCCGCCTGAACGTCGTGTCGCTGCGGATCCCGGCGCTGCGCGAGCGGCCGGGCGACATTGCCGCACTCGCCGAGCACTTCGCGCGTCGCTATGCGGAGGTGAACGGGCTGCCGTACCGGCCGCTGTCGCATGATGCGACGCTGCGGCTCACGTCGCATGCGTGGCGCGGCAACGTGCGCGAGCTGGAGAACACGATCCACCGCGCTGTGCTGCTGGCGGATGGGCCCGCGATCGGCATCGAGGCGATCGAGCTTGGTGGGCCGGCAGCGCCGGCACCGCAGCCTTCGGCGGTGGGCACCATCGCGTCGCTGGTGGGGCGACGCATGGAGGAGGTGGAGCGCGACCTGATCATCGAGACTTTGGGCCACACGCTGGGCAACCGCACGCATGCGGCGACCATTCTCGGCATTTCCATCCGGGCGCTGCGCAATAAGCTGCGGGACTATGCGGCGCAGGGTGTTGCGGTGCCGCCGCCCGCGGCCGGCGTCGCGGCTTGAGGGTGTAGTGGCTGGAACTGCGGCCCCCTCCCCCCAGCCCCCTCCCGCAAGGGGAGGGGGAGTTCTGAACCTACTCCCCCTCCCCTTGCGGGAGGGGGCCGGGGGGAGGGGGCGGCTCCATCATGGCTGACGCCGCAGCACTCCCGGGACTACTTGCAGCGCTGGCGGAGCGCGTTCGACAGTATGCGCCGGGCAGCGATGTCGGCCTCGCGCTGGGCGTGGTCGTGCTGCTGTCGGTGCTGATCCTGCCGCTGCCGACACTGCTGCTGGATCTGGGGCTTGCGCTTTCGATCACTGCGGCGGTGCTGGTGCTGATGGTGGCGCTGTTCCTGAACCGGCCGCTGGACTTCTCGTCATTCCCCACGCTGCTGCTGCTGACCACGCTGCTGCGGCTGTCGCTCAACGTTGCAGTGACCCGGCTGATCCTGTCGCACGGCAACGAAGGACCGCTCGCCGCCGGCCACGTGGTGGCGGCGTTCGGCGGCTTCCTGATGGGCGGCGACGTGGTGATCGGGCTGATCATCTTCTCGATCCTGCTGGTGGTGAACTTCATGGTCATCACCAAGGGATCGGGCCGCATCGCCGAAGTGGCTGCCCGATTCAGCCTGGACGCGATGCCGGGCAAGCAGATGGCGATCGACGCCGACCTGTCTTCCGGCCTGATCGATGAGAAGGAGGCGCGTCGCCGCCGCCGCGAGCTGGAGGAGGAAAGCGGCTTCTACGGCGCGATGGATGGTGCGGCCAAGTTCGTGCGCGGTGACGCGATTGCCGCACTGATCATCACCGTGATCAACATCCTGGGCGGCCTCGCGATCGGGCTGCTGCGCCACGGCATGAGCTTCGCCGACGCGGCGGCGACCTTCACCACGCTGACCGCGGGCGACGGCCTCGTGTCGCAGATACCGGCGCTGCTGGTCTCCACCGCGGCGGGCATCGTGGTGACCAAGGGCGGCATGGAAGGCACCGCCGACGTGGCGCTGATCCGCCAGCTTGGCAGCAGCCCCAAGCCGCTGGCGATGGCGGCCGGTGTGGCGACCATCCTGGCGCTGCTGCCCGGCCTGCCGGCGCTGCCGTTCATGGCACTGGCCGGCCTCGCCGGCACTGGCGCGTGGCTGCGCCATACGCATCCGCCGGTCGCGGTGTCTGAGACGGTGCCGGCGCCGGTGCTGACCGAGCAGCCGATCAGCGACGCGCTGCGGATGGACATGATACGGCTGGAACTGGGCTACGGCCTGTTGACGCTCGCCGGCGGCGACGCGCCGCGGCTGACCGAACAGATCAAGGGCCTGCGTCGCTCGATTGCGACCGAGATGGGCTTCGTGCTGCCCCCTGTGCGCATCCAGGACAACATGCAGCTGGATGCCGACAACTATTCCATCCGGGTGAAGGAGATCGAGGCAGGCAGCGGCGAGCTGCGACCCACCATGCTGCTGGCCATGGACCCGAAGGGTGGCACCCCGCCGGTGCCGGGCGAGGCGACGCGAGAGCCGGCATTCGGCCTGCCGGCGCTGTGGATCGATCCATCGCTGAAGGAAGAGGCAATGTTCCGCGGCTGCACGGTGGTCGATCCGCCCAGCGTGCTGACCACGCACCTGACCGAGGTAGTGCGGGAGAACATGGCGGAGCTGCTGTCCTATGCCGAGACACAGAAGCTGCTGGACGAGTTGCCGCGCGAGCAGCAGAAGCTGGTCTCCGACCTGATCCCGTCGCAGATCACGGTGGGCGCGGTGCAGCGCGTGCTGCAGAGCCTGCTCGCCGAGAGAATATCCATCCGCGATCTGGCGACCATTCTGGAGGGCATCCAGGAGATCTGCGGCGGTGGTGCGCGCGTCATCCCGGCGATCGTCGCGCATGTGCGTGCGCGGCTGGCGCGACAGATCAGTGACAGCCAGACGGTGGCCGGCGGCTATATCCCGCTGGTGACGCTATCGGCGGAGTGGGAGGCGGAATTTGCGCAGGCACTGAGCGGGCCGCCCGAGGACCTTCAGCTGGCGATGGCGCCCTCGAAGCTGCAGGACTTCATGCTGAAGCTGCGCGCCGCGTTCGATGCTGCGGGCAATGCGGGAGAGACGCCGGTGCTGCTGACCTCGGGCGGCATCCGCAGCCATGTGCGCGCGATCATGGAGCGCATCCGCCCCGCGACGCCGGTACTGGCGCAGGCCGAGATCCACCCGCGGGCGCGGATCAGGACGGTGGGGACGATATGAACCGCCCTGCCCCGGTGCCGCCATGCGCCTGAAGCTGTATCGCGCCGCCGCGATGCCCGAGGCGATGGCGCACGTGCGGGCGGACCTGGGCGAGGACGCGCTGATCCTGGCGACCCGCCCAGTGGCGGGCGGCGTCGAGGTCACCGCCGCCCTGGATCCGGACGACGACCGGCCGCCGCCGCTGCCACTACCCGATCCGGTGCGCCTGGCTGCGCTGGAGTTCCATGGCGTGCCGGTCGCGCTGCGCCAGGCGCTGCTGCACGGCGACCTGGAGACCGCGCTGTCGCGTGCGCTCCCGTTCGGCACGCTGCCGCTGCATGACCGTCCGCTGCTGCTGATCGGGCCTCCCGGTGCCGGCAAGACTACGGTCGTCGCCCGCCTGGCGACGCGGCTGGTGCTGGCGAGCATCACGCCGCTGGTGATCACGGCCGATGGCCAACGGGCGGGTGCCACGGAGCAGCTTGCGGCGTTCACCCGATTGCTGGGCATCAGCCTGGTGGTGGCCTGCCAACCGGTCTCGCTGGGGCGCGCGACGGCACGACGGCAGGCCGGGACCCCGGTGCTGATCGACACGCCAGGCTGCGATCCCTTCGACGCTGCACAGACGCAGGAACTTGCCACGCTGGCGGCGACGGTCGGTGGCGAGATGGTGCTGGTGCTGCCGGCGGGCCTTGATCCAGCCGAGGCCGCCGACCAGGCAAAGGCCTACGCCGCGCTGGGCGTGCGGCTGATGGTAGCAACACGCTGCGACCTGTCGCGGCGGCTGGGCGGCGTGCTGACCGCCGCAAGCCATGGCCTGGTGCTGACGGAAGCCGGCATCGGCCCGGGTGCCGCCGATGGACTGATCCCCCTCACCCCGGCGTGGCTCGCCGCGCGCCTGCTGACAGGACCGCACGCATGACGGAAGGCCGCACCATCGCCATCGCCTCAGGCAAGGGCGGCGTCGGCAAGACATGGTTCGCCATCACGCTGGCGCATGCGCTCGCGCGCCGGTCGCGTCGCGTGCTGCTGTTCGATGCCGATCTCGGCCTCGCCAATGTGGACATCCAGCTCGGCCTGACGCCGCGGCAGGACCTGGGCAGCGTGATCGCCGGCCGCGCCACGCTGTCCGACGTCGTGCTGCATCATGCCGAAGGCGGGTTCGACATCGTCGCCGGTCGTTCCGGTTCCGGCGCGCTGTCGGCGATCGACCCGGCGGCGCTGGAACAGACGCTCGCTGCGCTGCACGGAGAAGCGCCCCGTTACAGTGCGATACTGCTGGACCTCGGCGCCGGCCTGGACCGTTCGGTGCGGCGGATGTCTGCCTGGGCGGACACGCTGCTGGTGCTGGCGACCGACGAACCGACCAGCCTGACCGATGCGTATGCGGTGCTGAAGCTGTACGCCGCCGACCGGCCGCATGGCGACGTGCGAGTGGTGGTCAACCAGGCCGCCACGCGCCCGGCCGGCGAGCGCACCTTCGCCACGCTGGAGCGCGCCTGCCAGAACTTCCTGGGCCGATCCCCCGCGCTTGCCGGCATCGTCCGCCGTGACGATCACGTGCGCGATGCGATCCGCCGCCAGACGCTGCTGCTGTCACGCCATCCGGCGTCGCCTGCCGGGGCCGATGTGGAGGCGATTGCTGCTTCGTTGTAGCCTCTGCCGCGACGCACCACATGGGCCTGCGGAGGGCAGCATGGCGTTGATCCGCAGCAACCGTCGCCGCGATCTGCGCGTGGACTTCTTCCGCGGCCTTGCGCTCTGGTGGATCTATACCGACCACATCCCCGGCGACGTCCTGGGCGACTACAGCCTGCGCAACTTCGCGATGTGCGACGCGACCGAAGTGTTCGTGCTGCTCGCAGGCTTCGGCGCGGGCATCGCCTATGGCTCCGAACTCGACCGGCAGGGCTATCTGTATGCCGCCGCCGACACGCTGCGACGTGCGTGGACGCTGTATGTCGCGCATATCTTCCTGTTCGTCGTGTATACCGCGCAGGTCGCGTATTCCGCGACCGCGCTGGACCGCACGTTCTACCTGGAGGAGACGCGGCTCGACGTGCTGGCGGATGCGCCATATCGCGCGCTGCTCGAGGCGCTGCTGCTGCGCTTCCAGCCCAACCTGCTGAACATCCTGCCGCTGTATGTGGCGCTGTTGCTGATCTTCGCCGCCGTGCTGCCGCTGCTGCGCAAACCGGCGCTGCTGTTCGCCGCATCGCTCGCCTGCTACGCCGTGGTGCGCGTCACCGGCATCAACCTGCCGGCCTGGACGGGGGAAGGCTGGTTCTTCAATCCACTGGCCTGGCAGGTGCTGTTCATGATCGGCGCGATCATGGCCTATGCGCCGCCGGCGATGCCGCGCGTGCGCTGGCCGATCGATGTGGCGGCGGTACTGGTGCTGCTGGCCGGCGTGATCGTGATCTGGGTGATCGACACCCATGCGCGCATCCTGGCGTCGATGCCGGCGCCGGTGATCCGCTTCGTCATCACCGAGGACAAGACGGGGCTGCATCCGTTCCGCCTGCTGTCGATCCTGTCGCTGGCGTGGCTTGCGATGCATGCAGTGCCGCGCGACTCCGAGTGGCTGCGCTCGCGCATCGCGGCGCCGCTGGTGCTGCTGGGGCAGAATTCGCTGCCGGTGTTCTGCTCGGGGATCTTCTTTGGCTTCATCGCCCGGCTGGGCCTGGAGGCGGACGAAGATGTGGCGATGCAGATCGCGGTGAACCTGTTCGGCGCGCTGGCGATGATCGCGGTGGCGGCGCTGGCGGCGTGGTATCGCGAGAAGGGGCGCGCCCGGGTGCAGCGGCAGCCGGTTACCTTGCCGGCGGTCGCGCGGACTGATACCGGTTAGTAGCCCCATGCGCCGCCTGGTCTCCGCCTTTTCGTTCTGTGCCCTGCTCGCGCTCGTGCCGCCGGCATTGGCCGGCACCGAGCAGAACGGGGTGTGCGGCGCACCGGACGAATTCGTGCGGACCGATGCGCCGTTGGGCCAGTTGGCGGCAGCCATCGCTGCCGGCGGCGCGGTCGACATCCTCGCAGTAGGATCGGCGACGACGGTCGGTTCGGTGACGTCGATGACCCCCGGCGCCGCGCAGGGCGGTTCCTTCCCCTGGCGCACGGTGAACGCGCTGCACGCGCAGATCCCGTCGGTGGACTTCCGCCTGACGGTGCGCGGCGGTCGCGGCATGACGGCCGAGGACATGCTGCCGCTGATCGAGGCGGCGCTGAAGGAAAAGCACTACCCGCTGGTGCTGTGGCAGACCGGAACGGTCGAGGCGGTGCGCGGTCTGCAACCGGACGGGCTGCTGGACGTGCTGCACAAGGGTGCCGAGGCGGTGCGCGCCGCCAGCGGCGACCTGGTGCTGATCGACCCGCAGTTCAGCCGCTTCCTGCGCGCCAACACCGATCTCGATCCGTACGAGAACGTGATGCAGCAGGTGGCAACGATGCCGGGTGTCGCGCTGTTCCGCCGCTTCGACCTGATGCGGACGTGGGCGAACGACGGCGGCGTCGACCTCGAGCGCGCGCCGAAGGCCGACCGCGACAAGGCGCTGGAACAGCTCAACATCTGCCTGGGCAAGACGCTGGCGCAGTTCGTGCTGAGCGGGGCGGATGTCGGGCGGAAGTAGGCTGGGCGTCCTCCCACCGGAGGATGACACATGCCGTCGCACGGGGCATTGTGGGCCATCGGTATCCGACGGGAGAGAAGCGTATGGCTGGAATGCTGGACGGCAAGGTCGCTGTCGTAACGGGCGCGGGGCGCGGCATCGGACGGGCGACGGCGATCACGCTGGCCGCGAACGGCGCCAAGGTGGTGGTGAACGACGTCGGCGCCGCGGTGACCGGCGAAGGCCACGATGTCGGCCCGGCGCAGCAGGTGGTGGCCGAGATCGCCCAGGCGAACGGTCAGGGCCGCGCGGTGGCCAACACCGACAGCGTCGCCGAATGGGAGAACGCGCAGAAGATCGTCCAGATGGCGATCGACAATTTCGGTCGGATCGACATGGTGGTGAACAATGCGGGCATCCTGCGCGACCGCATCTTCCACTACATGACGCCCGAGGAGTGGGACGCGGTGATGAAGGTGCACCTGTATGGCGCCTTCTATGTCAGCCGTGCCGCGGTGCCGCATTTCCGCAAGCAGGAGAGCGGCTGCTATGTGCACATCACCTCGACGTCGGGGCTGATCGGCAGCGTTGGACAGGTGAACTACGGCGCGGCGAAGCTGGGCATTGCCGGGCTGTCGCGCTGCATCGCGATGGACATGCAGCGCTACAACATCCGCTCCAACTGCATCGGGCCGCACGCGTTCAGCCGGATGATCGAGACGGTGCCGGGGCAGACGGAAGAGCAGATGAAGGCGCGTGCCGAGAGGACGCGCCCGGATCACATCTCGCAACTGATCGCGTTCCTGGGCACTGATGCGGCGGCGGGCGTGTCGGGGCAGATCTTCGGCGTGCGCGGCAACGAGGTATACCTGTACAATCAGCCGCGGCCGATCCGCATCGTGGCGCGTACCGACGGCTGGTCGCCGGAGAAGCTGGCCGAGCACTGGCTGCCGGCGGTGAAGGGCAGCTTCACGCCGCTGGAGCGGACGCGGGATGTGTATCCGTGGGATCCGGTGTAGACGGGGCCCCACCTCACCCTGACCCTCTCCGCCCCAGGGCGGAGAGGGGATTTTAGCGGCCGGTGAACTTGGGTGCCCGCTTCTCCCTGAACGCGGCGACGCCTTCGCGATGGTCTTCGGTCTGGTCGAGCTGCGGCTGCACGACCGCCTCGTAGTCGAGGAAGTCCTCGTAGCTGGGCCCGTTCGCCATGTGGAACAGCTTCTTCGCCATGCCGAACGCAAAGGTGGGACCACTGGCGAGATCGGCAGCAAGTTCCTCCGTCTTCGCCATCAGCTCGCCGTCGGGCACCACGTGATTGACCAGCCCCAGTGACAACGCCTCGGGTGCCTCGACGAATCGCGCGGTGAACACCAGCTCCTTGGCGCGCGCAAGACCGAGGCGGCGGGTCAGGAACCAGATCGCCCCGCCGTCAGGCGCCAGGCCGATGCGGCGGAACACCTGCGAGAAGCGGGCAGTTTCAGATGCAACGATCAGGTCGCAGGCCAGCGCGATCGACCAGCCGATGCCGACCGTCGGCCCGCGCACCGCGGCGATCACCGGCTTCTCGATCGAATGCAGGTTGCGCAGGAACTGGTGGCTGCCGCCCTGCATCTTCTGCCTCTCGGCGCGCAGGTCGCCACGCTTCATGCCGCCGACATCGGCGCCGGTGCAGAACGCGCGGCCCTCGCCGGTGACGATGATGCAGCGCACGTTGTCGTCGAAGCGGAGCTGCTGCGTGTAGTCGCGCAGTTGCGCGCGCATCTCCTGGGTCAGCGCATTCAGCTTCTCCGGCCGGTTCAGCACGATCTTCGCCACCGGTCCCGCGATCGTGAGATCAACTGACATCGCCCGCTTTCCTCCGCCTGCTGTGCGGCATCCAAGCGTGTTGACGCGATGCGGGCAAGGCGCCACCGTTACGCGGACAGCAGGGGAGCGGGCCAATGGCGCGACCGTTCGAGGGCATCCGCATCATCGACATCACGCACGTGCTGGCGGGCCCGTTCGCGGCCTATCAGCTTGGCCTGATGGGCGCCGATGTGATCAAGGTCGAGCATCCCGAAGACCCCGACCAAAGTCGCGATTCCGGCAGCGACAACGACCTCAACCACGCCGGCATGGGCACCGGGTTCCTGACACAGGGTTCCAACAAGCGCGCCATCACGCTGAACCTGAAGACCGAGCAGGGACGCGAGATCCTGAAGAAGCTGGTCGCCACCGCCGACGTGCTGGTGGAGAACTACCGTCCCGGCGCATTCGAGGCGCTTGGTCTCGGCTACGAGGAGATGCGCAAGATCAACCCCCGGCTGATCTATGCGTCATTCTCCGCATTCGGCCAGGGCGGCCCGAAGCGCGAGCGCACCGCGTACGATCACGTGATCCAGTCCACCTCCGGCATCATGGCGATGACCGGCACGCCGGCGGCGAATCCGATCAAGATCGGCGCACCGGCGATCGACTACGCCACCGGCACAATGGGCGCCTATGCGCTGTCGGCGGCGCTGTTCCAGCGCGAGCGCACCGGACAGGGCCAGCGCGTCGACATGGCGATGCTGGATGTGGCGATCATCCTGATGGCCTCGCACGTGACCGGCTTCATGCGCAACGGCCACCATCCCAAGCCGTCGGGCAACCGCACCGGGCACGCCACCAGCATGGCGTACCAGACGAAGGACGGCATCGTGATGCTGGGTGCCTCCAACCTGCGCCAGCAGCAGCGGTTATGGACCGTACTGGAGCATCCCGAGATGGTGAAGCGCACCAACGACGAGAGGCACGCCGATCACGATCGCGAAGAACAGATGCTCGGCCAGATCATGCTGACCCGGACCGCGGCGGAATGGGAGGAGTGGCTGCAGGAACGCCACGTGCCGGCCTCGCGCGTGCGCACGATGGGTGAGGCGTTAGCCGATCCGCAGATCGCCTCGCGCGGCATATTGCACCGGCACGACAACGCGCCAGGCGTGCCGGGTGGCTTTACCGTGCCGGTGGCGGCGTTCAAATTCGGCCATGACGGACCCCGGGTGGATCGTCCGCCGCCACGGTTCGGCGAGCACACCGATCAGGTGCTGGGTGAACTGGGCTATAGCCAGGCGGACATTGCGCGGTTCCGTACGGCAGGAGTGGTGTGATGCAGCTCGGTCGGCTTGGCGCATGGTATTCGACCGACAAGCTTGGCGGTCCGCAGCAGATCAAGGCGTTCGTACAAACCGTCGAACGGCTGGGCTACGATACGCTGTGGTACCCGGAATCGCGCGGCTATGAGTCGCTGTCGGTTGCGGGCTTCATGCTGGCCAACACCACGAAGCTGAAACTCGGCAGCTCGATCGCGTCGATCTATGCGCGCGACGCCTTCACCTCACGCCGCGGCCTGCTGTCGCTGCAAGCGCTGTACGGCGACCGCTTCATCCTGGGACTGGGCGTGAGCCACCTGCCGATGGTGGAAGGCATTCGCGGTCACGTCTATCAGAAGCCGGTGCCGGCGATGCGCAGCTATCTCGAGGGTATCACCAAGGGCGAGGCCGGTTCGGCCGACTGGCCGATCGCCATCGCCGCGCTTGGGCCGCTGATGCTGAAGCTGTCGGGAAGCCACACGCGCGGCGCGCTGCCCTACAACACGACGCCGCAGCACACGGCCGAAGCCGCACGCATGCTGGGACCCGGCAAGTGGCTGGTGGCGGAGCAGAAGGTTACGCTTGAAACCGACCCGACGAAGGCGCGCGCGCTCGGACGCAAAGAGCTGTCGCGCTACATGGTCCTTGACAATTACCGGAACAATTGGTTGCGCATCGG
>DASSRN010000033.1:0-14545 GCA_035701785.1 Acetobacteraceae bacterium | reverse complement strand
GAACGGAAAGGCGAAGTGCGCGAACCGCCAATACGTCGCGTTATCCTGCGCCGGACGATAGGCACAGTACATCGTGCCCCAGTCAGTGTCCGTCACGTGGTAATCGGGCGCGCGATCGGCGACCTGGTACATCAGCCAGTTGTCCGGATCCACCTGATCGGGACGCACCGAGCCGACATGCAGCCAGCTGAAGTGCGATGTGTCGATGTCGCCTTCCAAGGCCTGCAGCCAGTTGCACTCGCGCTGCGTGAAGGTGATCGAAAGCTCGCTTTCGGGGAGCAGCGTCGCTTCAATCTCCGGCATCGGTGGCGCTGCTTCACGCGCACCCATGTAGACCCAGATCACGCCCGCACGCTCTGCCACCTGGTACGCCTTCGCACGCACCTTCTGCCTGAAGTCCTGATCGGGCCGCAGGTTGGGCATATCGACGCACGTGCCATCGGCAGCGAATTGCCAGCCATGATAGACGCAGCGGATGCCGCCTGGCTCATTGCGGGCATAGAACAGCGAAGCGCAGCGATGCGGGCAGCGATGATCCATCACGCCAACGCGCCCACTTGCATCGCGGAACGCGATCAGCCGCTCGCCCAACAGCATCAGGCGCAGCGGATCGCCGCCCGCCGCCAGCTCCGACGAACGCACGGCCGGCAGCCAGTATTGCCGCATCAGATCGCCCATCATGGTGCCGGGACCGACGCGGGTCAGCTGTTCGCTCTCGATGGCGTTTGTCATGGCGGTTCTCTCCCTGCCGTCGCGGCAGATTGCTGCTGACAAGGCGCAACGGCGCAGCTTATGGTACGCCACGGCTGGCGAAAGAACCAGTCCGGCACCCGCCCGCATCATCGGCGCGCGCGGGCAAAAGCGTATGTACGCAACAGGGAGCACGCGATGCTTGAACACCTTGAGCAGCAGAAGCGGCTGACAGGCAATCAGTGGCGGATCATCGCCACGGCCAATCTCGGCGACATGCTGGACTTCTTCGACTTCTTCCTGATCGGCTATGTGCTGGCGTTCATCATCGGATCCTGGCAGCTGACCTTCGGGCAGTCAGCAATGATCCTGCTTGCGTCCGGTCTCGGCGCGGTGCCGGGTGCGTTCTTCTGGGGTTGGATGGCGGACCGCTTCGGCCGCCGCCGCATTTTCATGGCGACCGCACTGAACGTCGCACTCGCAACCGGCGTCATGGCGCTGACACCGGAACAGGACGCGTTCATCCCAGGCTGGCTGTTCCTGGCGTTCTTCCGCTTCTTCGTCGGCTTCGGCAACGCGGGGCTGATCGCGGTGGACATCCCGCTGGTACAGGAGTTCGTGCCCGCGTACAAGCGCGGCTGGGTCAGCGGGCTCACTACGGTGCTGCTGCCGGCCGGCAACCTGCTGGGCGCAGTGTCAGGCGCGTATCTCGCGCCGCTGATCGGCTGGCGCGGGCTGTTTCTGATCGGGCTCGCACCCGCGGCGCTGGTGCTGCTGATCCGCTATTGGATTCCCGAATCTCCGCACTGGCTGCTGCGCAAAGGACGCATGGAGGAGGCGCGTCGGTCCCTCGCCTGGGCGCTCCAAGTCGATCCGCAGCAGATCGATCTGCCGACGGCGATACCGGATGAGGTGAAGGCGGTGCCGTGGCGTCATTTGTTCCGCTACCCACGCAGTATCGCCGCATCGTGCCTGACCGCGATCAGTCAGACCGGCGGCGTCGGGCTGCTGCTGTGGATCACAGCCCTGTTCGTACTGGTGCTGCGCATCACGCCGGCCGAGGCCTCTTACCTGATGATCTACGTATCGCTGCTGGGCATCGCCGGGCGTCTGCTGTGCTCGTATCTGTCGGATGCGATCGGCCGCCGCGCGGCGGGCATGCTGATCGGCTATTCCGGCGCGATCACCATGGCGCTCGCCGGCTATCTGAACAGCGTGTGGGTCGGTGGCGTGTCGCTGTTCTTCGTCCTGGTGATGACACAGCGCTTCTTCGGCGACGGCAGCTATGCGATCATCGGCCCATACATCGCGGAAGTGTGGCCCGCGCGGCTGCGCGCCAGCGGCATGGGGCTGGGCTACGGCGTCGGCAACCTGGGGAAGATCATTGGGCCGCTTGGACTGGCGCTGATCATCGGCTCATCCAACTACATCAGCCCGAAGGCAACGCTGGATGCGATCGTCCCGGCCTTCCTGTTCCTGGCGTTCTGGTACGCATTGGCTGCAACCGCGTTCTGGCTCGTTGCATTCGAAACCAAGGGACGTTCGATCGGGGAGATCGACGATTCGCTGGTCGGTGCCGAGCAGGCGTTGAACACCTGATGTGGCTATGAGCCTTCAGTAGCCTAGATACGAGCGCCGGATAGATTCATCTCGCCGGATTTCGGCCGCAGCGCCGGAGATCACGATGCGGCCGGTTTCCAGCAGGTATGCCTGCTCGGCGATGTCCAGCGCCAGACTCGCGTTCTGCTCGACCAGCAGGATCGATACGCCTTCGTCCGCGCGTATCCGATGCATGATGGCGAAGATCTCCTGCACGATCAGCGGCGCCAGGCCGAACGATGGCTCGTCCAGCAGCAGCAGCCTGGGCCGCAGAAGCAGCGCGCGGGCGATCGCCAGCATCTGCTGCTCGCCGCCCGACAGCGTCCCGGCCTGCTGGCGGAAGCGTTCACGCAGGCGCGGGAAATAGCCGAACACACGCTCGAAATCCTGCGCGACACCCTGCCGGTCGCGACGGATGTAGGCGCCCAGTCGCAGGTTCTCCTCGACCGTCAGCTCGACGAACGTACCGCGTCCGTCCGGCACGTGCGCGACGCCACGCTGCACGATGTCCTCGGTGGCCCGACCGTCAATACGCTCTTCGCCCAGGCGGATCTCGCCGCTGGTACGCACCATGCCGCAGATCGCACGCAGCGTGGTGGTCTTGCCGGCGCCGTTCGCGCCCAGGAGCGCTGTGACGCCGCCCTGCTCCACCGCGAAGTCGATGCCGTGCAGCACACGCGTTTCGCCATAGCCCGCATGCAGCGAACGCGCCTCAAGCAGCGCCGGCATGCTGCACGTCCTGGGTTTCGCCCAGATAGGCGCGAATCACCTCCGGCTCGGCGCGCACCTCATCCGGCGTGCCGTCGGCGATCTTCAGGCCGAACTCCAGCGCCACCACCTTGTGCGAGACGCGCATCACCAGGTTCATGTGATGCTCGACCAGCAGGATACTGAGATCGAAGTGCTCGCGGATGCGGCGCAATAGCTGCGCCAGGTCGTCGACTTCGCCGTGGTTCAGCCCGCCCGCCGGTTCGTCCAGCAGCAGCAGCTTCGGGCCGCCGATCAGCGCGCGCGCAAGTTCGACGCGCTTCTGCGTGCCGAATGGCAGGGCGCCTGCCTCGACGCCAGCGACCTCATGCAGATCCAGCAGATCGAGCAGATCGTTCAGGCGCGCGACTGCCACGGCGTCTTCCTGCCGCACCATCGGGAGCCGCAGCGCGTTGCTGATGAAGCCGGAACGCCCGAGGTGATGCGCGCCGACCAGGACGTTGTCGCGCACGCTCATGCGGCGGAACAGCGCGACGTTCTGGAACGTACGGCCCAAGCCAAGGCCCGCCATGCGATGGCGCGGCAGGTTCTTCAGCGAGCGACCTTCGAACAGGATGTCGCCATCGGTGTAGCGGTAGAAGCCGCTGATGCAGTTGAACAGCGTGGTCTTGCCGGAGCCGTTCGGGCCGATGAGCCCGCAGATCTGACCGTAGCCGACATCGAAGGATACACCGCCAAGGGCGACAACGCCGCCGAAGCGCATCGCGACCCTGCGAACCTGGAGCAATGGGGACTCCGGTGGCGCCGGCAGCATCAGGTCATGCACAAGCCGCGGCGGCTTTCCATACGTAGCTCCCTGTCGGACAGCCCACGCTGACGGGGGCTTGCCAGCGACCTAGACGCAGCGCGCCGGACAAGTCAACCGCGTCAGCGCGGCACCGCCACGCGCCCGGTCGTCACCAGATGCAACTTCCAGTCGGCCGCCGGCGTGTTGTCGAGCTCCAGTGCGCTCGACATGTAGGCCAGCCGATCGCGATCCATGCCCTTTGCGGTGCAGAACCGGTCCTGCAGGAAGAAGGGCGGGATCGCCTGGTAGTAAAGCTTCGCTTCGACCGCAGCGGGCACGCCGCCCATATCGCCGCGTGGTATCTGATAGGTCAGCGTGTCGGCACCGCCGTCGCGATAGTCCGGGTCATCGCCGACCCCCACCGGATCGGTGTCCTCCGCCATGTCTGCGTCGGCGCCCAGCGCGCGGGAGATTTCCACGCGGCTTGCCAGCGGCAGGAACCCGGTCGGCAACAGCCGATTGTCCTTCAGCTTGCCGCAGATCGACAGGAAACTGGTGGTAAGCGCCCCGGTCGGCGCAGCGCGCGGTCCACACTGCGGTGCGGTGCCCGTCGGTGGAGCCGTCACCAGCTCCTGGTAGATCTGCGCCTGATCCTGCCGGGTGATCGTCTGATAGTGCGGCTGATGCGGGTTGTCGCTGCCGATGCGACCCGAACAGTCGCTCTTCCACCAAAGTTCGCCGGTAATCGGCTGGTTCTGCTGATCGGTCAGCACCCCGTTGGCATTGGTGCGTCCCGACTCCCACAGCGTGTTCCCGTCGCTGTCCAGCACCCGGAAGTCGACAAACGCGCGGCGGAAGCCGACGCCGGACGGCAGCTTGTGTCCGCTCTTGTTGGTGACCGTCACCGTCGCGGCGAGCGTTGTCGCCGAATTCTGCACGTCGGCGATGCGGATCGCGGCCGACCGGTTGGCAGCCTGCTCCAGCATCGCGTCGCGCGTGAAGTCGAGCGGCGGGACGCCCAACGAGCCCAGCATCGGGTCCTGCGTGGTGATGCCGAACACGCTGCTGAACTGGTCCGCCATGTCGATCAGGAACACGTTCAGCCCGACCAGCACGTGGCGCGCGAAGCCTTCGCGCACCGGCAGGTCGATGTCTTTGCCGGCCAGGCCGTTCTCCACCTCTGGGAAGTTGGCGTGCTCCTGGATGCCGGCGATCTTGCTGCGGAACTTCGTGCCCTCGGAGGCGGTGTTCGGCATGTGGCAGCCCTGGCAGGATTGCGCCAATGGACCAGCACCCGATGGCAGCTTGCCATCCGGCGTGTCGCCGGTGCGATAGGCACTGAACGCCCATTCGGGATAGGTGGTCTGCTCGTAGGTGTGGCCCAGCTCCCGCGTTCCCTGCATGACCGGCAGGTGCACCGTGTGGCAGGTGCCGCACACCTCCGAACTGGTGATGGTATCGCTCTTGGCCGGCAGCATGCCAAGTGCGTGCCGCATCGGCATTTCCTTCGGGTCGGGAAACGGGCCGTACAGCGCATCCGTCGCGCCCACCAGGAAGCTGCCGGTGAAGGTGCGCGCGAACCCGGTGGTGTCGGGATTGAGGAAATCCTGGCGCTGCGCCACGCAGCGGTTCTGCGGCGCGTCGCGGAACTTCGCGGTGCCGTCGCGCCCCAGCACCATGTGGTGACACGCCGTGCAGGACACTCCATCACGCGCCAGACCGCCCAGCCGTGCCAATGGTGCGGATGGGTTCTCCGGTGGGAACGGCACCGCATCCACCATCTCGCGCAGGAAGTCGGGACAGTTGGATGCAGGCCCACTGTCGATCGCCGCCTGGCGCTGGCCCAGGATGCCGTGGCATCCCAGGCACGTATCCTGCACCTTCGGCGAGAGCGCCGGATGGAAGGTCTGCGTCTCACTGGCAAGCTGGGCGAAGAATATCGGATCGCGACCGGCGAGCCCCATCGGACTGGTCCGCCAGGTACCGTAGGGCGACAGATTCGCCAGCAGGTCATTTGATCCCGGCAGCGTCATATCGTACTGCAGCCCGGTCCCGCCGGCGGTGTGGCAGCCGACGCACTGGTCGGAGGTGACAAACGTGCTGGCCGGATTGGGGCCGCCGCCCTGCACCCAGGCATGGTCATATGCCTGCGAAGGCATGTTGGTGATCGCCGGTAGCGCCGGCACCTGGAGCGCGCGCGCGAAACCAGCATCGATCGGTGGCCGTGGCGGCGGAACCCGCAGCGCCTCCATCCTGACGCGCTCATGCTGAAGGACCTGCGTGAACCGTGTGTAGACCTCGTTGGACTGTGTCCGGAAGAAGTCCTCGCTGAGGAATGTCAGGTAGTTTCCCGGCTCATCTTTGATGTTGCTGAGGCTGGCAAACGTCTGGTTGTCGTGCGCCGAGGCATGACAGTTGGTGCAGTACTGGCCGAAACCGGCAAAGGCCGGTGAATTGCTTTCGGGTGGCGGCCAGTCCTTCTCCCACCCCTTCCAGCCGTTTGCTGCCCAGAACCAGCCGTCATGCGCAGTGCGGTTGTCGCGCACCATCACTGCCATACCCTGCGTATCAGGACGCAGTCGCAGCAGATCGGCGATACGGCATGCCGATGCGGGCGCCGGGCTGTACATCTCCTTCACCATGATGGCGCCTTCCGGGATCGGCGCCGGTTGCGGCGGCGCCTTGGCGGGATCGCTCGGACGATTGGTGCGCAGCCATGCCATCATCTCCGGCGAGTACCAGACCAGCACCGGGGCATGCGTGCCATAATACTCGCCGCTCCACTTGCCGTTGGTGAGCGTGGCAATGAACGGACCGGTATCGCGCACCGTCTTGTCCATCTGCCATCCCGCAGCGACGTTGCGGTGGCACATCGCCGTGACATAGGTGTTCAGCTTCACCTCATAGTCGTCGAGCGGCAGTGCACCCGGCTTGCGCACGACCGGATCCAGCTCGGCACAGAGGGCGAGGTCGGTGGGAACCTGCGGCGTCGTGTGTTCATCGTCGCAGAGGCTCGCGGCACGCGCCGCACTGCACAGCACCGCCAGGCAGCCAAGCATCGTCAGGACCAGCCGCCGCGCTCGTTCGCGATGCCGCACCACCGTTCTCCCCCAGATTGCAGTCGTCTTATCGGGAGAGATCGCGCGCGTCCGCGAAGTGACCGTGACTTCTGCGGCAATCCGACCCACGGGCCCGGATTGCGCCGTGGTATACAATATGCAAAATGCCCTCGTGCCCGATGATGCCGTTCCGCGCCTGCGGGTAGAACCGCTGGAAATCAGCCTTGGCCTGCGCCGGCGGGCCTGCGAGGCGATCAAGCGCGCGATCACAGAAATGGACATCTACGGCCACGCCGGCGAAATTCGACTGGACGAGCGCCAGCTATCGCAGGATCTCGGCGTCTCGCGCACGCCGATCCGCGAGGCCCTGTCCGTGCTGGAGCAGGAAGGCTTCGTGCACACCGTGCCGCGCCGCGGCATCCACGTGGTGCGCAAGTCGAAGCGCGAGATCGTCGAGATGATCACGGTCTGGGCCGGGCTGGAAAGCATGGCCGCGCGCCTGGCCGCGCCGCGCATCACCCAGGCGGACCTGGCTGAATTGCACGCGCTGGTCGATGCGTTCAGCGAGGATCCGTCGGAGCAGATCAGCGAGTACTCGCGCGCCAACATGGCGTTCCACAAGGCGATTATCCGCATGGGCGGCGTCGAGCTGATGACCAGCCTCACCGACAACCTGTTCATTCACATGCGCGCGGTCCGCGCGGTGACCATGACACAGGACAACCGCGCCCAGCGCTCGATCGTCGACCACCGCAATATCATCGCTGCACTGGAACGGCGCGATGCCGATCTCGCTGCGCGCCTGGTGCGCGAGCACACGATGGGGCTGGCGGCGCATGTCGAGCAGCACGGGGATTTTCTCGATCGGATCGCCGGGTCGGATGACGAACGGCGCCGGCAATACGGCTAGGGAGGAGAACGAATGTCCGGCGGACTCATGCAGCAGACCCAGGAGCAGGAAGCCGAACTGACTGATGGATTCCATCTGGTCGTCGAGGCACTGAAGCTGAACGGCATCAAGACGATCTACAACGTGCCGGGCATCCCGATCACCGACCTGGGCCGGCTGGCGCAGGCCGAGGGGATGCGCGTGATCTCGTTCCGTCACGAGCAGAATGCCGGAAATGCCGCGGCGATCGCAGGGTTCCTGACAAAGTCGCCGGGCATCTGCCTGACGGTCTCGGCGCCGGGCTTTCTGAACGGCCTGGTGGCGCTGGCGAACGCGACGACCAACTGCTTTCCGATGATCCTGATCAGCGGTTCGTCGGAACGCGAGATCGTCGACCTGCAGCAGGGCGACTACGAGGAAATGGACCAGCTCGCGATCGCGCGGCCGATGTGCAAGGCGGCGTTCCGCGTGTTGCATGCGGCTGACATCGGCATCGGCATCGCGCGGGCGATCCGCGCTGCGGTGTCGGGACGGCCGGGCGGCGTGTATCTGGACCTGCCGGCCAAGCTGTTCGGCCAGGTGATGGAGGCGGAAGCCGGACGCCGATCGCTGGTGAAGGTGATCGATCCGGCGCCGGCGCAGATCCCTGCACCGGAAGCCGTGGAACGGGCGCTGGAGGTTCTGCGCGGCGCGAAGAAGCCGCTGATCATCCTGGGCAAGGGTGCAGCCTATGCGCAGGCCGACGCTGACATCCGCGCCTTCGTCGAGAAGAGCGGCGTTCCGTACATCCCGATGAGCATGGCCAAGGGCCTGCTGCCCGACGCCCATCCACAGTCGGCCGCGGCGGCGCGCTCGACCGTGCTGGCCGAGAGCGACGTGGTGATGCTGATCGGCGCGCGGCTCAACTGGCTGCTGAGCCACGGCAAGGGCCGCCAGTGGGGTCCGGCGGGTACCAAGAAGTTCATCCAGGTCGACATCGAGCCGCGCGAGATGGACAGCAACGTCGAGATCGCTGCACCGCTGGTGGGCGATATCGGCTCCTGCGTCGCAGCGCTGCTGCGTGCCATGGGCGGCGACTGGAAGGCGCCCCCGGCCGAATGGACGCAGGCGATCAACGCCAAGAAGGAACAGAACGTCGCGCGCATGGCAGCGAGGCTCGGCAAGAACTCGATGCCGATGGACTACCACTCGGCGCTGCGCGTGCTGCGCGACGTAATCAAGGAGCGGCCTGACGCGATCCTGGTGAACGAGGGCGCCAACACGCTCGACCAGGCGCGTGGGGTGATCGACATGTACCAGCCGCGCAAGCGGCTGGATGTCGGCACCTGGGGCGTGATGGGCGTCGGTATGGGTTTCGCTATCGCCGCGGCGATCGAGACCGGCAAGCCGGTGCTCGCGGTGGAAGGCGATAGCGCCTTCGGCTTCTCCGGCATGGAGGTCGAGACGGTCTGCCGCTACCGGCTGCCGGTCTGCATCGTGGTGTTCAACAACGACGGCATCTATCGGGGCGATGGCGTCAACCTGGGGGGCGGCAGCGATCCGGCCACGACGATGTTCGTGCCGGGCTCACGCTACGACCGGATGATCGAAAGCTTCGGCGGTGTCGGCGTCAACGCCACGACGCCTGACGAATTGAAGCGGGCGGTGGATGCGGCGATGGAGTCCGGCAAGCCCACGCTTATCAACGCAGTGATCGACCCGGCGGCGGGCAGTGAGAGCGGCAATATCGGCAATCTCAACCCCAAGAGCGCGCTGACCAAGAAGGCGGGAGCATAGTCATGAGCAAGGCACTCGACGGCGTTCGCATCCTCGACTTTACCCATGTGCAGTCGGGACCAACGTGCACGCAGCTGCTCGCCTGGCTGGGCGCGGACGTGATCAAGGTGGAGCGTCCTGGCGTCGGCGACATCACGCGCGGACAGCTCCAGGACATCAAAGGCGTGGACAGCCTGTACTTCACCATGCTGAACCACAACAAGCGCTCGATCACCATCGACGGCCGCAATCCGCAGGGCAAGGCGGTGCTGGAAGCACTGGTGAAGAGCTGCGACGTCATGGTGGAGAACTTCGCGCCCGGCGCACTCGACCGCATGGGCTTCACCTGGGAGCACATCCAGTCGCTGAACCCGCGCATGATCCTGGCATCGGTGAAGGGCTTCGGTCCTGGCCCGTACGAGGACTGCAAGGTTTATGAAAACGTCGCGCAGTGTGCCGGCGGCGCCGCTTCGACCACCGGCTTCGACGACGGGCCGCCGCTGGTCACCGGTGCGCAGATCGGCGATTCCGGCACCGGGCTGCATCTCGCGCTGGGCATCGTCTCGGCGCTGTTCCAGCGCGTCACGACAGGACGCGGGCAGAAGGTGCTGTGCGCAATGCAGGATGGCGTGCTGAACCTGTGCCGCGTCAAGCTGCGCGATCAGCAGCGACTGGCGCATGGGCCGCTGACCGAATATCCGCAGTATCCGGCTGGAGAATTCGGCGAGGCGGTGCCGCGGGCGGGCAATGCATCAGGCGGCGGACAGCCTGGCTGGATCCTGAAGTGCAAAGGCTGGGAGACAGATCCCAACGCCTACATCTACTTCATCGCGCAGGCGCCGGTTTGGGAGGCGATCTGTGACGTGATCGGCAAGCCGGAGTGGAAGACGGATCCGGATTACGCCAAGCCGCCTGCCCGGCTGCCGCGCCTGAAGCAGATCTTCGACACGATCGAGCAGTGGACCATGACCAAAAGCAAGTTCGAAGCCATGGACATACTGAACAAGTACGACATTCCGTGTGGGCCGATCCTGTCGATGAAGGAGATCGCCGAGGAGCAGTCGCTGCGCGATACCGGCACGGTGGTGGAGGTGGATCACCCGACGCGGGGCAAGTACCTTACGGTTGGCAATCCGATCAAGTTGTCGGACAGCATATCGGAGGTGAAGCGTTCGCCGCTGCTGGGGGAGCACACCGACGAGATCCTGCGCGATGTGCTGCGCTTCGAGGAGGGGCGGATCGCAGAGATCAAGGCGTCCGGTGCGCTGGGCGGTGGATCGCCGGCGCGCGCTGCGGCGGAGTGATCAGGCAGGAGGGGGTCGCAGCGCCCCCTCCCCAACCCTCCCCAGCTACGCGGGAGAGGGAGTCTGGGTGTACTCCGTATCCGTCACGTGCTTGCCCCAGGCGGTGCCGGCGCCGTCATTGCCGTTCTCAGACATGGCGAGATGCGCGAACAGCCGGTCGGGCGCTGCACCGTGCCAGTGGTTGGCGCCGGGCGGGATCAGCACTGTGTCGCCCGGATTCAGCACCTGCGGCTTCTCGCCCTCGAAGCAGATCCGTCCGACGCCGGACAGGCAATACAGCGTCTGGCCCACGGGATGAGTGTGCCACGCCGTGCGTGCCCCCGGAGTAAACGATACCACCGAGGCTCGCATGCGTGACGGCGCTGCGCCGACGACGACCTCGTCCTGGAACACGGTGCCGGTGAACGTGCTGGCTGCACCCTGCTTGGTGGTGCGATCAGCGGCTCGAATGACTGGCATGGTCCATCTCCTGCTATGACAGAATAGTTCCTACGGCGACGCCGGCTTCAGCCGCGACGCCCTTGCGGCCGCCATCCGGCCGCGCACGCGCGATCTCGATGAAGCCGCCCTGGCCGTGCACCACCAGCGCGCCGTCCTTGATCACCACCACCTCGCCGAGTTTCTTGCCCTTCACCTCGGAGAACGTGCGCGCGATGCGCTTGGTGGCGTTGAACACGAACAGCTTCTTGCCATCCGCCATGGTCCACGCACCGGGTGCGGGATCACAGCCGCGGATCAGGTTGAAGGTGATGTCGACGTGGTTCGCCCAGTTGATGCGCGATTCCGCGTCACGGATGATGCCCTCGTATCCCGCCTCCGGCTCGTACTGTGCGAGCGCCGGCGCCTTACCCTGCACCACGAGTTCCGCAACCTCGACCAGCGCGGCGACACCCATCGGGAAGATCTTGCCAAAGTAGAGCGAACCAAGCGTGTCCTCGGGCTCGATCGGCACTGAGCGCTTCAGGATCACCGGACCTTCATCCAGCCCATCGGTTGGACGGAATATCGAGAAGCCGGTCTCGGTCCGGCCACAGATGATCGACCAGCTCATCGACGATGCGCCGCGATGCAGCGGCAGCAGGCTAGGGTGGAACTGGATGGTGCCGAACTTCGGTATGTTGCAGAAATCCTGCGGCGCGAATTGCGTGACGTAGGCCATCACGCCGACTTCCGCGTTGGCCTGCTTCATCGCCTCGAGTGCCGCGGGATCGGTGAGCTTCGGGAACTGGTGCACTGTGACACCGCGCTCCTCAGCAGCGACGCGCAGCGGATCGGGGCGGCCTTTCTCGGGGGCGCAGAACACAGCGGCTACGGCGTCGCCGCGACTGAGGAACGCCTCGAGCGTCGCCTTGCCGAAATCCTGCTGCCCGATAATGGCGATCCGCATACGACGACCTCCCGGAATTGCGGTGCGTTTGGGCCGTCAGCTTGCACGCCGGCTCCGGCTTGGCAACTGTGGTGGCGTAAGGGTTGGGAGGCAACGATGGCGTTCGATGAACAGGCTGTGGTGGATGAGTTCTGGGCGGCGCGTGCCCGCGGCGAGTATTTCCCCGCGGCCTGGTTCGACCGCCTGTCGCTGGATGAGGCGTATCGCATCCAGTCCGGCATGATCGCGCGCCGCATCGCGGCAGGCGAGCGGCAGATCGGCTGGAAGGTGGGACTGACCGCACCGGCGATCCAGCAGCAGTTCGGCTTTCACGAGCCGGTGTTCGGCTGCATCCTGGACAGCAAGCCTTCGGGACACGTGTTCGCCCGGGATGAGCTGATCAAGCCAGGCTTCGAGTCTGAGCTGTGCCTGCGCATGGCGCAGAAGCTGAGCGGCCAGGTGGACATGGCGACGGTTCGGCGAGCAATCGATGTCGTGTATCCGTCGCTGGAGATCATCGAGACCCGCGGCGACTTCACTGCGCAGATCGCGCTTGCGATGGCGGACAATGCGCAGCAGAAGGCGGTGATCCTGGGCGATCCGGTGCCACTCGGGCAGCTCGCGCTGGAGACTGTCGAATGCACCGTGCGGATCAACGGCGATGTTGCTGCGACGGGACACGGCGATGCGGTGCTGGGCAATCCGCTGAACTCGGTGATCTGGCTCGCACGCAAGCTGGCCGAGTTCGGGCGCAGCATTCAGCCGGGGGAAATCATCATGAGCGGGTCGTTTACGCGGCAGTTTCCGATTGGTCCGGGGGATCGGGTAAAGGTCAGCTTCGTCGGGATAGGAGAAGTCGGCACCACGATGGCGGACTGATCACCTCAGACCTCTCCGAAACCAGGCTCCCGACGATACTCATGAGGCGACCATGGCCCCCAACGGCGCTCAAAGATCTGGCGATTCCGTTTCATGAGCGCCGCCCTCGCGCTGTTTCCGATCTGGCCAAACGAAGCCGAATGATGATGATGCACAAATACGTCGTCGCAAATCACGAGCCGATATCCGGCCTCCTGCACTCGGCGGCAATAGTCATCATCTTCGAAATAGCCCCTGCCATAACTCTCATCCAGTTCGCCAACGGTTTCGAGTACAGCGCGAGGGATTGCCACGCAGAAGAAAGCCAGGCTTCGACATGGATACAGCGCACGTCGACGCGACGCTGTGAAGGCAGAACTAACCTGGGCCATCTCAGACATGTTCGAATAATTGACCGCTACCTTCTGTTCGTTGCCGGCCATATTCGTGAGCGGCCCGGTCAACCCAATATCTGAATAAAGCTGTAGAGGGCGAATGAGATCGCGTACCCAGCCACGAGTCACATAAGTGTCGTTGTTCAGCAGGATGATGAATTCTCCACGCGCTGCACGAATCCCTAGATTATTCCCAGCGGGAAAACCCAGGTTAGACTCGTTCCGTACGACCCGGATTGCGCGATTTGTTTGAGCCAGTGCTGACAGGTATTCCTTGGTCCCGTCGCAAGATCCGTTGTCAACGCATATGATCTCCAACTCGGGGTAATCCGTCGATGCCAGAACACTATTGATACAGGCTTTGGTGAAACCGATGTTGTTGTAGCATAGCACGACAATACTAACGAGTGGCTGACATCTTGCAATAACTCTTGCCAGCTTGTCGGTCCGCGCCTCCCATGAGTGTCTCGCTGCCCAAGAGCGTCGCTGGCGGACAACATTCCGACGGCGGTCACGCAGGCAACCGGCAATGGCTTTTTCGAACTGTGCAGGCGAGTTCGCCAACCGAACGAGACCGTGCGGGACCTTACGCAATTCCGGCAAGTCACTGGCCACTACCGGCTTCCCGGCACACAGATACTCATACAGTTTCACCGGATTAGTTGCATTTGTAAGATCAAGAACCTTAAACGGGATCAAACATACATCGAAGGAGTACAGATAGTATGTCAGCTCCGTGTACGGCTTCTCACCCACAAAGAGAATGTTAGCACACTGTGCCGCCTGTTGGACGTCACAGTTCTCGACAGATCCAATAAGCAGGAACAGCCACTCAGGATGACCCTGCGCACAATAAAGAACAACATCGAGATCAAACCAGTCTGCTATTGCACCGTAGTAACCTATCACTGCCTGCTGTCCGCGAGGATGAACTCTCTGGGGCTGTTGTGCAAAATAGGATACGTCCACACCATTTCTTATGAGGTCGACACGGAGCCGACTCTTGCGGATCGATTTATAGAGGTAGTCCGACGTCGTGATGACTGCGTCCGCCTCGGTGATGAGCGTCTGCTCCAATTCGACCACACGAGGTGCAATATTGTTGAAGCCCGCGAGATGGTCGAGACAATCAATC
>DASSRN010000032.1:0-3892 GCA_035701785.1 Acetobacteraceae bacterium | reverse complement strand
GGGTCGTGCGGCTCAGAGCCATGGTGCGGCGTTCTCCGAACTGAGCGGCACCATGCGAGGCACATCAAGGAGCGTCAACTGAGACGCACGTTTCCTCTCCGCCCCTGGGGCGGAGAGGTCAGGTGAGGTGGGGGATTCGCGGCGCGATACTACGCTTCGTTCAATCCGGCACCGCGCTCAGACAGAAATGCGATACCCTTGGCGGTAAGCCTGTAGGACGAAGCTGGATTGCCGCTCACCAGCTCCGCGTAACCACGCCCGAGGAGAGTTTCCAGGTCGGACCCCGAGGCATGGCGTTGCGGTAGTGCCTGATCGCCGATGGCGCACAAGAGAGCGATCTGGTCGTCGGACAACTCGTCGGACATCGTCTGCTCCACTACTTGCCGGATCTGGTGTCGAAGCCGCACTTAGAGGCGTTCCATTGAAATCCGAAACCGCTCGCGGACGGTTGATTGGTTATCGTCAATCCGAGCGGCATAGGGTCGATCATCCAACGGGTTTGACGAGGAGAACGTCACTTGAAATGGCTCGGCCTTGCGCTCCTGCTGAGCGCCATGGCGGTCGGCTCGGCAAGGGCTGACGAAAGCTGCCACAGCAGGGCGATCGGTAAAGACGGCAAGCCACTGGCCGGTGCGGCGCTGAACACCTTCATGACCAAGTGCGCGAGGGATGTCTGCGAACCCAAAGCCACCGACAAGAACGGCAAGCCGCTCGCTGGTGCCGCCAAGGCAAGTTTCATGAAGAAGTGCCAGAGCGAGGCGTAGCTACATCAGCATAGTCGTCGTCGCCGGACGGTTCATCGCATAGCACGCTTTGCGCACTGCCGGGCTTGAGCCCCGGCGGAGCGGCGCGCACACTCCTGGCATGAGCCGATCGATCACTGTCGCGGATGTCTCGCTCGAACTCGAGGAACGCGGCGAAGGACCGCCGCTGCTGTTCCTGCATCCCGGCGAAGGTCTGGAGCCGCGCCGTCCTTGGCTCGATCAGCTGGCGCAGCGCTTCCGCGTCATCGCGCCGCATCATCCCGGCTGGGGCAAATCCGCGCTGCCCGACTGGCTCAGCACGGTCGATGACCTCGCGTATCTCTGTCTCGACCTTGCGAAAGCGCTGGAGCTGCACGACGCCATCCTGGTCGGTGCCTGCTTCGGCGGCTGGATCGCTGCCGAAATGGCGGTCCGCGACACGCGCCGCTTCGCGCAACTGGTGCTCGCCGATCCCCTCGGCATCAAGGTCGGCGGCGTGACCGATCGCGACATCGCCGACATGCACGCGTTGCCGCGCGAGGAGTATATGCGCCTCGCCTGGGCGGATCCGACGAACGCCACTCGTGACATGACGCAGCTGCCGGAGACCGAGCTCGCCGGCATTGCGCGTGGCCGCGAGGCGTTCGCCCGCTTCGGCTGGAAGCCGTATATGCACAATCCGCATCTGCGGCGCTGGCTGCATCGCATCGACATACCGACGCTGCTGCTGTGGGGCGAGCAGGATGGCATCGTGCGCCCGTCCTATGGCGAGGCCTGGCGCGCCGCGATCCCCGGTGCGCAGATGGTGGTGATCCCGAACGCCGGCCACTTCCCGCACTGGGAACAGCCGCAGGGCTTTGCCGATCGCATTGCACGTTTCGTGGACAGCAAATAGGAGCGCCCTGCATGCGCTGCTGGTACTTCTCGGAAATGGCCTATCACCCGGCGTGGGAGGCAGGCCTCTCGCGTGGCACGCTGCGCGTCGTGCTGCCGTCGTCCAACTTCGATCCGCCGACCGCGCATGGTCTCTTGAACCGCTACCTCGACGAGTTCGCGCTGTGCGACGAGGTGGGGCTCGACATCATGGTCAATGAGCACCACAGCACCGCGACCTGCATGACCGTCTCGGTGCCCATGGCGCTGGCGATCATTGCACGTGAAACCAAGCGTGCGCGCCTGTTATCACTCGGCAACCCGATCGCCAACCGCCCCGACCCGGTGCGCGTCGCCGAAGAGATGGCGTGGCTCGACGTGCTGTCCGGCGGACGCCTGGAGATGGGCCTGGTGAAGGGCGCGCCGTATGAGATCCAGCCGGCGAATTCCAACCCGGCGACATTGATGCGCCGCTACTGGGAGGCGCACGACCTGATCCTGAAGGCGCTCTCCACGCATGACGGTCCGTTCAACTGGGAAGGCGAGTTCTTCCACTATCGCAGCGTCAATGTCTGGCCGAAGCCGATCCAGCAGCCGACGCCGCCGGTGTGGATGACCGGCATGAGCGTGGACACCGGCAAGCTCGCCGCCGAACGCGGCCACGTCGTCGGCACGCTGCTGTCCGGTGGCACGGCGAAGCCGATGTACGACGCCTATCGTGCGCGTGCGCGCGAACTCGGCTGGGAGGCGGGTCCTGATCGCATGGCCTATGCCGCCGTGGTGGGCGTCGGCGCCACGCGCGAGGAAGGGCTGCGTCGTGCCGACCAGATCGCCGAATATGTGCGGACTGCGCCGGTGGTGGCCGAGCCGTTCACCAATCCGCCAGGCTACAACTCGATCGGTGCCAACGTCGCGATCATGCAGGCGGGGCCGCGCGGCCACCGCATCGTCAAGGACCGCAACGGCAACATGATCGATCATCGCCGCGCGACGGTGCAGCAGTTCATGGACACCGACACGGTGTTCGCCGGGACGCCGGACGACGTGTTCAGCCAGATCAGCGCGTTCAGCCGCCGCATGGGCGGCGTCGGACACCTGCTGTTCTTCGGCCAGGGCGGACACATCAGCCATGCCGACACCACCGACAACATCCGGCTGTTCGGCCGCGAGGTGGCGCCGCGGCTGCACGACCTCGCGGTGGAGACCGGCGTCGCCGCCGCGGACTAGATGTCGCGCACGAACTTCGCCTTGTCCGCCGCGGCCGCCAGCAGGAACGAAAGATCGGTACCGGTGGAGACGTAGCGCGCGCCTTGCCGCACATACTCCGCCATCAGGTCCGGCCGCGAAGCCAGCCCACCCACGCCGACATGCTTGCCGTGCTTGCGGCACGCCGCAATGGTACGCAGGTAGGCATCGCGCACGTTGGCATGGTCGAACTGCCCGGTGATGCCCATCTCGTTGCACAGATCGTTGGTGCCGAGCAGCATCATGTCCACGCCGTCCACCGCGGCGATCTCCTCCACGTGCTCCAGCGCCGCAACCGTCTCCATCATCACCACCACCATGGTGGCGTCGTTCATCGCCTGGTTCACCGTGGCGGACGGGAAGCTGCGGTAGTGGTAGTGCGGCAGCGCGCCGCCGGCGCCGCGTTCGCCCTGCGGCGTGAACTTGGCGTAGCGCACCACCTCGCGCGCTTCCTCCGCCGACCGCACATGCGGCGCAATCACGCCCATGGCGCCGCCGTCGAGCAGCCGGCAGATGAACTCCGGCGTATTGGCCGGCACGCGCACCAGCGGCGTGATGCCGCACTGCATCGCCGCGATGCAGATCTGGCAGACGTTGTCGATCGACAGCGTGTTGTGTTCGACATCAACATAGATCGTATCGAATCCGGCGGTCGCGGCGATGCGCGCGATCTCGATCGACCGGCACAGCCTTACCGTCATCGACGCCACCACCTCGTCGCGCGCCAGCTTCTCCTTCACGCGATTGCGCAGGATGTCGCGCAGTTCCTCAGCCATAAGCTCCTCCCCGAAACGCGTGGCATTGTTGCCCGCCGGATGTCCACGTCTCAAGATAGCCCGGTTTCTCCCTCTCCAGCGCGGCGGGGGAAGGTCGGGGAGGGGGTCTCTCCATCTACGCACCCAAGGATCACCGCATGACGCACAAAGTCGCCTTCCTCGACGTGATCGACGCCAAGATGCAGTCGGAGATCCGCTCGCAACTCCCCCCCGACTTCTCGATCCAGTTCGGCGAAACCACCGACCGCGCCGACC
>DASSRN010000031.1:0-4002 GCA_035701785.1 Acetobacteraceae bacterium | reverse complement strand
CGCGACCGACGCCGACCTCGACGCATTGTTCGGGGTGCTGGGTCTTGCCGGGCATCGCGGTCATTTTCCCGGCGAGCTGTCGCTTGGCCAGGCGCGCCGCGTTGCGCTGGCGCGCGCCTTCGCGGTCAAGCCCGACCTCCTGGTGCTTGACGAACCGTTCGTGTCACTGGACGCGGCGCTGGCGCGGCACCTGCAGGATGAACTGGCTGCCCTGGTGACGAGCCGGAAGGTGACCACGCTGATCGTCACCCACAGTATGGACGAAGCCATCAGCCTCGCCGACCGGCTGTTCCTGCTGTCGGCAAGCCCCGCTCATGTGGTCGCGGAAGTGCCGATCGCACGCCCGCGCGCGCCGCACTCGGCGCAAGAGATGGCCGTGATCCGCAGTGACATTGCGCGGGCGCTCGGGAAGAGGGTGCCGTGAGGGCGCGCTGCACAGCACAATAGCAACTGCTGCGTCGGAAATTGTTTCGGGGCGCGTACTTGCGCACGCGCCCCGAAATGACACCACAACAGGATTTGAATCGCAGTGGGCTATAAAGCGCACCCCCGTGCAAGCTCTCCTGCTTAGCGCGTGCGGCTGCCGCCCTGCCGCGCCTGCTGCCACTGAAGGAACTCGCGGAAGAGGGCGTCGCGCTGGTCCGCCGACGGCGGCTGCGCGCCGGATACGTTTTTCTCCTTCAGGAAGGCCGCGAAATCGGCGGCGGCTGCGGCGGGCTGGGAATTGACGCCACTGGCCTGCCGGAGCCGCTGCAGCATCTCTTCGGCCACGCCCCAGCGGGTCCAACCCGGCACCGTGGCGGCAAGATTGACGTCACGCCATTTCGGGTGCCGCGGCGGCATCTGGAACTGCTCGAACTTGGTGAAGAAAGCCTCCACGAACCGCTGCACCTTGCGGTAGCGGTCGGTATTCTTCTGCCAATTGAAGACCGCGAGCACCTGAGGCACCGAGATGGTGTCGGTCACCGTTCCGGGCGGAACGAGGTTCGGATAGTCCTGCGGCGTGAACTCGCCCAGCGCGTAGAAGTCCTCGAACTGTTTGCTGAATGGAATCGGCACCAGGTGCAGTCCGGAATTCGCCGGCAGCTTCACCAAGGGATCGAGCGGCTTGTTGACCAGCCGGAGAGTCGCCGCGATTTCGCCGGATCTGAGTTTTTGCATCGCCAGCACGTCGTCGAAGCTTGTCTCTTCAACTTGCACGCCGAGGCGCTGGAAGACGATCGGGCCGGTGAGGCTGGAGCCGGTGCCCGGCTTTCCGAAATTGACCTTCTTGCCCCGCAGGTCTTGCAGGCTGTTGATGTCGGTGCGAGCCACCACGTGCAACTCCGCCGTGGGCAGGCGGATGATGTAGTTGATGCGGCTTTCGAGGTTGTTGATCTTGCGCTGGGTGCGGAAAAACTCGAACACGTCCGACTGGGTCACCGCCACATCGATGCCGCGCAGATAGAGAAGGTCTTCCAGGTTCGAAGCCGCGCCGTAGGTGACGACCGGAAGAATGCGCAGATTGTCGCCGTCGTCGAGCACCTTCGCCAGTTCGTCGGCGAAGGTCATGTTGGTGCCGGACAGGAGGCCTCCTGCCACGCCGACGGTCCACTGGTTCTTGCGCTCTCTGACGGCGGCGTCCGTGCCGCCCGTCTCGAGCGACTTCGGGATGGCCTGGGCGTGAGCCGGCGTCGGAACCGTCGGACCGAGCGCGATAAATGCCGCCCCCGCGACGAACAATGCGCTGGCGATCGCCAATGCCACCCCTGCTCTTTTTTGGACGCGCATCTTTATTTCCTCTCCGCCATTCAACCCAGCGTGGGCAAAATACCACCCCATTCAGGCATGGGCTACCACCTTTTTCGAGCGGCAGCGGCATACCTCATAGCTCTGTCAATTCTATGATGACATTGAGATCAATTTCTGGTGATCCCCCAGGTTCTCATTTGGTGATCCAGGATGCCAATGCCCGATTGCCGGAACTTGTCTCGCCCGCGTGCGAGGCACATGCGGTTTTCCTCACGCGCCTTCTGCTTCGTCTGCCACCGACTTGCGATACCCGAACAGCCACGCCACCGCCTGGACGCCCAGCAGCAGGCCGAGCACCGAGGTCAGCACGATGATCGAGGTGTTGTCCGCGAACGTGGCGTAGCTGCCGCCGGACATCGTGAGCGCGAGGCGCATCTGTTCCTCGAGCCGGTCGCCGAGCACGAACGCCAGCAGCAGCGGCGCCATTTCGTATCCGAACTTGCGCAGAACATAGCCGGCGCCACCCGAAATGACCATCAGCCAGATGTCGGCCGTCGAAAACGCCACGCTGTAGGCGCCGATCACCGAGACGATCAAGATGATCGGAACAAGCCACGCGTAGGGAATGCGCAGCAGCCACACGAAGGCGCTGACCAGCGGCAAGTTGAGGATCAGGAGGATCACGTTGCCGATGTACATACTCGCGACCAAGCCCCAGAACACCTCCGCGTGGTCCTTGAGCAACAGCGGGCCGGGCTGGACGCCATGGAGAGTGAGCGCCGACAGCAGCAGCGCGGTCGCCGGGATCGAGGGAATGCCGAGCGCCAGCAGCGGGATCATGGCGGTGCCGGTGACGGCGTTGTTGGCGGTTTCGGGACCGGCGACGCCGGCGATAGCGCCGTGGCCGAACTCCTCGGGATGACGGGAGAACTTCTTCTCCACCGCGTAGGACACGAACGTCGACACCACGTGGCTGACGCCGGGGATGACGCCGAAGATGAAGCCGATGATCGAACCACGGGCGATCGCGGGCGAGGCGTCGCGAACGTCCTTCATACGCGGAATGAGATCACGGAACTTCGGCCAGATCGCCTTGATGGTCTCCGTCTTCTCCAGGTTGATCAGGATTTCCGAGATGCCGAACAGGCCGATGGCGAGCGACGTGAACTGCAAGCCGGCGGTCAGCGTCGTGCTGCCAAATGTCATGCGGGGGACGGCGTCCAGATGGTCGAGGCCGATCAGCGTGAGCAGAAGGCCGAGCACCATCATCATCGTGGTCTTGAGCCGCGAGCCGGCCGACACCACCGCGATGACGCTGAGCGCCAGCAGCAGCAGCACGACTTGGACCGACGGGCCAATGGCGATCATGACCTTGGCGAGCGGCGGTGTGATTAGCATCAGGCCGAGGATGGACACCGTTCCGCCGATGAAGCTGCCGACCGCCGCGACCATCAGCGCCGGTCCTGCGCGTCCCCGCCGCGCCATCTCGTAGCCGTCGATGCAGGTGATGACGGACGCGGCCTCGCCCGGAATGCGCACCAGGATCGACGTCGTCGAGCCGCCATACATCGCGCCGTAGAAGATCCCGGTCAGCATGATGATGCCGATGGTGGGATCCTGCGGGAGGCCGGTGAAAGGATCGCGGATGGTCATCGGCAACAGCAGCGTCATGCCGGCCAGGGGACCGAGGCCCGGCAGCACTCCGACGATCGTGCCCCAGAGGCAGCCGATGAAACAGTAGAGCAGCCCCTTCCAGGACAGTGCGATGGCAAAGCCGTTGACCAGTTGATCGAAGGCAGTCATCGTCCTATCCGTTCGCCTGCGTAAACCATTCCCAGATCCCCTCCCAGACCCATCCGACCGGAAGCTGCAGTCCGAGCGCGACCTCGAAGAAGTACCAGCACGCCGTCATGCCGACGACCGCCGCAACGGCGGCAATCACGACGGAGGTCCGGGCGACGCAAACGAGCAGCACGGCCCCGAACAATCCGAGCGTCACATCGGCGCCGAGCGGCTGGAACAGCGGCGGCACGGCCAGCATGGCGACGAACACGATCAGCACGTCGCGGTGCCCGAGTTCGATCGTTTCCCCGGAATCCGGCCGCCGCCACTCCGCGAACCCGATGAGACCGCCCAGCACGAGCGTCAGCACGGCGAGGACCAGCGGAATGAATCCGGGACCCGGCAGAGCCAGCGTGCCCAAGTCAAGCAACAAGGCCTGCCACACGAACACGGCGCCGGCGACGGCCAGCACGGCGGCGATCCACACGG
>DASSRN010000030.1:0-3275 GCA_035701785.1 Acetobacteraceae bacterium | reverse complement strand
GAGATGCACGGCCATGCGTGCGATCCTATCAGCCCTTCAGCACCTCCACCATTGTGCTGCCCAGCGCCGCCGGGCTTTCCGCAACATGGATACCAGCCGACCGCATCGCCTCCATCTTCGCCGCGGCGGTATCGCGCCCCCCGGAGATCACCGCCCCCGCATGGCCCATGCGTCGCCCCGGCGGCGCCGTCGCACCGGCAATGAACCCAACCGTCGGCTTCTTCACCCTATGCCGCGCCAGGAACTCGGCCGCCTCGATTTCGCTCTGCCCGCCGATCTCGCCGATCATCACGATCTGCTTGGTCTCGTCGTCGGCCAGCAGCATCTCCAGCACCTCGATGAAGTCGGTGCCCTTCACCGGATCGCCGCCGATGCCGACGCAACTGCTCTGCCCCAGTCCCACCGCGGTGGTCTGTGCCACCGCCTCGTAGGTCAGCGTGCCCGAGCGCGACACGATGCCGACGCTGCCGCGGCGATGGATATGGCCAGGCATGATGCCGATCTTGCACGCATCCGGCGTGATCACGCCCGGGCAATTCGGCCCGATCAGCCGCGACTTCGACCCCGTGAGCGCTCGTTTCACCCGCACCATGTCGAGCACCGGGATGCCTTCGGTGATGCAGACGATCAGCGGAATCTCCGCATCGATCGCCTCCATGATCGCATCGGCAGCAAACGCCGGCGGCACATAGATCGCCGTCGCATCGGCACCGGTCTGCTCGCGTGCCTGCCATACCGTGTCGAACACCGGCAGGCCGAGATGCGTGGTACCGCCCTTTCCTGGCGTGACGCCGCCCACAACCTTCGTCCCGTAGGCGATCGCCTGCTCCGAATGGAACGTGCCCTGCGCGCCGGTGAAACCCTGCGTCATCACGCGCGTGGTGGCATCGACCAGGATCGCCATGTCAGGTCGCCTCCTGCACCGCGCGCACGATCTTCGCCGCCGCATCGGCGAGGTCGTCGGCCGCGATGATCGGCAGGTTGGACTTCGCCAGGATGGCCTTGCCCAGATCGACGTTGGTCCCCTCGAGCCGCACCACCAGCGGCACCGACAGCTTCACCTCGCGCGCCGCCGCCACCACGCCTTCCGCAATGACATCGCAGCGCATGATGCCGCCGAAGATGTTGACCAGGATGCCTTCGACGTTCGGGTCCGACAGTATGATCTTGAACGCCGCGGTTACCCGCTCCTTGGTCGCCCCACCGCCCACATCCAGGAAGTTCGCCGGCGCCGCACCATACAGCTTGATGATGTCCATCGTCGCCATCGCAAGTCCGGCGCCGTTCACCATGCAGCCGATGTTGCCGTCCAGTGCGACGTAGTTCAGGTTGTACTTGGCGGCTTCCAGTTCCTTTGGATCTTCCTCGCTCTCGTCGTGCAGCTTCTCCAGCTCCGCATGGCGGAACAGCGCGTTGTCGTCGAAGCTGACCTTGGCATCGAGCGCGATCACCTCGCCACCCTTCGTCACCACCAGCGGGTTGATCTCGACAATCGAGCAGTCCAGTTCCGCGAAGGTGCGGTACAGCGCCGGCAGGAAGCGGCCGAACGCGGCGATCTCGCTCCCTGTTAGGCCAAGCGCATAGGCGATGCGGCGCGCGTGGAAGCCGGACACGCCGCCGGCCGGATCGATCGCCACGCGGATGATCTTCTCCGGCTGCTTCGCCGCGACCTCCTCGATCTCCATGCCGCCTTCGCTCGACGCGACGATGGTGACGCGTCCGCTGGCGCGATCCACCAGCAGCGACAGATAGAGTTCGCGCGCGATGTCGCAGCCCGCCTCGACATAGACGCGGTGCACCGGACGCCCGGCAGCGCCGGTCTGCCGTGTCACCAGCGTGTGCCCCAGCATCGCCTCGGCCGCCGCGCGCACCTCGTCCGCGGATCGCGCGATGCGTACGCCGCCTTTGCCGTTCGGGTCGTCGGCGAACCGGCCGGCGCCGCGACCGCCGGCATGGATCTGCGCCTTCACCACGTACACCGGCCCTGGCAGCTTGCCCGCCGCTGCCACCGCCTCATCCGGCGTCCATGCGACGAAGCCATCCGGCACCGCCACGCCACGCCGCTTCAGCAGCTCCTTCGCCTGGTACTCATGGATGTTCATCGCACCACGTCTCCCCCTCCCCTCGCGGGCTTGGGCCGCAAAGCGGACCAAGGCCGAAGGCTGGGGGGCTGGGGGGAGGGGGCCCAACCACCATGCATACCGCTCACCCGATCAGCTTCTTCGCCGCCTCGACCAGTTCCCTGACCGCCGCACAGGACTTCTCGAACTCTGCCTTCTCCTCGGCATTCATCTGCACCTGCACGATCCGCTCGATGCCGCCGGCGCCGATCACCACCGGCACGCCAACATACAGATCCTTCATGCCGTACTCGCCGTTCAGCAGCGCCGCGCATGGCAGCACGCGCTTCTTGTCCTTCAGGTAGCTCTCCGCCATCGCCACCGCGCTCGCCGCCGGCGCATAGAATGCGCTGCCGCGCTCCAGCAGCTTGACGATCTCGCCGCCGCCGTCGCGCGTGCGCTGCACGATCGCGTCGATCTTGGCCTGCGTGCTCCAGCCCATCTTGATCAGGTCCGGCACCGGAATGCCGGCGACGGTGGAGTAGCGCGTCAGCGGCACCATCGTGTCGCCATGCCCGCCAAGCACGAACGCGGTGACGTCTTCCACCGACACGCCGAATTCCTGCGCCAGGAACAGCCGGAAGCGCGAGCTGTCCAGCACGCCCGCCATGCCCACCACGCGGTTCGCCGGCAGGCCCGACTTCTCCTTCATGACCCAGACCATCGCGTCCAGCGGGTTGGTGATGCAGATCACGAACGCGTCGGGGCAGTGGGTCTTGATGCCGTCGGCAACCTCCGCGATCACGCCGGCGTTCTTGCCGATCAGATCGTCGCGCGACATGCCGGGCGTGCGCGGGAAGCCAGCGGTGACGATGACCACGTCCGCTCCTTCGATCGCGTGATAATTCGAGCCGCCGGTCATCAGCGCGTCGAACCCGTCCACCGGCCCGGATTGCATGATGTCGAGCGCCTTGCCGGCCGCGACGCCGCCGAACACGTCGAACAGCACGACGTCGCCCAGTTCCTTCAGGCCGATCATATGCGCGAGCGTGCCGCCGATATTGCCGGCGCCGATCAGGGCGATCTTGTTGCGGGCCATGGTGGTGTCCTTGCCGGTGGCTCTGAAATGCGAACGGCCCGCCGGGATTGAACACCGGAAGGCGCCTGTCAGTAGACCATCCCGCCGCGGCGCGGCAAGCAGGGGTGCAGCGGTGC
>DASSRN010000029.1:0-13233 GCA_035701785.1 Acetobacteraceae bacterium | reverse complement strand
GCCGGTCGATTACGCGGTGTTGGAGCCCTTCTTCGCCGAGAACGACCGCATGACTGGTGTCTCTGGCATGGCCGGCGATCCTGCCTATCCGCCGCAGAAGGCCGCGCCGATGGATCCCCTGCCCATGGGCCGCTCCGGACGAATGCTCGGCGAGGCGATGAACCGGTTGGGCTGGCACTGGTGGCCCAGTGACTGCGCGGTGACGACGAGGGAGTATGAAGGCCGGGCGCCGTGCATCAATCTCGGCCACTGCATCGCCGGCTGCGCCCAGGGCGCCAAGGCCAGCACGGACATTACCTATTGGCCCGCGGCGATCCGCGCCGGGGTCGAATTGCGCACCCGCGCGCGCGTGCGCGAGATCACCGTCGACCCCGCGACCGGCATGGCCAATGGCGCCATCTACTTCGACAAGGATGGTGTCGAGCAGTTCCAGCCGGCCCATGTGGTGGTGATGGCCGCCAACGGGGTCGGCACGCCGCGCCTGCTGCTGAACTCGAAATCCGAGACGTTTCCCAACGGCCTGGCGAACGGCAACGACCAGGTCGGCCGCAACCTGATGTTCCATCCCTATGCCAGCATCTGGGGTTATTTCCACGAGGAGACCGACGGCAATCGCGGACCGCCGCTTTCGCTCTGGAGCCACGAGTTCTACGAGACCGACCCGTCCCGGGGCTTTCTGCGCGGCTACTCCTGGCAGTTCGGCCGCGGCGTCGGCGCGATCCTGGAAGCGCAGCAGTCCATGGGCAACGGCCGCCTGCCCTGGGGCGCCGAGCACCATCGGGTCTACCGCAAGCTGTTCAACCACCGCATGACCATCGCCGCGATCTGCGAAGACCTGCCGGAGCCGCACAACCGCGTTACCCTGGACCCGGTGCTGAAAGACGCGCACGGCATCCCGGCGCCGAAGATCGACTACACGATCTCGGATAACTCCAACCGTATGCTCGACCACGCCATCGCCCGCGCCACCGAATGCCTTCGTGAGGCCGGCGCCTGGGACGTCGGCGTCGAGCGCCCGATCCTCAACGGCGGCTGGCACCTGTTGGGCACCTCCCGGATGGGCGAGGACCCCGCCCGCAGCGTCGTCAACGGCTGGGGCCGCGCGCACGAGGTGAAGAACCTGTTCATCGTCGATGGGTCGATCTTCACCACGTCAGGCGGCGTTAATCCCACGTCCACCATCCAGGCCCTCGCGCTCTACATCGCCGATCAGATGAAGCAGCGCCTCGCCACGCTGTTCGACTGAGGAACGCCACCATGTCCGGTACCATGGCCAATCCAGCCTCCACCTGGGGCGACCCCACCTTGACCGACGCCGAGAAGGCGGCGCTGGCGGCACTGTGCGCCCGCATGATCCCGGCCAGCGCCGAGTTCAACGTTCCCGGCGCCGACGACCCGCTGATCCAGGCCGACATCGCCAGTTCGATCAGCCGCGACGCGACCAGCGTGCATAATAGTTTGGCGCTGCTCGACCGACTCGCTGGTGGAGATTTCGCCGCCCTGCCCGAGGCGCGGCAGGATGAGGTGTGTGAGACGCTCCGCGCCGAAGGTGGCGTAGACCTGATGCTGACCACCCGCATCGTGCTGCAATGCTACTACCGTGACGATCGGGTCATGATTTCACTGGGCATGGAGCCTCGTGCGCCCTTCCCCAAGGGCCACGATCTGCCCCAGGGCGATTGGGCGCTGCTCGATCCCGTCCGCAAGCGCGGCAAGATCTGGCGCGAGACATAGTGACCGGGAGGTGGCCGGTCAGGGCCGTGCACCCCTCGGCCTTCGACTGATCAAGCTCGGTGACCTACCGCAGCATCGTGGAAGTTCAGAAGAACCCGCTGTTGGCCGGCAACGCGAAACTGATCGAAGGCTTACGCCTCGCCGGGATGCCCGATGTATAGCGGCGTCGGCGAGCATCTGCTTAGGGTCGAGAGCGGTCTACCGGGGCCACTATTCGAAGTAGGTGTTATCAAAGCCGGGCGCCGCTCCACTCCGCCCGGAACGCCCTCGAAGCGGCCCGCCGCTCCTCCCAGTTCCGCGCACCCAGGTGATCACCTCGGGTTGAACGAGCCGGTTATCACTGTGGCGCCCTCGATGACCAGCACCCTAGTTTTGCGCAAATGGCCCGTGCATCCCCGATCCAGACCGCCATGCCGGCATTGGTCAATACGTAGCCTCCCCTAGCGCGAGCGCCTGCTCTCTCGCCTGTCGTGACGCCCTCACATTTGGAACTCCAGGCTGACAATCCGAAACGCCGGCACAGAAGACGCCGCATTCCCCTCCTACGCCGTGCGAGGCTAACCCAGCGCCTCATCATCACCCTTGACGCCGGGGGGCGCCTCTCATCGCCCTCGCGCCTGGAGTAGCGTTAAGTCGATGCTGTTTGCCATCGCGGCATATCCGGCTGGGCTTGGATGCAGATGATCGCCGGAGTCGTATTCCGGCCGTGACCGGGTTGGCCTTTCAGGGTCTTGCACCACGGCCGCGAAGTCCAGCACGCCGTCATAAGCCCCGCTGGTGCGGATCCAGTCGTTCAGTGACTGGCGCTTCGCCTCGCCCTGCGGCGTCCAATAGGGGGCGCCCTCGAACGGGGTCAGCGTGGCGCCGTAGATGCGCAAGCCCCGCGCGTGAGCCCGGTCTATCATCTGCCGGTGTCCGGCGATCAACTCGGTGACGCTCGGTGATGCGTTGGTGCCCCCGACGCCGATATCGTTTATTCCCTCCAGAACGATAACATGCGTTACGCCGGGTTGCGCCAGAACGTCCCGGTCGAACCTCGCCAGAGCGTTCGGGCCGACCCCGTCCTCCAGCACGCGGCCGCCTCCGATTCCCCCGTTCACGACTGCCATGCGCGTGCCGCCGGCGGCGAGACGGGCTCCCAGCAGATCTGGCCAGCGCTTATTCTGGTCGATGCCAGACTGCGTGCCGTCTGTAATCGAGTCCCCAAATGCGACCAGCACGCCGGCCGCGTCCGGTCGGATAACCTCGACGCGGCTGAGGAAGAACGAGGAGGCGGACGGCAGACCATCGCTGCGCCGGTACGCGGTCGTGCCCGCGACCGGGAAGGTCGGGGCACCTGCATGATCACCAGGCTCGGAGACATAATTCACCTGCCAGGAGGCGGGATGGATGCTGACTGGCGACTTCCACGCGGACATGTCGTCCGGCAGGTAGAGGTCCACCGCCAGGTCACCGGATTCCGGAACGGCCAGATCGACCGGATCGCTTATCAACAGGGCGCCAGGCGGAATAGTCGGGCGGGCGAGCCCGCCAAAGGTGAGCACGTGGTCGCTAGTCGCAACGATTGACGCCCCTGCCTTGCGCAGCGCCACATGAGCCGCGCCGACTCGCAGCGGCAGAATACCTAGGCTGTTGGACAGCACCACTCGAACGCGCGGGCCACCGAGCGAGACGTGGGCGATCTGCCGCAGCGTCTGGCCCTTGATTTGCAGCGGCGACGCGCCGCCCACCGGCAATTCCTGGTCCGGCGTTGCATCCTTCACGGTCTGGGGCACGTCTCGCACCCAGGGAAATGCCTGCGCGGAGGCGGGCAGGGATTGCGGCGGCTGATCTAGGCGCGCGGCCTGCGGGGCAGTCCAGGTTGCGATCCAGCGTTCCGAATTGGCTTGCTGGTCAGCTGTCTGCGCGCTGCTGGGCACGCCGGCCAGCAGCGGGGCTGCCATGACGAGCGCTTGCAGCAACCCTCGCCGGCGCGGCCGACGCCGGAGGGTCGGTGAAAGGGTCACATCGTTCGGCCATGTAATGCTGCTGCCATGGTGCATGTTTCCCTCCCGATTTGTTGGCGCGATGTCAGGGAGGACGATAAGAGCACGCGCGACGGAGAGACAGTGGCCGGGGTTGCCACCGCGTTCGCGCGGCCATCCCGCATTGCTGTTGAAGAAGTTCGCGCGCGGCACCTAGCCCTGCACCGTTCAACCCGCTTGTGCGGCTGACCTCCATAATCGCAGCACGTCGGCGCCAGCGTGGCCGCGCTCGTGAGGAAGCCTGAACGTAGTGAATGCCATGTCGACTTTTACACTCGCGCTAGATGTGGACCTATGACCTTCTTGGGTCGAGACCGGTCATTCGATAGGGCCGCTGGTATAACGTCCAGCCTCGTGCCGCGAAAAGCTGGTGGACAGCAGCACCTCTACCCCCATGGCCGCCGCCGCTCTGACGGCGTCAAATGTCTGATCTGTTGGACGCCCTTCTGTTCCGCCTACAGATCGGTTGAAAAATAGAGATGGCCTCCCGCCGTGTCGGCGGTCGTGGAGCGCATTCAGCACAATGGCCAGCGGATTGGTGGCCCCTGAGTCCATTACCGCCTGATCGCCGTGCAGGAACTCGATTACCGAGCCAGGGCGAGACTCGTGATCTCCAATCGACCCCCAGGGCTATTTTCGAGCAACTGCTGGCAACCAGCTAGGTTGCGGATACGGCTTTCGTACCCTGCCGTGGAGGGGCGTCGGACCGGGGTGAGCTTCATACCATGTCGACCAAGGAACAACATAATACGACCCGCGAGGGAATCAGCGGAGCGACCGGCCAGGTCCGAGCATTCGGACCCACCGCAACCCGGCAAAAATCAAATACACCCAATGTGCCGATTCGGGATGCTGGGGGACATGACCGTTCAGGTGCCCGTCCGCAGCGAAACCACTTCCGCGATCGGAACCGGCCGCCCGCAGAACACCGCCCATTCGGCCATCAGCCGCCGCCGCTTCTCCATCAGATCGCCGCGCTGGTACGCCGCCTCGGTCTTGTCGCGCAGGGTGTGCGCCAGGGCGGCTTCGGCAACCTCGCGTGGATAGTTCGTCGCCTCGGCGCACCAGTCGCGGAAGGTGCTGCGGAATCCGTGGGCCGTCAGATCGACGCGGTTCATCCGGCGCAGCAGCATGAGCAGCGCCATGCTGGACAGAGGCTTGCCTGGTTTGCCACCTGGGAACACGAAACCGTCTGCCTTCGGATCGGCGCGCAGCTTCTCGACCTCCCGCAGAACGGCCAGCGCTTCCTCCGACAGCGGGACCCGGTGCTCCCTTGCCGCCTTCATGCGGCTGGCCGGAACTGTCCACACCGCCGCTGCCGGGTCGATCTCTGACCATCGCGCCCCGACCGCCTCGCCGGTGCGAGCGGCGGTCAGGATGACGAACCGCAAAGCCAGCGCAGAGACGCCCTCCTCCTGGTCCAGCGCGCCCATCAACCCGCCGATCTGGCGCCAGGGGAGCGCGGCATGGTGCTCCACTTTGGTGATCTTAGAGCGGGCCGGCAGCAGGTTCTCCAGACGGCCGCGCCAGCGGGCTGGATTCTCGCCGGCACGCCAGCCGCGGGCCGTCGCATAGTCGAGCACGGACTCGATCCGCCCCCGGAGCCGCGACGCGGTTTCCGTCTTGTCCCGCCACATCGGCTCCAGGACCCGCATAACAGCGCCGACGTCCACCGACGCCACCGGCAGCTTGCCCAGGATCGGATCAGCGTAGGTGGTGAGGGTGTTTCGCCACTGCTGCCGATGCTTGGCATTGCGCCAGCTCGGCTCGTGGGCCGCGATGTAGGCGTCAGCCACCTGGGTGAACGTGAGCCCGGCCTGAGCTGTTGCCTCGGCGCGGGCGGCCCGGCGATGGTTGATCGGGTTAACGCCCTGCCTGACCAGCTTGCGGGCTTCGGCTGCTGCATCGCGGGCTTCGGCCAGCGAGACGTCCGTCGCGGTGCCCAGCCCCATCAGGTGCGCTTTGCCATGCAGCCTGAAGCGGTAGAGCCATGACCGATTCGCCGGTCCGCGGACCTGCAGATAGAGCCCTCATCTCATCCGCCAGAAACCAAAAGCACGCTGTGCCTATCTGGTCCAACAGCGCCAGCGGTGGTTGATCCGGAATGTCGGCAAGATCCTGGGAACGTTGACGAACTTGCTGGCTGGCCTTCTTGGACACGTATCGAACCATGTGCGCGGCGCCTGACCTGGCGTTTCGGCGGGTGCTTCAGGAACTCACGAGGATGCGCCTCGCCGCCTGACGCTAAGGGGCGGGCCAATGCCGGTCCCTCGCAAATGGCCCGGCAAGCCACTCCATGATACGTTCGTTGAGGCGTGGAGGCTTTCGATGGACCTCGCTCAACCCAGGGCGGACAGATACTACTCCCGTGAGGAGTTCAGGCAGTGGTGCGAGGCCCAGACGAAGGGCCGTTACGAACGCGTGGACGGCTCGATCGTGGCTATGGCACCCGAGCGCGGCGCCCACCTGCGGGTCAAGGGAGCCGTCTACAGCGCGCTGAAGCGCGCGGTCGCTGATGCCGGTGTACCTTGCCAGGCATTGCCCGACGGCGCGACGGTGGAAACCGGCGACAGCGACTACGAACCGGACGCCCTGGTGAATTGCGGCGAGCCAATGGCCGACGACGCGATCGCGGCGCCGAATCCGGTGATCATTGTCGAAGTCCTGTCACCCGGCACGGCATCGACGGATACCGGCGGCAAGCTGGCTGACTATTTCCGTGTGCCATCCGTCGCTCACTACCTGATCGTGCACCCGACGCGACGAACTGTGACCCATCACCGCCGGGCAGGCGACGGCATCGACACACGGATCATTGTCAACGGACCGATCGCGATGACCCCGCCCGGGATCGTCATAACGGTGGAAGAGATTTACGGCGCCGTATAGACCGATCGTCCCTTTACTATTTGGGTCGGCGGTGGGTGGACCGACGAACCACCGCATTCGACCTGGTCGCAACCGGACCGAGTTCGAGTCCAGCAAGGGGGTATGTCACCAAAATACTGATAATATTTCCGAGCTTCGTGGCTGGGGGACCTGGATTCGAACCAAGGCTGCCCGGTCCAGAGCCGGGAGTTCTACCGCTAAACTATCCCCCAGCGGCGAAGCGCAATTTACCAGCCGCCGTCCTTATGGGCAATCACCGCCCCCTCAGTCCATCGCCGCGCTCGCCTCCGCCGTCGGTGCCGCCTTCCGTGGGCGGCGCATCAGGAAAAGCAGCAGCAGGGCCGGCAGCGTAGTGAACACCATCATCTTGTAGTCATTCACATAGGCGATGATCTGCGCCTGGTGGTTGACCATATGGTCCAGCATCACCGCGCCATGCCGCGTCGTCGGATCCAGGTACTGCTGCACCGAACCACCATCCTGCAGCGCACGATTGAACGGGTTCACCGACGACCCGATCTCGGAATGCAGCACCTGCGTGTGCCGCGCCAGCATCGACGAGGTGACGGATACGCCGATCGCCGCGCCGATGTTGCGCGCCAGGCTGAACAGCCCCGCGCCATCGGTGCGCAGCATCACCGGCAGCGTGGCGAACGCCACCATTTGCAGCGGGATGAACAGGAACCCCAGCCCGAACCCCTGCACGGTGATCGTGAAGATCAACCGCGCCTCGTCGATGTCCGGGGTCCAGGTGGTCATCTCCCACACCGACCACACGACGCACAGGATGCCGAATCCCATCGCCATGCGCGGATCCACTCGCGTGGCCACGCGGCCGGCCAGCACCATGGCGAACATCGTGCCGATGCCGCGCGGCGCCATGATCAGGCCGGCGGTCTCCACCGGATAGTTGGCCAGGTTCTGCAGCCATGGCGCCATCAGCGAGGAACTCGACACCAGGATGGTGCCGGCGGCGAACATCATCCCGACGCCGGTCGCGAAGTTGCGGTCGGTGAACAGCGCCGGCGGGATGAACGGCCGCCGCGCCGTCAGCATGTGCACCACGAACAGATAGACGCCGAGGCAGCCCAGCACCGCCTCGATGATGATCTCCCGCGAACTGAACCAGTCCTGATCCTGGCCGCGGTCCAGCATCATCTGGATGCCGCCGATGCCCAGGCTCAGCACCGCGAAGCCCACCCAGTCGAACCGCATCCCGGCCCGAGGCTCGGCGCGTGGCATGAAGAACACCAGCCCAAGCGTCGCCAGCACACCGAACGGCAGGTTGATGTAGAACACGAACCGCCAGTTGTACATCTCGGTCAGGTAGCCGCCGAGTGTCGGACCCAGGATCGGGCCGATCATCACGCCCACGCCCCAGATCGCCATCGCGCTGCCGCGCTGCTCAGGCGGATAGATGTCGAGCATGGTGGCCTGCGACAGCGGCACCAGAGCGGCGCCGAACATGCCCTGGAGCAGCCGGAACATCACCATCTCGTTCAGCGACTGCGCCGCGCCGCACAGCATCGAGGTGATGGTGAAGCCGGTCAGGCAGCCGATGAACAGGTACTTGCGGCCGAACCGCGCCGCCATCCACCCCACCGGCGCGGTCATGATCGCCGCAGCCGTGATGTAGGAAGTCAGCACCCAGGTGATCTCGTCGAAGCTCGCCGACAGGCTGCCTTGCATGTACGGCAGCGCCACATTGGCGATCGTCTGGTCGAGCGCCTGCATCAGCGTCGCGCCGACCGTGCAGAGGGTGATGATCAGGCGGTGCGGCACCTGATCATGCGGGGCAGGGGACATGTGCGGGGGTCTGGAGCGGCTACGGGCTCGTCGGTGTGTTCAGAACAGATCGCCTAGCGTGCGCTTGTGGCCGGTGTCGATGTCGGCGATCACGCTCATGCCGGCCCGCAGCGCCGGATCATCGGGCGCGCGTTCTACCCTGATGCGCACCGGGATCCGTTGCACCACCTTCACCCAGTTTCCCGACGTGTTCTGCGCCGGCAGCACCGAAAATTCCGAACCGGAATTCGGCGCGATCGAAGCCACCACGCCCTTCCAGCGGCGCCCGGGATAGGTATCGACCGACACGCTGACCGAATCGCCCGGCTTCACCCAGGTGAGTTCGGTCTCCTTCGGATTGGCCTCGATCCACACGTCATCGGTGGACACCAGCCCGAATGCCGCGGTTGAAGCAGCCAGATACATGCCAGGCTGCACCGTATCCACCTGCGTCACGATGCCGCCGTACGGCGCATAGATCACGCTGTGGTCCAGCTGTCGCTGTGCCTCATCCACCCGCGCCTTGGCCTGGAGATATTCCGGCATGGTGCGCACGTCGATGTTCGGATCGCCGGTCAGCTTGGCAAGCTGCACTTCGGTGGCCGTCTTCAGCGCGGTGACCGCCTGCTGGTTGGCCGACAGCTGGAAGCGCATGTTGTCATAGTCGGCCTTGGTGACGCCGCCCGACTTCACCAGGTTTGAATAGCGCTCGAAGTTCGCCTGGTCAGACTGTACCTGCGCCTGCTTCACCTCGACGTCGCGCAGCATGCGCTGGTACTCGAGTTTCCTGGCGTTCAGTTCCGAGACAATGGCGCCGAGATTGGCCTTGGCGGCGGCCAGCATGATCTCGAACTGCTGCGGATCGAGCCGCAGCAGCACGTCGCCCTTCTTCACCAGTTGCCCCTCGTGCACCGGCACGGCGGCAACGATGCCGGACACATCGGTGGCGATCGTCTCCTTCGCGGCCCGCACATAGGCATCGTCGATCGAGACGTAGCGCCCGCCGGTCAGCCAATACGCGCCGGACGCCACTGCGACGACCAGGATGCCGCCAAGCATCAGGATCGGGCGCAGCAGGGCACGGCTGATCCGCGGACGGCTTCGGACCGGCGCTTCGGCGACGCGGGGCGCCGTGCCAGCGGTTGTGGTTGCCTGGGACATCTACGCCAGCTCCTGCGCAACAGGGGCGAACCGCCGCGGCGGATGGGCTTCGTGGATCAGCGTCGTCTTCATTGTGATCAAGGCTTCCGTCATCGTATCGAGTGTGGCCTGGTCCAGGCCGTCAGTCACCAGCGTGCGCATCTGCTCGCGCTGCCAGTCGATCTCGCGCAGCACCGGATAAGCCAACGGGGAAAGATGCAGGCGCCAGATCCGTCGGTCCTTCGGGTCGGGCCGGCGCTCTACCATGCCGCGGCCTTCCAGCCGGTCGATCAGGCGCGCAACGGTGATCGGCTCCACCTCGAGGAATTCCGCCAGCTCCTTTTGCGACAGGCCGGGCTGGCGCTCGAGCCAGATCAGGATGCCCCACTGCGCCCGGGTCATGCCGTGCGCACGGGCCCGCTTGTCGGCGTCGACACGTAGCAGCCGCGCTACGTCGTGCAGCAGGAACATCAGGTCGTGCCGGAAATCATGCACCGCAGTTTCGCGCCTTTCTGACCGGTGCTGATCATAAGCTGCGTTATGATAAGGCGCCAGTCCACCCCCCATGCATGGCACGCAGGTCCGACAATGTGTGAACGCCGCGTCACTCAGCTGGGAACCAGAACCGTAGGTCCTGGCGCCATCAATGCAGTCGAGTCCCGCAGCGACGCAGCGGGTGCCGGACGGACCACCGATGGCAGCCAGTCGGGAACGGGTGGCTGATACTCGGCCGCCGGGCGGGATTTCGTGGCGGACACCGCCTTCCGCGGCTGCGGGTGTGTTTGCCGGCGGATCGTCCGCAGCAGGCCGTCGAACTGTCGCCCGGCGGCGACTGCATTGCCGCGCAGACGGACCACGCTGGCATCGTCCAGACCCGGTCTTGCCGCGCGGGCGAAGCCATCCATCGCGGCGAAAAACGCGGCAATGGCGCGAGCTGCCATACTTGCCTCCATGGCATCGGCCGGGCGCCACGCCTCGAGCAATGTGCGGGCGAGCGCGCGGGCGTCCTTGCCCTGGAGTGCCCCGGCCGGCACGGTTCTCGCGAGCATTTCCACCAGCGGGTCGAGGAAGCTTTGGTTCATCATGGACTCCCGGTCTCCGACAAGGTTTGCTTACCGCCAGTCTGGCACACGCGTGTGAACAAATAGTGAACAATGGGAACAGCAACGACTTGGCTCGCCGTAGCGGCCGGTGGCGCAATCGGCAGCCTGGCCCGCTTCTGGCTGGCGGCGGGGATGACGATGCTGACCGGGCCGCGCTTTCCATGGGGCACGCTGCTGATCAATGTCCTGGGCTCCGGCCTGATCGGCTGGGTGGCCGCGGTGACCCTGCCGCCCGCCAGCGTCGCGATGCATCCCGATCTGCGGGTGTTCCTTATGGTCGGCATCTGCGGCGGGTTCACCACCTTCTCGGCTTTCAGCCTGCAAACGCTGGAACTGCTCCAGGCCGGTGAAGTGGGTCCGGCCGTGGGTTATGTCGCGGGTTCGGTGGTGCTCTGCCTCGCCGCAGTCTGGGGTGCCTGGCTGTGCGGCCGCGGATGACAGGCAAACAGGTGAGGTTGTCCAAAAACCTCCCCCTCCCCTTGCGGGAAGGGGTTGGGGGGAGGGGGCGGCGCCAGCTTCAAGACCCGCTTGCCCCACGCCCTCCCGCCAAGGGAGGGAAGAGCACCAGTGCGCCTTCTCCCCCTAAACGTACCCGCTTTTCATCCGCGTGATCAGCCGGCATAAGCGCAGGCGATGAAACTCTTGCTTACTGGCGGTTGTGGCTTCATCGGTTCCACGGTGGTGCGCCACCTGATCCGCCACAGCGACCACGCGATCATCAACGTCGACAAGATGACCTACGCCGCCTCGGAAGAGGCGCTGGAAGAGGCGCATGGCCACAACCGTCATGTGCTGGTTCGGGCTGATATCGCCGACGCCGACGCGATGCGGCAGGTGTTCGCCACCCACCAGCCCGACGCGGTGATGCACCTGGCAGCCGAAAGCCACGTGGACCGCTCGATCGATGGCCCGGCGGCGTTCATCCAGACCAACGTGGTCGGCACCTTCACCCTGCTGAACGAGGCCCGCCAGTACTCCGCCACGCTGCCGCCGGCGCGGCGGGCCGCCTTCCGCTTCCACCACATTTCCACCGACGAGGTGTTCGGCGCGCTGGGCGCGGACGATCCGCCGTTCGACGAGACCACCCGCTATGACCCGCGCAGTCCCTATTCGGCGAGCAAGGCAGCGTCGGACCACCTGGTGCGGGCCTGGTTCCACACCTACGGGCTGCCCACTATCGTCTCGAACACCGCCAACAACTACGGCCCCTGGCAGTTCCCCGAGAAGCTTATCCCGCTGGTCACGCTGAACGCGCTGGAGGGCAAGCCCCTGCCGGTGTACGGCGACGGCTCCAACCGGCGCGACTGGATCTTCGTCGAGGACCACGCCGAGGCTTTGGTGCGCGTGCTGGAGCACGGCGAGCCGGGCGCCACCTACACCATCGGTGCCCGGCAGCCGCGCAGCAATCTCGACGTGGTGCGGGCGATCTGCGCCGAGGTCGATCGTTGCGTGCCTGACCCCGGCGGCCCGCGCGAGCGGCTGATCAGCTTCGTCACTGACCGGCCGGGACACGACTTCCGCTACGAGATCGACCCGTCGCACAGCGAGGCGGCGCTGCGCTGGACCGCGCCGCACAATTTCGAAGCCGGGCTGGCGCGCACTGTCGAATGGTATCTGGCGAACCGCCCGTGGTGGCAGGCGCTGCGTGCCCGACGCTACGGCGGCGAGCGATTGGGGACAGCGTCATGAAGGGGATCCTGCTGGCCGGCGGTTCCGGCACGCGACTGCATCCCATGACCCTGGCAGCGTCCAAGCAGTTGCTGCCGGTCTACGACAAGCCGATGGTCTATTACCCGCTGTCCACCCTCATGCTGGCGGGCATCCGCGACATCCTGGTGATCTCCACCCCTGACGACCTGCCGCAGTTCCGCCGCCTGCTGGGGGACGGTGCGCGCTTCGGGCTGCGCGTTGGCTACGCCGAGCAGCCGCGGCCCGAGGGTATCGCTCAGGCGTTCCTGATCGGTCGCGACTGGCTGGCCGGCGAGGCCTGTGCGCTGGCGTTGGGCGACAACCTGATCCACGGCGACCACCTGTCCGCCACGCTTCGTACCGCCGCCGCACGGCCCAACGGGGCGACCGTGTTTGCCTATCAGGTGCGCGATCCCGAGCGCTATGGCGTGGCGACCTTCGACGAAACCGGTCGCGTCACGGACCTGGTCGAGAAGCCGGCGGTGCCGCAGTCCAACTGGGCCGTGACCGGGCTCTACTTCTACGACGCCGCGGTCAGCGATCTGGCGCGCACGATCCGGCCGTCCAGCCGCGGCGAGCTCGAGATCACCGACCTGAACCGCGTGTATCTCGAGGCCGGCGCGCTGACCGTGGAGCGCCTGTCGCGCGGCTGCGCCTGGCTGGATGCCGGCACGCCCGACTCCCTGTTGCAGGCCGCGACCTTCGTGCAGACCATCCAGTCGCGCACCGGCATGCTGGTCGGCTGCCCCGAGGAGGTCGCGTTCCGCATGGGCTTCATCGACACCGACGCCCTGCGAGCGCACGCGCTGCATCTGGGCAAGACCGAACTGGGCCGGGTACTCCTGGAACTGGCCGAAGGCGAGCGCGCA
>DASSRN010000028.1:0-6791 GCA_035701785.1 Acetobacteraceae bacterium | reverse complement strand
TCTCGATGTTGTAGGGCGGATAGCTTGGCGCCTCTGCGGCGGAAACGGCGTTGTCCATCAAGCGGGCCAAACGGTCAAAGCCGATGGCAGTACGAAACAACGGCGCAAAATCGAAAGTCGTCATGGCAGAACCTCCTGCTTGAGCAAGGTCATTTGCATGGGCCTCCCACAGGGGCCGGCCCGTTCATCCTCCAAGACCCCGACTGGGCATCTCGGACACCGTTGAAATGGCAAGCGCCGCCCCCTGGTTCAAGAGGGGCGGCGCGCAGGAAAGCGCAGCGCTGTGCGGCTTACTTCTTCAGCCCGAGCCCGGCGAACTTCTTGTTGAACTTCGCCACCTGGCCGCCGCTGTCGATGATCCGGTGCTGCCCGGTCCACGCCGGATGCGACTTCGGATCGATGTCAAGCCGCAGCGTGTCTCCGGGGTTGCCCATGCAGGACCGGGTCTTGAACTGGGTCCCGTCGGTCATCACGACGTTGATCTCGTGGTAGGCAGGGTGAATGCCCGGTTTCATGGTTCGCTGCTCCTGCTCGCGGTGCGCCGCCATATAGCGCCGACGCGCCGCCAAAGCCAGGGATTGATCGGCTAGCGGGTGGCCGACTGGTGATGCCGTGCCCGCGCGTTCTCCGGGAAGTTGCGGAACATCTGATCCGCCGTCTTCTTCTGGTCGTCCGATAGCGACGTGTACAGGGTCTGGAACGCCGGCACGAGCTTCTGCACGTCCTGCGCCCGCTGCTGCTCGATCTGAGCGTAGGACTGCATGTTGTCCACGGCCGTCATCGTGTCGAGCTTGTCGGCGCGCTGCTGATAGACCTGGTCCATCTGCTGCGCATTGTCGCGCATCACCTGTGCGAACTGATCCCACTGCTGGCTCTGCTGCGGCGTAATGTGCAGCCGCGCATGCAGATCGGCGATTCGGCGTTCGGCAAGGTTCTGCATTGTCTCGCCGGGCTGTCGTGCCATGGCGGAATGGCTCATATGCGGCGATCCCTTGTGCGCGGTGCCCGAGGGCGTGGTGCTCATGGTCGAGGGCGCCGTCTCGGTGGTCGTTGGCGCTGGCGCCGCGTTCGGCCCACCGGCGGTCTGCGCCAAAGCCGGCGTGGCTGCCAGCCTAGTGGTGACCAGCAGCGGCGCGAGATTCACTTTCATAACTTGCTCTCCAATCAGGTTCGGGCGGCCCGCCCGGGCGCCCGCACCCAGGAAGCATGGTCGTGAAATGTGGCCGCACTGGCCACGTCGCAGGGAATTGTTGTGGCGAACTCAGGCGAGCGTCGCGCGCCAGTAGGGCGGCGGCAGGTCCGGCTTTACCCTCAGTGCCTTTGCCGCCCGCACCGGCCAGGCCGGATCAGCCAGTAGTACCCGCGCGACGAATACGAGGTCAGCGCGCTCGTTGGCGACGATCTCGGCTGCGTGGGTCGGCTCGGTGATCAGCCCGACCGCGCCGGTGGCGATGCCGGCGTCGCGCCGTATGCGATCAGCGAACGGCACCTGATACCCGGGGTGCAACGGGATCCGCACGTCGGCAGAAATGCCGCCGGACGAGCAGTCGATCAGGTCCACATCGCCGCGCGCAGCGAGCCGGCCGCACAGCGCCACGGTGTCCTCGATGGTCAGGCCGCCAGCCAGGTAGTCGACACAGGACAGCCGCACGAACAGCGGCAGATCGGCGGGCCATTCGGCGCGCACCGCATCCAGCGTCTCCATCAGGAACCGGCAGCGCCCCTCCAGGTCGCCGCCATACGCGTCGTTGCGGTGATTGGCGACCGGCGACAGGAACGAGTGAAGCAGGTAACCGTGGGCCGCGTGCACCTCCACCACTTTCATCCCCGCTTCGCGCGCCATGCGCGCTGCATGGGCGAACTCGGCTGCAATGCCGGCGATCTCGCCGGCAGTTAGCGCATGCGGATCGACCGCACCCGCATGGAACGGGATCGGGCTGGGCGCGACCGGCACCCAGCCACCATCGGCCGGGCCGATCGGCTTGCTGCCCTCCCAGGTGCGCGTCGTGCTCGCCTTGCGTCCGGCGTGTGCCAGCTGGATCCCCGGCACGGCGCCGCCTCGCGCGATGATCGCGGCGAGGCGGGTCAGCAGCGCCTGATGCCGCGCATCCCACAGTCCCAGGCAGTACGGCGTGATACGGCCGATCGCCGAGACATGCGTCGCCTCGGTGAACACGATGCCGGCGCCGCCCATTGCCCGCGCGCCGAGATGCTGCACGTGCCAGTCGTCGCCCAGCCCATCCTCGGCCGAATACTGGCACATCGGCGCCACAACGATGCGGTTGCGCGCGGTGACGGAGCGGAAGGTGATCGGCTGGAACAGCAGCGGTGTCGTCATGCGATGCAGTATCGCAGCGAACACACGGCCTGTCAGTCCGGCGCCATGTTCTTGTCCGCGAGTTCGCGCCGCGCCTTGTCCGTCTTGTCCAGCGCGAGCCCCATACCGCGCATGACGTGCGGCGCCTTGGTGAATTGGATGTCGCCGTATTCCACCACCTCGACGCGGTTGCCCCACGGATCGAGGAAGTCGAGGAACGGTCCGTCCAGCAGCTCGCCGCCGGCCGCCTTCACCAGTTCCCGCACCGCGCTCCGATCATCCACCACCAGGCCAAAATGCCGCGGGCTGTCGCGATGCGGCGCGTTGGTCTGCGTGAGGTTGATGAACTGGTCGCCCATGTCGATGAAGGCATTCGTCTTGCCCTTGCCGCGCAGCGTGAACTCGAAAATGCGGCCATACCAGGCGAGCGCCTCGTCGATGTCGCCGACCTCGAGCGCCACGTGGTTCATGCCGACAAGCTTTGGCTTGGCCATGCTGGTACTCCCCTGCGGGTACCGGCACTAGATGGTCGCGCGGCATCTGCAGGGCAAGCTACTTGCTGCGACCCCATCCCCATGCGACTTTTCGCGCCACGCCGACCGAAGAGGAAACGACCATGAGCGCTGCATTCGATCTCACTTCGCGCTTTGCCAAAGATGTGCCCGATGCGGCGCCGCGCTTCCCTGGATTTCCGCAATACAACTTCGTTGGCGGCCACAACGATCCCCAGCGCATTCCGATCGAAGGCCTGATCGAAGCGACTGCCTCGGTGCTGCGGCGCGATGGCGGCAGGCTGGCGATGTACAACCTGGGGCAGGGGCCGCAGGGCTATCCTGGCTTGCGCGAGACAGTGGCCGACAAGCTGAACCGTCACCGCGGCATGAAGATCACGCCGGACGAGGTGCTGGTCACCACTGGCTCCGGGCAGGGCATCGACATCGTCACGCGCATGTTCGTCAATCCGGGCGACACCGTGATCCTGGAAGAGTTCTGCTACGCCGGCGCGATCAACCGCTTCAAGCGCGGTGGGGCGAAGGTCGTGGGCGTTCCGGTGGATGAAGACGGCATGCGCATGGACGTGCTGGAATCCACGCTGGAGGAATTGAAGCAGAAGGGCGTGACGCCGGCCTTCATCTACACGATCCCCACTATCCAGAATCCATCCGGCAGCATCCTGCCGTTGGAGCGGCGCCAGCAGATGCTGTCGCTTGCGCGCCGCTACGGCGTGCCGATCTTCGAGGACGAATGCTACGCCGATCTGATCTGGGCCGGCGGCGCGCCGCCGGCGCTGTACGCGCTTGATCCGAAGCAGGTTGTGCATATCGGCTCGTTCTCCAAGACGCTCGCGCCGGCTGTGCGCATCGGTTACGCAGTATCAGAGTGGCCGGTGCTGTCGCGCATGATCGCCTGCAAGACCGACAGCGGCACCGGCGCGCTCGACCAGATGATCTGCGGCGAGTTCTTCGCCAACCACTTCGACCAGCATGTCGGCGCGCTGACCAACGTGCTGAAGGAGAAGCTGGACTGCATGGTCGAGGCGGTCGAGCGCGAGTTCGGCACCACCGCCGAATTGTGGAAGCCGAAGGGTGGCATCTTCCTGTGGTTCAAGTTGCCGGATGCGGTGGATGTACGGAAGCTGGTGAAGCCAGCGGCCGATGCCGGCATCCAGTTCAATCCAGGGCCGGAGTGGGTGTGCAATCCGGAGCCGGCGAAATCGTATATGCGTTTGTGTTTCGCGCTGACCACCAAGGAGGAGATCCGCGACGGCGTCGCGGCGCTGGCACAGGTCTGCTACGAGCAGACCGGTATCCCCGTCCGTAGCGCCAACGTGCAGCGCCGTTCGGCCTGAGCCATGCCCGAGATTGCGCTGACGCTGAACGGCAGGCCGGTGCTCATCGCGGCGCCGGAGACTGCGCTGCTGATCGACGTGCTGCGCAACCGGCTGGAACTGAAAGGCACCCGCTACGGCTGCGGCCTGGAACAGTGCGGCAGTTGCACCGTGCTGCTGGACGGCGAGCCGATCTACGCATGCTCGCGTGAGATCGGCACCGTCGCTGGCCGTAGCCTAACCACGATCGAGGGTCTCGGCAGCGTCGATCAGCCACATCCATTGCAGCAGGCATTCCTGGACGAACAGGCGGGGCAGTGCGGCTACTGCCTGGCCGGCATCCTGATGCGCGCCAAGGCGCTGCTCGACCGCAACCCGTCGCCGTCGCGCGCCGAGATCGCCGAGGCGCTGGACAAGAACCTCTGTCGCTGCGGCGCGCATCCGCGGATCATGCGCGCCGTCGAGAAGGCTGCTTCCATGCTGCGGGAAGGGAAGGGGGCATGAGCGACACGCTGCCGCTGTCGATCCAGAACAACCGCCGCATGGACAAATGGCTCCGCTTCGAGCCGGACCGTACGGTGCGGCTTGCGGTCGGCAAGGTGGAACTCGGCCAGGGCAACGTCACCGCGCTGGCTCAGATCGCCGCCGATGAACTGGACGTGGACCTTGCGTGCATAACCGTGCTGTCGGGCGATACCGAGGACGCGCCGGACGAAGGCCAGACCACGTCGAGCCAGTCGATCGAGGTGTCCGGCCGCTCGGTGCGCCTGGTGTCAGCCGAGTTGCGTGCGCGCGTGCTGGACCGCCTTGCGCAGCGGCTGAACTGCAGTCCGACCGAACTTAGCGTGCAGGATGGCGTGTTCCGTCGCGGCGATGCGCCGACCGGGCATGACTACTGGAATTTCGTCGCATCCGAAGACTTCGCGCGCGACATCGCAGGGAACGCGACCCCGAAGCCGCACGCGGCGTATCGCTATGTCGGCAAGCCGATGCCACGCCGCGACCTGCCTGCGAAGATCGCTGGTGCTGCGTTCGTGCACGACATGGTGCGTCCCGACATGCAGCACGCGCGCGTGCTGCGTCAGCCGTGTCGCGGCGCGCAGCTTGCGTCGCTCGATGAAGCGGCATTGCGACGCGCGGAGCGGGGCGAGTTCCGCATCGTGCGCACCGGCAATTTCGTGGCGTTCGTCGGCGCCGATGAAGCCGTGGTGCAGCGCGCCGCCGCGGCTGCTCCTGCTCACGCCAAATGGGACAACGTGCGGCAGATCACGCTCGAACAACAGGAAGCGGCGTGGCTGGTCGGACAGGAATGCAACGACCGGCATCACGGTGCGCCGCTGCCAGCCGCCGAGACAGCGCATGTGGTCACCGCGAGCTACTCGCGACCCTATATAGCGCATGCCTCGATGGCACCGTCTTGTGCGCTTGCGGAGTATCGTGGCGGCCATCTGTCGGTGTGGTCGCACACGCAAGGCGTCTATCCGCTGCGTGCCGCGCTGTCGAACGTGCTGGGCATTCCACAGGACACGATCACAGTGCGCCATGCGCACGGTGCGGGATGCTACGGGCACAACGGCGCCGACGACGTTGCGGTAGATGCCGCGGTGATCGCGCTCCAGGTGCCCGACCATTGCATCCGCGTCCAGTGGCGCCGCGAAGAAGAGTTCGGCTTCGAACCGTTCGGTTCCGCGATGCACGTCACCATGCGCGCAGCGTTGGACGGTGCGGGGAAACCCGTGGACTGGACTGCGGAAATCTGGTCGGCAACGCATGTGCAGCGTCCGAGCACTGGCGGCAACCTTCTCACCCACGAGGCGTTGCCGACACCACCGCCCGATCCACGACCGACCGATCCGCCCGAAGCCAATGGCGGCGGTGGCACACGCAACGCGATGCCGCTGTATGAGTTTCCGGCGAAGCGCATCGTGCATCACCTGGTGCTGCGCCCGCCGGTGCGCACCTCGGCGCTCCGTGGCTTGGGCGCACTGCCCAACGTGTTCGCCGCTGAGTGCTTCATGGACGAACTGGCGGAGCGCGCCGGCGTCGATCCGGTCGAGTACCGTCTGACCCTGCTGTCTGACATGCGGGCGCGGCGCCTGGTCGAGAACGTCGCCCGCCGCTGTAACTGGTCGTCGCGCGGCCCTGCCGGCACCGGGCATGGGCTGGGCCTGGGATGGGCGCAATACAAGAACCACGCCGCCTACGCCGCGGTGGCTGTCGAACTCGACGTGGACCAGGAGGTGCGGCTGCGCCGTGTCTGGTGCGCCGCCGATGCGGGCCTGGTGATCAATCCCGACGGCGCGCGCAACCAGTTGGAAGGCGGCATCGTGCAGGCCGCCAGCATGGTGCTGAAGGAGCAGGTGCGCATGGAAGGCGACGGCGTCACGTCGCTTGACTGGGAGGGTTACCCGATCCTGCGCTTCTCCGAGGTGCCGGAGATCGATACCGAGATCATCCACGCCCCGGACCTGCCAACGCTGGGCATGGGCGAGTGCACATTCGGCCCAACCGCTGCGGCGATCGGCAATGCGGTGGCGCACGCGCTGGGCACGCGCATTCGCGACATGCCATTCACCCGCGAGAAGATCGAGGCGGCGCTGTTGCAGTAAATTCAGCTAGAGCAGCAGTCCCGCACCTGACACGGCA
>DASSRN010000027.1:0-23920 GCA_035701785.1 Acetobacteraceae bacterium | reverse complement strand
TGTGAAATCCCGCGATGTCGCGCCCCGCCCGGCTTGCGCCCTGCCGGGCATGGCCGAGTGCCTCGGCCACCGGCATCCCGCGCGGGGGAATCGCGAACACGAGGCCGTCGCCGTACTCGCCCGCCAGTCCCATCGCGCGTGGTCCGAACCCGGAGACATAGAGCGGAATCGCCGGCTCCAGGTTCATGTATTTCCATTCATGCATCAGCATCGCGGCAGGTCGCGTGACACCGTTGAACGTATAGTCCACCACTTCGCCGCGAAGCAGCGTCGACAATACGCGCAGATACTCGGCGAAATCGGCGATCTTCATCGGCCGCTGCCCCATGCTGCGCATCGCAGTGTGGCCGGTGCCGATGCCCAGGAACACGCGCCCCGGTGCGATCCGGTTCAGCGTCGCCATCGCCGCGACCTGCACCGGCGGAATGCGCGTGCCGCAGATCGCGGTGCCGGGTCCGATGCGCAGCGTGCGCGTCGCGCGCGCCGCCAGTGCCAATACCGCATAGCAGTCGGAGAACAGCATCTGGCTGTCGGTCACCCAGACCGACTCGTAACCGAGCGCCTCGGCGTGGCTGAAGAAGCCGATCTCGTCGATGTCCGCCATCACAGTGAAGCCGAACTTCATGGCTACCCCTTCCATCGAGCATCCGCGGAACGTTCCAGATCGTTGATCTGCATCAATGCCGCATGCCAACCGACGGATACCCTGCTGCCGGGTGGCTTGCCTCGCAAGCTGCGACGACACGACGCAACAAAGGCAGGAGATGCTGAATGAACGGCGTCACGATGGACCGACGGTTCCTACTCGCGTTCCGGCTGCTGATGGGCTGGACGTTCCTTTACGCCGGTACGTGGCAGGTACTGTCGTCCGATTTCTCGGCGGCGACTTTCCTGTCGCACACCAAGACCTTTCATGACCTCTACGCGCCCCTCACCGCGCCGGCGATCGCACCGATCCTGACGTTCCTGGTGAAGTGGGGCCATCTGCTGATCGGCCTGTCGCTGGTCTCAGGCCTGCTGGTGCGGGTCAGCGGCGTGTTCGGGATCGCGCTGCTGCTGACCTATTGGACCGCGCACATGGACTTTCCCTACATCGAAAGCCACGTGAACCTGATCATCGACTATCACATCGTCTATGCGACGCTGACCACATGGCTGGTGGTGGCGAATGCCGGTCGCGTCTGGGGCCTCGACGGCTGGCTGGCCGAGCGCCGCGTCGCGCATCGCGGCCACGCCGCTCCGGTCGGCGCGGACTAGGCCAATCCCACCGGACGGGCGTCGGCGAACGTCCGTCCGGCCGCCTCAGTTGTAGTTGAAGTAGCGTTGGTTCGATTGCATCGGCCCGATGCTCGGGCCGTACGGACCCATCGTATCGGGCAGGCTCGGGTCCGACTCATCCGAACTCGGTCCCGGCGGCGGCGGCTGCGGGCCCGGCCCGGTGATGCCGAGTGAGGACGGGGAGCCATCGCACCCAGCCATCCCGATCGCGGCAAGCAGATACAGAACGCGTGTCATGGTTCCCCCGGCTTCTTGTGCTGCTGATTGTTAGCCGGTGGCGGCGGCGCATGCACCTGGGGTGCTGGTTGCGGCGGCGGATGGAAGGCCGCAGCTGGTGGCGGGGCCGCCGCTGGCGGCGGATGGAACGCCTGTGGTGGCGGGTGGAATGCCGCTTGTGGCGGCGGAGCGTTCACTGCCGGCGCGGGCGGGTGGAACGCCGCTGGAGGCGGGGTATTCACTGCCGGCGACGGCGGATGGAACGCAGCCGGTGGAATCGGCCGCTGCACGGCTGCCGCTGGCGGCGCGTGGAATTGCTGCGCCGCGGCCGGCGGTGGTGCGACGGCTCCCGGAGGCGGCGGGTGAGCGGCAGGCGGTTGGCCGATCGCTCCCGGGTGCACAGCCGCAGCAGGTGGCTGACCAACCACCCCCGGCGGCGCATGCAATTGCGGCAGAGCGTTGGGCGGGGGCGCCTGGCCACCCGGCGGCAGGTGCACCCCCGCACCCTGGCCGACCGCACCTGGGCCCGGCGTCGCAATTGCTGGTGGACGCGCGCCAGGACCCACACCGGCGACCCCAGGCTCGCGCGTGATGGCCGGCGGTCCGCTCTGCCCTGGCACCGGTGGCGGGCGCAGCCCCGGGGTTGCGGTGAGTGGCCGTACCGCACCGGCCGCAGCCGGCAGAGTGGCTCCCGGTGCGGCGGGATTATGCAGCGCAGGGAAACCCTGACGCGCACCCATCGCCGCCCCGGGCGCCGCGCCAGCCACGGCACCCGGCGCCACCGGCCGGATGGCGGGCCCCGGCGCAACCGCACGCAAGGCGGGCGACCCCGCCGGCAGATTGAGCTGCCGGGCCACCGCCGGCGTGACGCCGATCGTGGTCGCCGCCGGGCGCAGCGGCTGCTGGCCAAGTACCGGCCGGGCAGCCGCGATCTGTGCAGGGTCCAGGCGCTGGAACGCACCGCCGACCGGCCGGGACGCCGTCATGGCCGCCGCCGGCACCACTGTCGTCGCGCCGCGATTGACGAAGTTGTTGATCGTGACGTTGCGGTTGATCGTCGTGATGTTGGTCACGTGGGACACGTTGACCTGGCGGAAATAGTTGTTGCTTGCATGGAACCAGGGATGGAACGGCTCACGCGGCCCCAGCGGCACCCATCCGACCCTGCGGTCGGCGAGCGCCGCGCCGATGCCGATCCCGGCGACCGCACCGATACCGACGAACGCCACCAGCGCGGGCGCGAACACTGGATGCGGTGGGCCGGCGAACGCACCGGGCACCCAGCACCAGCGCGATCCCACAAAAGCCCACCGCCCATAGTGGAACGGCGCAAATCCCCAGGGCGCCGCATCGACCCAGGTCCAGCCCCACGGCTCGACATAGGCCCAACGACCATCCCGGTACGGCACCCAGTCGGGTGCGGTCTGCGGATACCAGACCTGGCCATATTCCGGGCTGTCCGACCAGGTGCCGTATTCAGCGAGCTCGCTGCCACCCGGCATCGCCGCCACCGCCGGCGGCGGCGCCACGCCTGGTGTCGGCGGCGGCCTCTCAGCCTCCAGCATCGTTGTCAGGAACGGGTCGCGCTGCGCCGGACCGATCTGACCCTGGAAGCTGTCGCCGCCGGTGATATTCGCCGTCTGGTTGGCACCGACATCGAGAGTCATGCCCGGCCCCTCGACATGTGCCGCGCCCTCGACGACGGTGATCAGCGTCGGGTTCTGCGTGTCGCCAGCAACGACGCCGTAGCGCCCGGGCGACTGCAGCGTCACGAGGCCGCGCGGAGTCTGCACCGCATAGCTCTCGTCCGGCGTCGCGGCCCGCACGCGCAGATACAGCTCACCCTGCGGTTCGACCGCCTGGAACGCGGTGTCGGTCAGCGTGCCGACGGTCAGCTCCGTGCCGGGCGCCATCGCGACGCGGCTTGCCGAGACCTCGATAACCGCGCGGGCATTGGGCTCGGTCCAGAACGCATTCCCCTGCACCACCGGATAATTCAGCGTCGCCGGGTTCCACTGGTCCTCGTCCTGTGTGTGGAACGATACCGTGCCGGTGATCTGAGCCAGCCGTCCCACCCGCTGCGGCGGATCGGCGGTCTGCTGGTCCGCCGACGCTGCGCCGGGCGGTGGCGGGGGCGAGTCCTGCGCCATGGCGCTCGGCGCCTGCGCCTGCGCCAGCATCAGCGCAGCAACTGCAACGGTCGCGCTCAATCGAAACCAAGGAGTCTGCGTACGCATCGGTGCAGGTCCTTCTACCTCAGGATGCACCGCTATCGTGCGGCAAGATGGCGAAATGACGACGCACGCCATGCCTCCCACGGGACACGCCGTCGCCGCGGACGGGCCACCAAAACGCCGCGAACACTTCCCAACCTGCATCACAGGACAATCGGAGTGCAGAGGATGTTCAGCTCGTTCCGATCACGCGTGCTTCTGCCGTTCGGTGCCGTCGCGTTGGCGCTGTTGCTGGGCGGCTGCGTCTACCCGGCCTATCCAGGCTATGGCTATTACGGCGGCGGCTACTATGGCGGCCCCTATTACGGTGGCGGCGTAGTTGCCTACAGCGGCGGCTGGCACGATCGCTGGCGCTACCACGACCACTGGTGACGATCAGTGCGGGCGCTCCGATTGCGCCCGCACCTCATCCATCATCTTGGTGGCGTGCGCGCTGTCTGGCGCGATCGACTCGTTCTCCTCGAGCAGCACCACGTCCGCCTCAACCAGCGAACGCCGGCGTGCCTCGGCATCGATCGGCGGCTCGTAGACGCGCCCGCCGACCTGATGGATGCGTCGTTGGTCCCAGTAGAACCACTCGGTGATCGTCGGCGGACAGGCGAGCTTCAGCAGCACGGAATTGAGCCCGTGCAGGAAGCTGCCGCCAACCTCGGTGATCGTGACGGTCTGGCAGCCGCCGGGCGGCGGCGTGGATGAATAGGTGACCTCCGGCACCGGATAGTGCGTATCCGGATTGCGCAGGTTCATGATGTCCAACAGGTCGCGGTCGGCGCCGCGCGGGTTGTAGCTGACCTGCCAGGTGAAGCTGAGGCTGCCCAGCAGCGGCTCCTCACGCCGAGAGTTGATCGCATCGATCACCTTCAGCGCGCCGAGGGTTGCTCCCAGCGCATTCCAGTGCACGCCGCCGCGCGGGAACATTTCGATGCCGTACTCCTTTCGCGCATCGGCCAATCCTGATGCGGTATCCACGAACCGCACACCGTGGTGCGCAAGAATGTCACCGTAGATCGCCAGCTTCTGCGCCGGATCACGGTTACGGCCCGGGCAGTTGATGCCAGCCGGCATATATTCCGGCTGCTGTGCCACCTTTGATGGCGTGATCACATACAGGAACACCTTGCCGTGCGCTTCGACGTAGTCCTGCGTCTCGCGCAGTCGCGCGGCCCAGGCCTCGCCGCTCGTGCGCAGCGTCGCCATGTCGCGGTTGCAGTACTCGTCGAGGTACGATCTCTCCATGAGCTGCTGATGCTCACCGACCACGACGTTCGACGTCGCCGCCACGCCGAACACGGTGTAGTAGATCTGCGCCTTCCAGGTCACCGCCGCCTTGAACACCGGCGACAGCACGCCGATCGAGCGCGACAACCATTGCTGGTATTGCCCGGTCAGCAGCGCATCGGCCGAGAAGATCTCGGTGCCGTCCTGCATGATTCCGGCGATGGTGTTCTTGGTGCGAAAGCGAAGGCTCGGGGCGGCCTCGCCGACCGTGGTGTTCCACGCCAGATAGAACCACGAGATCAGCAGCACGGACGATCCGATCGCCAGCGGTATCCAGCGCAGCCTTTGCCAGTTCAGCCGGTTTCGCATCTCAGAACCGGAAATACAGGAACGGCTTGAACGGATCGGCGACCGCCTTGCCGACCGCAAGCAGGAACACCAGCGACGTCGCGGTCTGCAGCGCGAAGCTCCATCCCGGCCGATCGAGCACGATATGCCGCAGTCGATGGAAGCCCGGCATACGCGGCATCGCACAGATCGCTGCGGCCAGCAGCGCTGTCGTCGTCACCTCTGGCGTCACCAGCAGGCCAGCGGCGGTGTCGCCCAGTCCCGGCTGCATCATTGCGTGCAGGAAGGCCATCGCCTGCGGCCAGGACGCGGCACGGAAGATCGTCCAGCCGACCACCACAATGGCGAAGGTGATGAGGTTGGCTGCCAGTCGCGGCAGCCGGTCGAGCGCACGCAGCAGGAATAGCCGATCAAGCACCAGGAATAGCCCGTTGTACGCGCCCCACACCACATAGGTCCACGCTGCGCCGTGCCACAGGCCGGATGCCAGGAAGCAGATCCACAGATTGAAATACACCCGTGGCAGCGACACGCGATTGCCGCCCAGCGGGATGTACAGATACTCGCGGATCCATGTGGTCAGCGAGATGTGCCAACGCCGCCAGAACTCCGTGATGCTGCACGCGATGTACGGCTGGTCGAAGTTCTCGCGCAGGCGGAATCCCAGCATGCGTGCAATGCCGATCGCCATGTCGGAGTAGCCGGAGAAGTCGAAATAGATCTGGAAGGCGAAGAACAGCACGCCGCACCAGGCGTGCACGAACCCAACGCCGCCTTGTGCCGCAAAGATCTGGTCGGCGCCGGTGGCCAGCGTGTCGGCGATCAGCGTCTTCTTCGCCACGCCGACCATGAAGCGCAGGAAGCCCACCGAGATATCGTCGAACCGGGCGGCAGGCAGCGCCCGCAGCTGGTCCTCCATCTCGTGATATTTGATGATCGGCCCGGCGAGCAGCTTGGGGAAGAAGAACACATACATCAGATAGGTGGACGCATTCGGCGCGGGCCGGCTGATGCGGCGGTAGACATCGACCAGGTAGGTGATCTTCTCAAACACGATGAACGACACGCCGATCGGCAGCAGGATATGCGGCACTGTCAGCGGTGCGGTCGTGCCGCCGGACAGCAGCGCATTCAGATTCTCAACCAGGAAGCGGGTGTATTTGTAGTGCACCAGGATGCCCAGGTTCATCACCACGCCGGCAGCGAGCAGCAGCCTGGCGCCGCGTGATCCGGGCGGCAGTTGGTCTATCTTGCGCGCCAGCAGATGGTCTGCCGCTGCCGAGACCAGCACCACGGGGACGAACAGCGGCTCGCTCCAGGCGTAGAACAGCACACTGGCGCCCAGGATCAGGCCCAGGCGCAGCGCCGCGCGCCGCTCGCCTGCGAGATAAGCCAGATAGAATGTTGGAAAGAAGACAAAAAGGAACAGCGGCTCATAGAACAGCATGGTCCTGTTTAGGGACCTGACTCGCGCGCTGGCAATAGCTGGGCTGCGCCTCAGCCCGTTGCCACTCCGGGCCGGCTCCGATAGGTTCCGCGCCCTGCCTGACCCCGGGATTCCGCCATGCATCTCACCGCCGAACGCCTCGACCGCATCCAGCCCAGCCTGACGATCGCGATCGCGACGAAGGCACGCCACATGATCGCCGAGGGCAAGAACGTGATCTCCGTCTCGCAGGGCGAGCCGGACTTCGACACCCCGCGCAATGTGAAGGATGCAGCGATCCGCGCGATCGAGGCGAACGAGACCCACTACACAGACGTGTCCGGCACGCCGGAGCTGCGCCGGGCAGTGTCGGCGAAGTTCAAGCGCGATTCCGGCATCGACTACAAGCCGGAGGAGATCATCATCTCGACCGGCGGCAAGCAGGTGATTTTCAACGCCATGCTGGCGACGCTGAACAAGGACGACGAGGTGGTGATCCCCAGCCCGTGCTGGGTGAGCTATCCGGACATAGTCTCGCTGGCCGATGGCAAGCCGGTGCTGATTCCATGCGAGCAGAACCACGGCTTCAAGCTGCGCGCCGAGGCGCTGGAGCAGGCGATCACGCCGCGCACGAAGTGGTTCATGCTGAACAACCCATGCAACCCCACGGGCGCGGCCTATTCGGCCGAAGAGCTGCGGCCGATCTGCGATGTGCTGCTGCGGCACCCGAACGTGTGGATCTTCACCGACGACATCTACGAGAAGCTCGCCTACGACGGCTTCAGGCCGGCGACGATCGTGCAGGTCGAACCGAAGCTGCGCGAGCGCACCATCACGATGAACGGCTGCTCGAAGGCCTATGCGATGACCGGCTGGCGGCTGGGCTTCGCCGGAGCGCCGGTGCAACTGATCAAGGCGATGGACAAGCTCCAGAGCCAGTCCACTTCGAACACCAACACGATCGCCATGGCCGCAGCAGTCGAGGCATTGACCGGTCCGCAGGAATCGATCGAGGCGATGCGCAAGGTATTCGAGGAGCGCCGCAACCTGGTGGTTGAAATGCTGAACCAGGCGCCGGGTCTCTACTGCCACAAGCCCGAAGGCGCGTTCTACGTCTATCCGTCGATCCATGGCTGCATCGGCAAGACCACGCGCGGCGGCAAGCGGATCACCGACGACGAGAGCTTCGTGCTGGCGCTGCTGGAAGAGAGCGGCGTCGCCGCGGTGCACGGCGCGGCGTTCTGCTTCCCCGGCCATTTCCGCATGGCGTATGCCAACTCCACCGAGGAACTGCGCGACGCCTGCACCCGCATTCGCGAGTTCTGCGAGGGTCTGCACTGATGCCTGCATTCTCCGACCGGCTCGGGCGCGTGCAGGTTGCCGCGTCCGTGCAGATGACGATCCGTGCGCGCGAGTTGCGGGCGCAGGGCGTGGACATCATCTCGCTGACCATCGGGGAGCCCAACTTCGCCTCACCGCGCCATGCGATCGAGGCCGCGCACGAGGCGGCGCTGAAGGGCGACACCAAGTATCCGCCGCAGGACGGTACGGCGGCGCTGAAGCAGGCGATCCAGCGCAAGTTCAAGCGCGACAGCGGACTGGATTTCGCGCTGGACGAGATCTGCGTCAGCAATGGCGGTAAGCAGGCGATCTTCAACGCGCTGATGGCGACGGTGAACCCGGGCGATGAAGCGGTGATCCCGGTGCCGTCGTGGAGTGCCTATGCGCTGATGACCAAGCTCGCCGACGGCGAGCCGGTCTACGTGACCTGTCCGCAGAACAACGGCTTCAAGCCGCGCGCCGAGGATATCGACGCGGCAATAACGTCGAAGACGAAGTGGCTGATCCTGAACAATCCAAACAATCCTTCCGGCGCCTGCTGTTCGGCCGCGGAACTGCGCGCGATCGCCGATGTGATGGTGAAGCATCCGCATGTCTGGATCATGTCGGACGACATGTACGAACACCTGGTGTTCGACGGCTTCAAGCATGCGACGATGGCCGCAGTCGCGCCCGAGCTGCGCGATCGTACCGTGACGATCAGCGGCGCGTCGAAGGCCTATGCGATGACCGGCTGGCGCATCGGCTTCGCCGGCGGCCCGAAGAACCTGATCCGCGCCATGGTCAACATGCAGGGCCAGGCGACGGCCGGTGTGTCCACTGTCGGGCAGGCCGCCGCCGCGGCAGCGCTTGACGGACCGCAGGACGGCGTGGCGGAGCAGATCGTTGCGTACCGCAACCGTCGCGACATGGCGGTGGAGATGCTGAACGGCTGCCGGGGCATCAACTGCCATAAGCCGGAAGGCGCATTCTACGTGTTCCCCAATGTCGCCGGCTGCCTGGGCAAGAAAACGGCAGGCGGACGGACCCTGGAGAACGACCAGGACGTCTGCATGGCATTGCTGGAAGAGGCGCATGTCGCAACGGTGCACGGCGCCGCCTACGGCATGAGTCCCTATCTCCGCGTCAGCACCGCGACCGACGATGCATCGCTCGCCGAAGGCTGCCGCCGCATCGCCCGCTTCTGCGAAGCGCTGCATTGAACAGCGCTCGTCGATGATCGAGGCGCCGGCGACGATCCGCCCCGGCAGTGACTCCGACGCGCCCGGCTTCATCGCACTGATCGCCGCGTGCTGGGCGCAGTATCCCGGCGTCGTCTTCGACGTGGACGGCGAGATGCCGGAACTGCACGGCCTCGCCTCCTATTACACCGGGAAGGGCGGCGCGCTGTGGGCCGCCGAGTCCGACGGCGAGGCTGTCGGCATGGTAGCCGCCATTCCACGTGACGCAGGGGCCTGGGAGATCTGCCGCGTCTATACCCTGCCGTCTCGGCATGGCAGCGGCCTCGGCCATCGCCTGCTCGATACTGCCGAGGCACATGCGCGCGCGGCCGGCGCATCACGGCTGGTACTATGGAGCGACACTCGGTTCGACCGCGCGCACCGCTTCTATGAAAAGTGCGGCTACGTTCGTCACGGACCAATCCGCGTGCTGCACGACATCTCGAATTCGCTGGAATTCGCCTACGCCAAGCCGGTCGCCGGCATCGAGCGACTGGATGCGGCAGCCGCAGCATCGGCCGTGCGGCCCCTCGGCGACATCCTGAGCGCCTGCGTCGAGGCCGGCGCCTCGGTGTCCTACCTCCCGCCTCTGCCACCGGCCGTTGCGCGCGCCTTCTGGAAGCGCATGGCGGCCGATGTCGCAGCCGGCACACGCATCCTGCTTGCGGCTTGGGACGATGCCACGCTGGTCGGCACCGCCATGCTGGAGTTCGCCGCCTCGCCCAACCAGCCGCACCGCGCTGAAGTGCAGAAGCTGCTGGTGCACCCAGCCGCGCGCCGGCGAGGCGTGGCACGCCGGCTGATGGCGCAGTTGGAACTGGAGGCCGCCCGCGCCGGAAAGACGCTGCTGACACTGGACACCCGCGCGGGCGATGCGGCGGAAGGGCTCTATCGCGCCCTGGGCTGGCACGAGGCGGGCCGGATTCCACGCTTCGCGCTGAACGCCGATCGCACGCCATGTGACACGATCTTCTTCTGGAAGGAGCCGGCTGGGTCGTTTGCCGTTACCGGGGCGGCGTGCTAACCGCCCGCGCATGGATACCGCCGTCACGCCGCTAGCCGGCGTTCCCACGTTGGAACTGCGCGGCAATCCGGGCTTCGCCGCCCGCAACCGGCTCGCGGTCGAGGATGTGCGGAACGGCACGCATCTGCTGCGGCTTGCCTGGAAACTGGGATGGCTGGACATCAGGCTGCGCTATCGCGGCTCGATGCTGGGCCCCCTGTGGCTGACGCTGTCGACCGGCATCATGGTCGGCGCGCTGGGTTTCCTCTATGCCCGCATCTTCCAGATCGACGTCCAGAGCTACCTGCCCTATCTCGCGCTCTCCATGGTGCTGTGGGGATTCCTCTCCACCGTGGTGGCTGAGTCATGCACCGCGTTCACCGAGTCGGAAGGAATCGTGCGTTCGGTGCGGATTCCATTCTTCCTGTTCGCGACCCGGGTGTTGATCCGCAATGTGCTGGTGCTGGCGCACAACGTCCTGGTCATCACGGTCGTCGACGTGGTGTTCCATGTGTGGCCGGGCTGGCACGGGCTGCTGGCGCTTCCCGGGCTCTTGCTATGGGCGATCAACGCACTGGCGCTGGTCCTGCTGCTGGGCACCTTCTGCGCGCGCTTCCGCGACATCCCGCCGATCGTCGCCAGCGTCATGCAAATCGCCTTTTTCGTAAGCCCGGTGATCTGGAATCAGGACCAACTCGGCAGCGGACAATGGGTGCTGCCCTACAACCCATTCTTCAACCTGCTGGAGATTGTGCGCGCGCCGCTACTGGGCAACGTACCGGGCGGCGTGATCTGGCTCGCCGCGGCACTCTACAGCATTGTCCTCTGGATCATGGCGTGGGGCCTGTTCACGCGGACGCGCGGGCGCATCGCGTTCTGGATCTGACCGGCAAGCTGTCATGATCGGTCCCCGGATCCTCGTCGAAGACGTCTCCGTCTCGTTCCCGTTGTACCACGGCAATGCGCGCAGCCTGAAGAAGACAGTGTTCGCCGCCGCATCCGGTCGGTTGGGTGAAGACCGCCAGCATCGCGTCGTGGTCCAGGCGCTGCGCAACATCAGCTTCAGCCTGCATGGCGGTGACCGGCTGGGCCTGGTCGGCTCCAATGGCGCAGGCAAGACCACACTGCTGCGGACCCTTGCAGGTATTTACGAGCCGGTGATCGGCCGCATCGAGATCCGCGGCACGCTGAATGCGCTGCTGGATGCCAGCATGGGCATGAACATGGAGCTGACCGGGCGCGAGAACATCATGCTGCGCGGCCTTTACAACGGCCTGCCGCGGCCTGCACTGCCGCGGCTCGAGGACGATGTGGCGGAGTTCGCCGGCCTGGGCGACTTCCTCGATCTGCCGGTGCGCATCTACTCCGCCGGCATGATGATCCGCCTTGGCTTCGCACTCGCCACCGCAATCCGCCCCGAGATCCTGCTGATGGACGAGTGGCTTCTGGTAGGCGATGCGGAGTTCTTGGAACGCGCGCGCCACCGGCTCGAGGCGATGGTGCGCAGCGCCGACATCCTGGTGCTGTCGAGCCATGATACGGTGACCGTGACCACGTGGTGCAGCCGGGTGATCTGGCTCGACCAGGGGCGCCTAAAGCTGGATGGTCCGCCGGAACAGGTGATCAACGCCTATCTCGGCCGCACTCCGGCGCCGACGGTGGCGGCGCTGACGTAAGGAGCAGTCCATGTCGCTGAGCCGCGAGTTCGCCCGTTTCGTCGCAGCGCTGCGCTTCCAGGACCTGCCTCCCGCCGTAGTCGACCGCGCCAAGGGTGTCACGCTTCAGGCGCTGACCTCGGCACTCGTCGCGCATGATATGTCCGCGTCGCGTCAGGCGCTGGCGCTCATGCAGGACGAGGATCAGGGCGGCGGTGGCGCGGCGACCGTGCTGTGCAGCGGCGCCAGGCTGACCAAGGCAGGTGCGGCGTTCGTGAACGCCGAAATGATCCTTGCCGGCGGCAAGTGGGACACCTTCCGGATGCTTACGCACCCCGGCACTGCGATCATCCCCGCAGCACTGGTCGCCGCCGAACTGAATGGTGCGTCGGGCTCGGAACTCATCACCGCCGTTGCCGCCGGCTACGAGGTGATGGAGCGGATGGCCGCCGAATTCATTCCCACGGTGATGTCGCGTGGCTTTCACGCCGGACCGGTGTTCGGCATTTTCGGCGCCGCAACCGCCGCCGCAAAAGCCATGCGGCTCGACGCCGAGACGATCCACAGCACGATCGCGCAGTGCGTCAATCTGGCCGCCGGTAACCTGGAAGGCGCCCGCAGCGGCGGACGCTCGCTGCGCGAGGGCGGTGCGGTGCGAAACGCGCTGCTGGCAGTCGCACTCGCACAGCACGGGACGCCGGGCGGTGAGACAACGCTCGAAGGCGACGCCGGTTTCTACCACGCCTATGCCGGCAACAATCTGGGGCGCCTCGCATACAGCTTCACCGGCAAGACCCGCACCGACGTCGCCGACATCACCAAAGGTCTCGGCCAGGACTGGATCTTCCTGGAGACGCTGTACCGGATCTACTCCACCGCCGGTTACAACATCGCGCATGTCGACGTGACCGCGCGCCTCTGCGAGCAGCACAACATCACCTACGCCGATATCGACCGCATCGAGGCGCTGGTGAACTGGTTCGAGACCGAGTACCCCAGCCCCGCTTTTCCCACACCAGGCAGCGACGGCCAGCCGCGTGTCGGCAGTACGCAGTATTTCACCGCCTATGGCGCGGTGACGCGCGGCTATCCGCTGCTGCGCGGTGCGCAGCCGGGACCCGGGGAAAGCGACCCGCCGGAGGTGCTCGACCTGATGCACCGCGTGACGCTGATCCCGATGGTGCGCCGCACGCTGTTCGGCCCGCGCATCACAGTGTTCACCAAGGACGGCCGCAGCTACACGCGCGAAGGCACCGGCCGCGAATTCATCTGGGACTTCGAGGAGCACGTCCGGCGAATGGCTCCCGTCGCCGCCGGTCTTGCCATCACGCCGATGCAGTTCGACGAACTGATCAACACCTGCCGCCGGCTCGACCAGACCACGCAGGCTGCCCAACGGCTGATCGCGCTGACGGTCCCGCGCTGACGCGCGGTTGACCCGACACGTTCGATACTGCAACGCTCCTGGCGGCAGGCCGCCCAGACGGCTGCCTTCGGGAGGAACCCATGGCCCAGACCATCGAGCGCTTCGTCGGAACGTCGCTCGACGAGGCGCGCATGTCGCCGATCCACTGGCGCGTGTTCGCGCTGATCGCCGCCGGCTACTTCTTCGATGTGTGCGACTACGTGATCCTGGGTTCGCTGATCCCCGACATGACGCGCAGCGGCTTCGCCACCGCACCACAGATCGCCACCGTAGCGAGCGCGACGCTGTTCGGCCTGTTCATCGGCACGCTGGCGCAGGGTGAGTTCACGGACCGCTTCGGCCGCAAGACAGTCTATCAGTTCAACCTGCTGCTATACGGGCTCGCCACCATCGCCGCGGCGTTCTCGCCCGACTACATCTGGCTCGCCGCGCTGCGCTTCATCGCCGGCATCGGCCTCGGGGCCGAGCAGCCGCTGTGCTACGCCTATGCCGGCGAATACGCGCCGAAGAACATACGCGGCCGCTTCATTGCCGGCATCCAGATGATCGGCGGCGCCTGGTCCTGGCCGCTCTCCACGCTGTTCGCGCTCAGCTTCCGCGATACCCTGGGCTGGCGCGGCATCTGGATCGTCATCGGCGCCTGCGCACTCGTGGTGTTCCTGTTCCGCTTCTCGTTGCCGGAATCGCCGCGCTGGCTGGCAACTCACGGGCAGGGAGACCGCGCACTCGACCTGCTGAATCGCATGGGCATCGCTGCGCCACGCGAACAATTGGCAATCGATGCGGCCAGCAATACGCACAGCGATCCGATTGCCGTCGTATTCCGACTGTACCGACGCCGCGTCATCGCCGGCATGGTCTGCTTCGTCGCCTTCTTCGGCGTCGCGCTTGGTCTCGGCACATGGCTGCCGAACATGATGGCCGATCGCGGCATGACCATCACCAAGTCGCTGACCTACACCTTCGGCATGCAGCTGGCGTTCCCCTGCGCCAGTCTGTGCATGATGTACGCGCTGGAGCGCTTCGGACGGAAGCCGACCTCGATCGTGTCATTCGTCTGCGCCGGCGCCTTTGCGGTCGCGTTCGCCAACGCGACCAGCGACACGATGCTGCTGGCGGTCGGCTTCGGCATGATCTTCTTCATCCAGCTCGCCGGCAATTCAATGCAGATCTTCGCCTCGGAGGTGTTTCCGACCAACGCACGGGCCTCGGGCTTCGGCTTCGCGCAGGGCACCGGGCGCCTGGCAACCGCCTTCATCATCCCGGCGATCCTGTGGATCCAGACCGGTTACGGCGCGGGCGCGGTGTTCGGCTGCATCGCCGTGGTACTGCTGATCGCGGCGTTCACCGTGAAGCTGCTCGGGCCGGAATCGCGCGGTGTGCCGCTGGATACGCTGGCGCCACCGACCGGTTGACGCGCACCTACTGCCGCGTCACCGGCCCGCTCATTACGATCGGTCGATCCGCAGCCTGCACTGCACCTCTCACCCTGAGCTTCGCCTCCACCTCCGCAATCCGGTGCTGAAGATCCCTCGCTCCGGCAATCGGTATCGCGAGCCGCGTCGTAACCTTGCGATAATGCTGCGGCGGGTCCGTGCTGGTATCCTCGCGCAGCGCCCAGAATGTAAGATGGAATACGCCATTGAGAAAAGAGCATCCAGCCGCAGCATCGGCATAGACTTCAACGACAGTATCGTCGTCGCGAAGCGGCAATGGTATCGAAACGGAATTATCTTTCGCCATAATACTTTGCCTCAGGCGCGCGTCCCGGTTGTCCGTTCCCGGTGACACACGCGCATTCGGTGCATCCGAGCAACGGTCCGCTTGGTTTATGACAAGGTAGATACACCTTCGTCAACAGACGGCGTCACCACCGAGGCAGCGCTCGACTATTCGTGCTGCGGCGCGCAGCTCAGCCGGTCGGAATCCGCACCGGCATCGAGGCGATGCCGCGGATGAAGTTCGCATAGACCCGCTGCGGCTCGTCCACCAGTTCGATCACCATCCGCCGCTTCAGGATCTCTTCCCACAGGATCCCAAGCTGCATCTCGGCCAGCCGGTTGCCGACGCAGCGATGGATGCCGAAACCAAACGAAAGGTGCTGGCGTGGCCGAGCGCGGTCGATGATGAACTCATTCGCTTGCGGGATCGCCTCCTCGTCACGATTGCCCGAGATGTACCACATCACCACCTTGTCGCCCTTGCGGATCGCCTTGCCGCCGATCTGGCCGTCGGCCAGCGCGGTGCGCCGCATGTGCATCACCGGTGTCTGCCAGCGGATGACTTCCGGCACCAGACTCGGCACCAGCGCCGGGTTGTCGCGCAGCTTGCGGTATTCGTCCGGATGATGATTCAGCGCCCACACGCCGCCCGAGATCGAGTTGCGCGTCGTCTCGTTGCCGCCGACGATCAGCAGCGTCAGGTTGCCCAGGAATTCCTGCGGTCGGTTGATCAGGTCGCGCGTCGACTCCCCGTGTGCCAGCATCGAGATCAGGTCGGGACGCGGCTCAGCCTTGGCGCGCTCGTGCCAGAGCTCGGTGAAGCACTCCAGCGCCTCGGTCAGGATCTCCAGCCGCTTCGCCTCGGAATCGACAACGGTGCCTGCGTTCACATCGGCGATCGCGCAGTCCGACCAGTAGACCAGCTTGTGGCGATCGGCGAACGGGAAATCCATCAGCGTCGTCAGCATCTGGATGGTCAGCTCGATCGACACATGCTGCACCCAGTCGAACGTCTCGTTGCGCGGCAGCGCATCCAGGATGTTCCCCGCGCGCTCGCGGATCGTCGCCGACAGCTTGTTCAGGTTCATCGGCGCCACGATCGGCGACACCACGCGCCGCTGCTCGTCGTGCTTCGGCGGATCCATCGAGATGAAGCTCGCACGGCGATATTCCACCGGCCGGTCAGTGATCGAGATGCCGCCCAGCATCGCGTCCGACGAGAAGGTGTGGTGGTCCACCTCCACCGACATGATGTCCTTGTACTTGGTCACCGACCAGTACGAACCGTACATGCCGTCCTTCGTGTAGTGCACCGGGTCCTCGCGGCGCAGGCGCTCGAAATACGGATACCAGACATCGTTCTGGTACAGCTTCGGATTGCTTACATCGATCGCATCGAGCGGCAGCGCATAGGCGTCTTCGGCCGGGTCGACATGCACGGGAGCGTTCATGCGGAATTCTCCTGTTGGCGGCGCGACATTAGCGGAAATCACCCACGACCGCGATCGAAATAGCCGGCGCGCACCGCCATGCCGATCAGGTTGACGATCAGCCGCCCCGCGGTGATGCACGTGATCTGGTTCACATCGTCGCGCGGCGTGATCTCCACCACGTCCATGCCCACGACGCGGCCCTTGCGAACCAGGCCGTGGATCAGCTTGCGGGCCTGCTCGAACGTCACGCCGCCCGGGCAGGGTGCGGCGACCGCGGGCGCAATCGCTGGATCCATGCCATCCAGGTCGACCGTCAGGTAGTAGCGTCCGCCGTCGGGGATCATGTCCAGCACGGCGTCCATGCCGATGTCGTGCAGTTCCCACGCCGGGATCAGGTGTGCCCCGTAGGCCAGCGCCGCATCCACCTCCTCCTGCCGCGCGCTCCCCGTCGCGCGCAGGCCGATCTGGAAGATCTCGCCGATATGCGCCATCTCGGACGCGCGGCGGATCGGGCTGGAGAGGCCCTCGCGCACCCCATTCACCTCGTCGCGCCAGTCGATGTGCTGGTCGATCTGCACCAGCGTGATCGGGCCGCGTCCCTCGAATGCCCGCAGCACCGGGATCGGCACGCCATGATCGCCGCCCAGCACGATCGGCAGCGCGCCTGCGCCGAGGATCGCTCTCACGGCCTGCTCGGTGCGACGCGAATGCGCAGCCGGATCGCCGAGTTCGCTGCGGATGTCGCCGCAGTCCACCGCGCGGATCGGTCTTCCGTCGTACAGCGTGCCGGCCAGATCGAAGTCGTAGCGCTCGAGCGAACGCACGACGCGCGACGAGGCACGGCGCAGCGCGGTAGGGCCATTGCTCTGATCGTTGGTCACGTCCTCCAGCGAATAAGGCTGCGCATACGGCACGCCCAGGAACGCTATGTCGGCGGCGAGCCCGTCCAGCGAGCCGACCGGGTCGGAGCCGAGGAATGTATCGGACATGCGGCGCGGCGGTAGTGTCAGGGTCACACTGGTCTCCTGCTTGTGTCCTGGCGGCGTATCCGCATGATCGCGGGCGATGACACAGCACCGCAAGATGCACCTCGTGGCCTTCCTGCTTGCGGGCCCAACCGCGCACCATCATGGTGCATGGCGGCACCCGGAGGCCGATCTCGGCTTCTTCACCCCGGCGTGGCACGAGCACATCGCGCGCGTGCTGGAGCAAGGCAAGTTCGACAGCCTGTTCTTCGCCGACATCCTGGGATTGTACGACCTGTACGGCGGCAGCTTCGCCTCGATCCTGCGCTGTGGCGGCCAGATGGGTCTGCTCGACCCGATCCCGCTGCTGTCGGTCATGGCGCGCGCCACCAGCCGCATCGGGCTGGGTGCCACACTGTCCTCCACCTTCTATCCACCGTACCACCTGGCGCGCTCCCTGGGCACGCTGGATCTGCTGAGCGGTGGCCGCGTGGCATGGAACGTGGTGGCCTCGCATGGCCATCTCGAGGCGCAGAACTTCGGACTGACCGAACTGCCGGCGCGCGATGCGCGCTACGACTACGCCGACGAAGTGGTAGAGGCGGTGTGCGGGCTCTGGGAAAGTTGGGACGCCGATGCGCTGGTGCTCGACAAGCAGCGCGGCGTGTTCGCCGATCCAGGCAAGGTGCACTACGTCAACTATCGGGGTCGCTGGATCAGCACGCGCGGCCCGCTGACCGTGCCGCGTTCACCGCAAGGCCGCCCGGTGATCATGCAGGCAGGGTCGTCTCCCCGCGGCCGCGACTTCGCCGCGCGCTGGGGCGAACTGGTGTTCACCCTCCAGCACAGCAAATCGGACATGCAGGCGTTCTATCAGGACCTGAAGGCGCGCGTCGTCGCGCAGGGCCGTGCGCCGGAGCAGTGCCTGATCCTGCCATCGATCGACATCATCCTGGGCGAGACCGACGCGATAGCGCGCGAGCGGCAGCACTACGTGAACGAACTGGTGCAGACCGAAGCCGGGATGGCGCAGATGTCCGGCCACATCGGCATCGATCTGTCGAACTACCCGCCCGACCAGAAGCTGGCCGGCATGCAGATCGAGGCCGGTTCGCGCGGCTCGCTCGACGTCATCCTGCAAGGCACCGAGGCACAGGGCCTGACCCTAGGCGAGGCGGCGAGGCGCTTCGCCACCAGCGAGCTATGCCCGCAGATCGCCGGCTCGCCGGAGACCGTGGCGGACCAGCTACAGGACTTGTTCGAGGCGCACGCCTGCGACGGCTTCATCCTCACGCCCACGCTGATGCCCGGCATGTTCGAGCAGTTCGTGCGCGCGGTGGTGCCGGCGCTGCAAGCGCGCAGCCTGTTCCGCCGCGACTACACCGGCACGACGCTACGGGAGCACCTGCGGGACTGATTCGCCGGCTGTGAGGCGGCTTGAGCAAGACAACGGCCGGAGCAATCGGCTCCGGCCGTTCACACCTGTCGGCCGGCGACTACGGTGCCTCTGCCACGCGCAGGACCTCGATGTCCGCCGTCAGGATCTTCCCCTTGGTCTCAGGCCCGAGGAACACTGCGACCAGCAGCACCACCAGCCAGACAATGGTGCTGACCAGCATCGGCAAGGCGAAGCCTAGCTGCATCTCTACCGCGAAATACGCCAGCACGGGGGCGACGAAGCCACCCCAGATCGCGCCCTGGTGGTAGACAAATCCTGCCGCAGTCGCGCGAATCTCGGTGGGGAACCGTTCCGACAGCCAGGATGGATTCTGACTGTCCTTCGCGCCCACGAACAGCGCCTGCGCAATAAACCCGGCAGTGATCAGCCACGGATCCTTGGTCATCAGATACAGCGGCGTGACAAACAGCCCGATGCTGCATGGGATGATGATCGCCCAGCGACGCCCCACCCTGTCGGCCATGCCGCCCCAGAAGCTGCTGGAGAGGAACACCACGATGTTGGCCCAGAACAGCGGGATCGACACCATCAGCGGTGACCACCCAAGCTCCTTTTGCAGATAGGTGCCGAACAGCGCCCAGATCGAGTAGTACACGCAGAAGTTCGCTGCCATCCACACGCAGCCGGTAACGGTGTTCCACAGATACTGCCGCTTGAAGATGGCGAACAGCGGCAGCTTCACCTCGCGCTTCGTCGTGACCTGCAGCTTCTGGTTCTGAGCCCACACCTCCGGTTCCTTGACGTAGACACGAATCCAGAGACATGCCAGCGCCGGCAGCACGCCAATGATCAGCATGCCGCGCCAGCCATACCCCTTCCCCATCGCCTCGAGCGGCGCATACAGGAAGCCATAGGCAAGCGACGAAAGTGCAAAGCCCAAGCCCCACGATCCCTGAAGCACGCCGGACATCAGTCCACGCGAGCGCGCGGGCCAGGACTCCATCGCCAGCGCGGCACCGGCCGGCCATTCGGCGCCCATGCCGATGCCGAGTACCGCTCGCCAGAAGAACAGGAAAGCGAAGCTGGGCGAAAAACCAGCGATGAAGTTGCAGATCGAATACCACAGGATGGAGATCATCAGCGGCGCCCTCCGCCCCAGACGATCAGCCATCCAGCCAGCAGCAGTCGCGCCGCCAAGCCGCATCCACAGCGTGATGGTGAACACCGCCGTCACCGCGGTCAGCGGCACGTTGAACTCCTGGCTGATCGGCAGCATGATCAGCAGGAAAATGGTGAAATCGAACGCATCCAGCGTCCATCCCAGCCAGGCGGCAACGTAAGCGTACCATTGGTCCTTGGTCGGCTCTTTCCACCAAGGTATACTCGACGCTGTCTGGTTCATGACGGCCATTTCTGCTTCCCTGTAGTTTTACGTTGTTCGATGAGGCGCGCCGTTTCGCAGGCGCTCCCAGGCCAGCGTAACCCGGTCTCTTGCCGATCCGCAAACATCGAGTCACAGCACACCGCTGGCGCTGACAGTTAAGGGTGCAACCAATGCAAATCGCAGTCACCGGCGGCCTCGGCCGCCTCGGCCACTACGTTGTCCGCGCACTCGCGCAGCACAACGTGCGCGTGCTGGACATCGGCACTGATGCCGACCATCGCGCCGACCTGCGCGATCTCGACGCGCTGCGTACGGGCCTGCGCGACATCGAGGTTGTGGTGCATCTCGGCGCCATCGACCGCTCGGTGGCTACCGACGATGCAGCCACCATGCAGGTCAACGCGATGGGCACGTGGAACCTGTTCGAGGCCAGCCTGTCCGCCGGCGTACGCCGTGTCGTACACTGCTCCAGCAGTTCAGCACTCGGCATCGACCACAGCAATCCGCAACTGCCGCCGTGCTATCTGCCGATCGACGAAGCGCATCCCACGAGACCCACCGATGCCTATGGCCTGAGCAAACTGTGCGGCGAACGGATCGCCGAAGCATTTTCGCGCCGCGGGCTCGAGGTGATCGTGATCCGGCCGTGCTTCGTCGCCTTCCCCGACATGGCCGACTTCATGGCGGGTCGCCCTGGCCCAGAGGGACGCAGCGAGCCGATGCCGTTCCTGCGCACCTACGTCAGCCCGGAGGACTGCGCCCGCGGCTTCGCCGCCGCGGTCGCCGTCGCATACCGAGGCTTCGAGACCTTCTTCCTCGCCGCCGCCGATGCGTTCGCGACTGACCCCACGGTAGCGCGGCTTGAGGCGCTGTACGGCACGCGGATCACGGTGCGCCACGCGGCGCTGTACCAACAGCTGCCGAACGCATCGCCGATCAGCCACGCGGCGGCGCGGCAGCGCCTCGGTTGGGTTCCGACCACACGCTGGACGGGCGACGCGATCACCGCTTGACTGTCCCCGAATACGCCGGGGGAACGCGCAATGGAACTCAGCAATCAGGTCGCATTGGTGACCGGCGCCGGACAGGGCATCGGCCGGGCATCCGCACTGGCGCTCGCGGCCGCCGGGGCGCAGGTCGTCTGCGCGGACATCGACCGGCAGAAGGCGGAGGCCACCGCGGACGCAATCATGGCGCTGCAACAGCGGGCGTTCGGCGTGCAGGCGGATGTCGGCGACCTCGCCGAGATCGACCGCATGGTGCATCGTACGCTGGACCAGTTCGGTCAGATCGACGTGCTGCTGAACAATGCCGGCGTGACGCGACGCGCCGACATCATGGACCTGACCGAGGCCGACTGGGACCGCATTCATCGGGTGAACGCGAAGGGCGTGTTCTTCTGTCTACAACGCGTCGCGCGCGAGATGATCCCGCGCCGCAGCGGTCGCATCATCAACATCGCCTCGATTGCCGGGAAGGGCTACGAGGGCACATCGAACGCCGCCTACGCCGCAAGCAAAGGCGCGGTGATCGCGCTGACCAAGACCGCCGCGCAGCAACTCGGTCGGCACAACATCAACGTCAACTCGGTCTGTCCCGGCGTGACGCGCACCGCGCTGTCGGAAGCCAACCTTCAGGTGCGCGCGCAGCAGGCGGGGGTCAGCGTCGAGGAGATGGACCGGCAGCGTGCCGAAGTCATCCCGCTGAAGCGCGCGAACGATCCGGAGGACATCGCTGCCATGGTGGTGTTTCTGGCCTCGCCCGGCGCGCGCAACATCACCGGGCAATCATTCAACGTCGATGGCGGGCTGATCCCCGACTGAACCGAGAGAGAGGAGACATAAGATGGCGGCAGATCCGAACCTGCTGATCCTGACCGGCGAGAACCCGTTCATACGCCTGAGCCAGACCGATGGCGGTGCGTTCACCACCAACGCCAGCTACTGGCGCATCATCCACTGTCCTGCCGGACCCGGCCACGTGCTGTACATGAAGAGCGAAGTGACCAACGACCGCTGGCGCATCTACTCCGACAACATCGCCATGGCACGCTGGCTGCAATCCACCGTGCAGGGGATGCTGAACGCCGAACTGGCGGACCAGTCGATCCCGGTGACGGATGCGGAATTCTCCAAGGAAGGCGACATGCGCTACTTCTGGATCGAGCGAGCGGTGTCGTACGACGAGGATATCGCGCTGACCTGGTACAACATCGGCGAGCCGCTGCTGATCCACACCCAGCCGAATGCCGAGCCCGGCCGGCCGTACGGCGTGTGCACGGTGCTGATCCCGGCGCTCGGCGCACGGCTGACGCGCAACGGTGTGCCGGCGATGGGTCAGGCCTGGCCGCGCGACCGCGAGGGCCGCCCGTTCAGCACCTGCGCGCTGGCGTTCTCGGAAAGCTGGACCGAGGCGCGATAAGCCCCCTAAGCGACCGCCGCCTCGGCCCGCCGCTCGAACCTCTTGCGCTCGTGCGGGTCGAGGTAGCGCTTGCGCAGCCGCACCGCGCCCGGCGTCACCTCCACCAGTTCGTCGTCCTCGATATAGGCGATCGCCTGTTCGAGGCTCATGCGCCGCGGCGGGATCAGCAGCATCGCGTCGTCCTTGCCGGCGGCACGGATGTTGGTGAGCTTCTTCTCCTTGATCGGATTGACCTCGAGGTCCGAGCCGCGCGCGTTCTCGCCCAGGATCATGCCGACATAGACCTTGTCACCCGGGTTCACGAACAGCGTGCCGCGCTCCTGGATATAGAACAGCGCGTAATGCACCGCCTCGCCATTCTCGGTGGAGATCAGCGACCCGTTGCGCCGGCCCTCGATCGGTCCCTTCCACGGGCCATAGCCGGCGAAAAGCCGGTTCATCACCCCGGTGCCGCGCGTGTCCGTTAGGAAGTCGCCGTGGTAGCCGATCAGCCCGCGGCTCGGGATGGAGAACGTCAGTCGCAGCTTGCCGCCGCCCGACGGCCGCATGTCGCGCAGCTCGCCCTTGCGGCGTGACAGCTGCTCCACGACCACGCCGGAGTAGGGCTCGTCCACATCGACCAGCACCTCCTCCATCGGCTCCTCGCGCGCGCCGGTTTCCGGGTTCTGTCGGGTCAGCACGCGCGGCCGGCCGATCGTCAGCTCGAAGCCCTCACGCCGCATCGTCTCGATCAGCACGCCGAGTTGCAGTTCGCCGCGACCGGCGACCTCGAACGCCTCGGTCTCGTTGCTGTCTGCGACCCGGATCGCGACATTGCCCTCCGCCTCGCGGAACAGCCGCTCGCGGATCTGCCTCGACGTGACCTTCTTGCCCTCGCGCCCCGCCAGCGGCCCATCGTTGATGCGGAACGTCATCGCGAGCGTCGGCGGATCGACCGGAATGGCCGGCAGCGGTGCAGCCAGCTCCGGCGCGCCGACCGTATCCGGCACCGTCGCCTCGGCCAGCCCGGCGACGGCGATGATGTCGCCCGCCTCCGCCTCCTCGACCGGCACCCGGTCCAGCCCGCGGAACGACAGCAGCTTGGTCATCCGCCCGGTCTCACCGGCGGTGCCGTCGGCGTGCAGCACGCGGACCGGCATGTTGAGCCGTGCCCTGCCCTGCTCCACCCGCCCCGTCAGCACCCGGCCAAGATACGGGTCGTATTCCATGATCGTCGCCACCATGGCGAACGG
>DASSRN010000026.1:0-12272 GCA_035701785.1 Acetobacteraceae bacterium | reverse complement strand
GCCGCAGCGCCGGGCGTGGCGATCCTACTGGTGGTGATGGGCTTCAATCTGCTGGGCGATGGTCTGCGCGATGTGCTCGATCCACGTTTGCGGCGCGATGTCGGCTGAGCTGCTGTCAGTGCGCGAACTTTCGGTGTCGTTCGTCACCGAGTCTGGTGTGGCGCGTGTGCTCGATGGGGTCAGCCTGTCGCTCGCGCCTGGCGAGATCATGGGACTGGTCGGCGAATCGGGTTGTGGCAAGACCACGCTATCGCGCGCGATCCTAGGTGCGTTGCCAGCCAATGCGACTGTGCAGGGTCGTTCGCTGACGTTCGATGGACAGGATCTGCTGACGCTTGACGCAGCGACGCTGGCGGATCGCGTGCGCGGACGCAGCATCACCTTCGTGCCGCAGGATCCGCTCAGCTCGTTCAATCCCCTGTTCACGGTCGGCGACCAGATCATGGAGCTGATGCGGTGGAAGTCGCGTGAGCGGTCGCGTGGTCGCGCGCGCCGACGCGCCGATCGTGCGCGTGTGGTGGCCATGCTGCGCGCGGTGCAGCTGCCTGATCCGGAGCGGCTGCTGCGCCGATATCCGCATGAACTGTCGGGGGGCCAGCGCCAGCGGGTGATGATCGCGATGGCGTTGCTGCCGGAGCCGCGGCTGGTGATTGCAGACGAGCCAACCACAGCGTTGGATGTGACGATCCAGGCGCAGATCCTGCAGCTGCTGCGCCGCCTTGCGACGGAGCGTGGCGTGTCGGTGCTGTTCGCGACACATGATCTCGGGACGGCATGGGAGATCTGCGACCGCATCACGGTGATGTATGCGGGACAGGAACTTGAGTCGGCACCGATCGCGGGCTTTGTCCGTAAGCCCATGGCACCGTATACACGTTTGCTGCTGGAGAGCCTGCCGTCGGGCGAGTCGCCGCTGCGCGGCATTGCCGGCGATGTCCCGAGTCTGCTTGTGCCGCCCGCAGGGTGCCGCTTCCATCCGCGCTGCCCTCGCGCGAGCGATGTGTGTCGTGAGGAGCATCCGACAGTGCGCGAACCGGAGCAGGGACACCAGGTACGGTGCCACCATCCGCATCTACAGTCGGCTGTTGCGGCGTGACCGCGGCGGTTCTGGAGCTGCGCGATGTGCACATGCACTTTCCTGTCCGCAACGCCTGGGGACGACGCACCGGGTGGCTGAGGGCGGTCGATGGGGTGTCACTCTCTGTCGGTCGGGGCGACATACTTGGCGTGGTCGGCGAGTCCGGCTGCGGCAAGACGACGCTCGGCAAGACCGTCGTGGGCATCCATCGCGCCAGCAGTGGCGACATCCTGTTTGAGGGAAGCGCTATCGGCAGCTTGTCGCCAAGTGAAGGCAGGGAGCTTCGCCGGAACTTGCAGTATTGCTATCAGGATCCAGGCGCATCGCTCGACCCACATTGGAAGATCGGGCGCGCGCTGGAAGAGCCGATGGTTATCCACACAAGGCTGACTTCCGCCGAGAGACGCGTGCGCGTGCGTGAGATACTGAGCGCAGTTGACCTGCCGGAGACGCATCTCGATCTCTTTCCGCATGAGATAAGCGGCGGTCAGCAGCGTCGCGTCGGGCTGGCGCGTATCCTGATGCTGCGGCCGAATCTGGTGGTGCTGGACGAGCCGACATCGGGACTTGACGTTTCGGTGCAGGCGACGGTGCTACGACTGTTCCTGGATCTGCGGCAGCAATTCGACCTGACCTATCTGTTCATCAGCCACGATCTTGCAGTGGTACGCCTGGTGTCCCAGAGGATCGCGGTGATGTATCTGGGCTGCGTCGTGGAATTCGGCGACACCGCAGCAGTATTCGCCGAACCACGACATCCGTATACACAGTCGTTGTTGGCGGCGGTGCCGGCCGTGGGTGGCCGGCGCGTGATCGACGATTTCGTGTTGCAAGGCGAGCCGCCGAACCCGGCCAACCTGCCAACCGGCTGCCGATTTCGCACGCGGTGTCCGCGCGCGCAGGAGCAGTGCGCGTCGGAGGAACCCGAGCTACGCCGCCTGCCGGATGGCAGGCAGGTGGCGTGCCATCTGGTGTGATCTGCGCTACCCGAAGTGATGACCGCCATCGCCCCGGCCAATATGCGTTTCCGGGCCCGAACCGGATGGCAGGATGAAGTCGCTATGGGTCAGCTGGCGGGGTAAGACGCCAGGCAGATCGATCGTGCTGCCGTCATAGGTAACAGTGGCATGCCCATCGGGCGCGGCAGAGATGGAGAAGTCGTGCGCGGACATGGTGAATTGCAATTTGTCGTCGGCCGGCGAAAAGTCGGTGATCGTATCGTGCAGATTGCTGGCACTGAACACGAACACGTCGCTGCCACCGCCACCGGTCAGTTGCTGGTTCTGTCCGAGACCGGCGACGATCGTGTCGTCTGCCGGTCCGCCGCTGATCGTGGCATTATCGGCATTCACGCCGATCACCAACTGTGCCGCTGTAGGGTCCTCAGCCGCAATGTCACTGCCGTGTCGATCGGCTGCGACAAACGCATCAGCCTGAGCGACGGTTGTGTCGGTATTGCGCTCTATGATGTCGCTCAACGTTGTGTTGGCGATCTGCGCAGCGGTCGCAGGATCGAAGCCCTGATTCTGCCACCACAGCCGGTCACCATCACGCAGGTTTTCGAACTGCTGTGCGATGATGGCGTCGAATGTCGATCCGACCATTGCGCCGGGCAGGTGGTCCTCTGCCAGTCCGCCGATGAACAAATCCACGTTGTCCACCGAGCCGAACACCTGCTGCAGATGCGCGGCAACCGCAGGGTCGCTGGTGATCTGATTGAACGAGTCGTATGGCTGCAAGCCGAGTGCAATGCGTGTCTGATTGAGCGTGCCAAGGCCCACGTCGCGTTCGCGCTGGATGTCGATGGCGATCAGATCCATCTGATCCGGCGACGCGGCAAGCAGATTGCGCAACTCGTCTACTGCGTAGACGTCGTTCGCTTGGCTCTGGTCACTGAGGATGCCACGCAGCAGCGCATCAATGCCACCGTTGGCCTGCACCTGGTCCGTTGTGTCGAAGAACGCCTGCGCCAGGCTTTGCGATTGCAGTTGGTTGCCCTGGTTGTCCAACTTGCTCTCGGTGCCGGATACGATGGAATGGCCGAATCTGTAGGCCGCGTCGGCAAATTCCTCAGTGATGCGGGGATCGGCTGAGGGATTGTAGCCTTGGTACGGTGTGATCGAGTTAGGGCCAAGCAGGTGCGGCAGAAACTCGGTGTAGGTGATGTTCTCGATCTCGGCGGTGACGATGGCGCGCGCCGTCTGGTAGAGCTGATCGCCCGACCATTCGAGATGCTGCTGCTTCAGTTGATCGACCTGGTAGTTGTGCTCGCGCACAAACAGCGTGGTGATCGCTGTCAGGTCAGGGTTCTCGGTCGCGCGCGAATCACCGGCGGCGTAGGCGCCGTTGACGATCGGCAGGTTGCCGTCGGCGCTGGTCTTCATATGCCCGTCCGGCAGCCGCAGGGTGGCTGCGGTGGCGTCGTCCGAACCATAGATCATCGACGCGTCAAGCCACCCGGTGACGCTGTTCACCGTGGTCCCGGTTGTCGGGTCGGTGGTGAACCGCGTCAGCGGGATTGTGCTGCCGGCGGCGAAGTTCGGATCGCCAGGTGGGATCGTAATGTCGATGTGGTTGGTGCCGTCGGGCAGGGTGTGGTCGAGGTCGTGATCAATGAACTGACCCCAGACGTACATCATCGCTGAAAGGCCGCTCGGGTCATGTGCCTCGGCCTGAGGGCCGGATGCGACCACGTTGCTGATCTCGCGTGCGTTCGGGCCACCGACAGGAGTGCTGGTGCTGAGCGGTGCGAAATTGGCTGGGGCGATGCGCGCCATCGCACTGCCCGTGCTGTTCATGGTCGGGTTGGAGAGGTTGTTTTCCGACCCGTCGAGACTTCTGAATTGCAGCATTGGTGACTCTCCCCCGGACCAATCTCGGCGTTGGGGTGCTGCTATCCGCGGCGAGGCGCAGAGGGTCAATCAGTTCTTGGAATAAATCATGACAAATATTGCTATTTGGCTGTTATGGGAATGTCCAATCCAGATAAATGGGAATTCATGCCCAAAGAGCCAGCTATTCAGTGCTACAGAAGTGGAATTATTAAGCAATCCTGCCAGAATTACCTGGCCGTTCTACGTCATCGACATCCATCGGATGTCCTGCGCGTCTCCTATGGGGCAGAAGCGCACGTCGTGCACGTTCTTCGTGAAGGGGCCAAACCACCTCGTGTTGTAGATGAACAGGCCTGCCGCATCTTCAACCAGAATGCGCGATGCCTCTTCATAGAGAGGCTGCCGTTCTTGCTGGCTAGTCAAAACCAGCGCCTTGTCAGTCAACTCATCAAACCGAGGGTTGCTGTAAAAGCTTGAGTTCCCCGCGCCGATGTTGCGGCTGTTGTACATGTAGCCGGTCCAATTGTCCGGATCGGCGTAATAGGCGCTGCGCCACAGCGGCACCAGGTCATGGGATTTCTCGACGTCGGCGAACTTACCGGAGATCACCGGCCAGGGTTCGGTATTCAGCTTGATGTCGATGCCGATCTTCGCGGCGCCGGCTTGCAACAACTGTGCCGCGGCCTCGCTCTGGTCGAAGCCGGCCAGTACACCGATCTCCAGCGAGCGCATCGGCGCCTTGACCATCGCCAGGTATTCCTTCGCCTTGGCGAGATCGAAAGTGTAGCCCTTGAGGTCCTTTGGAGCACCCCAGAGATTGCTGGGAATGATGCCCGGATTGCGCGTCACCGAGCCGCTCAGGATGTTGTTGATGAAGCCGTCGTAATCGAAGGCGTAGCAAAGCGCCTTGCGCAGGTTCGCGTCGTTGAGTGGCGGACGCGCGTTGTGGATGACGAAATACATCGTGCGCAGTGAGTCGGCTTCCAGCACCTGCACGCTGTCGACCGCGCGCAGCCGCTTGATCTGATCCTGCGGCAGATACCCGTCGGTGGTGTTGAACTCGCCCTTCTGCAAGCCGAGTGCGCGGCTGGCCGTTTCCAGCACGACGCGGAATTCGACTTGGGAGATGTTCGACTTGCCGAAGCCGGCGAAGTGCTCATCGAAGCGATCGGCCTGAAAACCGACCGCGGGATCGTAGCGCCGCAGCTTGAAGCCGCCGGAACCAGCCTCGTTGCGTGCCAGCCATTCGGCGCCCATGTCGCCTGACTTGTCGTGCTGGCGCAGCAGCTTGCTGTTCACCACCCAGAGTTCCGACAGGGTGGAACCGAACACCGCGTAGGGCTTGTTGAGCGTGAATTGCACGGTGTGAGGATCCAGCGCTTTGGTCCGCCCGGGATCGATCACCCCCTTGAACAGCCCGTAGGCGCCTTTCTTCATCGCCAGGATGCGTTCCATCGAGAACACTACGTCGTCGGCGGTGACCGGGCTGCCGTCGTGGAATTTCGCGTTCGGCTTCATCGCCACTGTGTAGGTGACAGCGTCGGGCGCGATGTCGATCCGGTCTGCGAGCCACATTTCCAGTTCCGGTGGATTGCCCACCCAGCGCACCAGGCAGTCGTACATGTTAAGGCGGGAGCCGATGCGGCCGATGTCGAATACCGCGTGCGGATCGAGTGTGTCGTAGCCGCTGTTGTTGGCGGTGACGAAGCGCTTGCCTGACTCGGCGCGGGCCGTAGGGATCAGTGCGGCCGCACCGCCAAGTGCGAGAACACCGCGCCGACCGATCGCGGTCATGCTGCGCCTCCTGCGCCGAGTTCGCGGCGCAAATCCTGCACCACTTTCTCCCGGCTGCGGGTCTGCCAGCGCGAGCGCCGGCCGATCGGCGTGTTCTCGACTTCCGGCAGCACCTTCAGTGCCACGAACACCGGTCCGGGCTGCGCCAGTATTCCGGGCAGGCTGCGGCTGAACTCCGGCAGTTCGGTGAAGGCGTGCGCACGCGGATAGCCGGCGCCGCGCGCGAGTACGTCGTAGGCGACCGACTTCGCATTGGGCACCGGCTGGCCGCCGGTGGTTGCGTAGCATTCATTGTCCAGCAGAAAGTGATAAAAGTTCGCGGGCGCCTGTTCGGCGATGGTTGCCAGCATGCCGAGGCTCATCAGGATGTCGCCTTCGGAATCGAACAGCACGACGCGCCGGTTCGGCTGCGCCAGCGCAAGGCCGAGTGCGAAGCCGGCGTGTCCGCCCATCGCCGGATCGCCGAGAGGCGCGTCGAGCATCTCGCGATCGGTGAGCTTCACCCAATGTCGCCCGCCACGTCCCGGCACCACGATCGCATCGCCACGGAGTTCGGCGAAGACCTTCAGCAGTTCGGCCGTGTGCATCATGATGTCGCGCCCTTACCGGTTGAAGCCGTGGTAATCGTCGCCGACCAGCACCACTACCGGACGTTGGGTGCGTGCTGCCTCCTCGAAGGCGACCGGTATGCGTGGCGCATCGGCGTCGCTTTCCACCAGGTAGTAGTTGAGGCCGAACGCCATCAGGAAGCGCTCGGTATAGGTGGCTGCGGTGTCGGTGTTCACGCCGTGCCGCGTCCAGCCTCGGTAGCCGACCATCAGCACAACCGGCACGTTCAGCCCGAGCAGCCAGCCGCGGATCGAATCGCCGGATTCCATCATGCCGGTGTTCTGGATCAGGATCAGCGGCTTGCGGCCGCCGGCGTGCAGCCCGGCAGCGATCGAGCACGCATGGCCCTCGCGCGTCACGCCGACAAGCCGCAACGACGGTTCTGCCTGCATCAGCAGATAGAGCCAGTTCGTTTCGCTATCCGGCAGCCACACCACGTCGGTGACACCGGCCTGCTTCATGTGAGCCAGCACGGTCTCCGGGCTCAGCGCCACGGTGCTTGCGTCGGTCATGCATTCCTCCGGCTGGCGGATTTGTCGCGGGCGAGGTGGGTAGCTAACATCATGCTAGACCAAGCATCCAAGGGAGCAAGCCATGGCCAACACGTTCCGCGTCGGCGACATGACGGTCCATCGGATCGTCGAGATGGAATGCGGCTTTACCCCGGCGCTTGAATTCCTGCCGTCGCTAAAGCCCGATGTGCTGGAGGAGAACCGGTCGTGGCTTACACCTTCGGCGATGGACAAGGACGGCAACCTGGTGTTGTGCTTCCAGTCCTACATCGTGCAGACCGGGCGGCACACCATCCTGGTCGATAGTTGCATCGGCAACGACAAGGACCGTACCGCGCGCCCACTGTGGCATCAGAAGAAGGACGATGCATGGATGCGTGGCCTGGCCGCCGCCGGGCTGACGGTGAATGACATCGACTTCGTCATGTGCACCCATCTGCACGTGGATCATGTCGGCTGGAACACGCGGCTGGAGAACGGCCGGTGGGTGCCGACCTTTCCGAAGGCGCGCTACCTGTTCTCCAAGAAGGAGCTCGACTACTGGCTGGCGGAGAACGACAAGACCGAATTGCCGCCGATCGTCGATAGCGTGATCCCGATCGTCGAGGCAAAGCGGTGCGACCTGGTCACCAGCGACCACGCGGTGGACGACACGATCGCTCTGCTGCCGACGCCTGGCCACACCATCGACCACTACGCGGTGGCGATGGGCCGCGGCGGCAAGGACGGCGTGATCACGGGTGACCTGATCCATTCGCCGCTGCAGGCGCGCTATCCGGACCTTGCTATGCGCGTGGACTACGATCCGCAGCAGGGGGCCGACACGCGCCGCAAGTTCCTGGAGACCTACTGCGACACGAACACGCTGTGCTGCTTTGCACACTTCCCATCGCCGTCGCGCGGCTATGTCAAGCGCTGGGGCGACGGGTTCCGCTGCGACTACGTCACCGACTGACGCGGCGTGCGGCTGCTCGCCTGGAACATCCGCCAGGGCGGCGGCATGCGGCTGGCCGGTATCATGGCTGCGATCGCGCGCCATGATGCCGATGTGCTGATCCTGTCAGAGTATCGCGGCGGCGATTCCGCGATACGATTGCGCGGCGCGCTGAAGGATGCTGGCTATCGCTACACCAGCAGCGTGCTGCCGCCACCGAACCGGGTCGGTGTGCTGGTCGCGGCGCGCCGGCGCTTCATCGAGCGCGGGCCGGTCTGCGTGCAGGTCGAGGAGCCGTGGCGGCTGGTTGATGTCGATCTCGGCGTGCTGCGGCTGACCGGCGTCTACATGCCGAATCTGCACAAGAAGGTGCCGTACTGGCAGACGCTGGTGGATGCGTTCGCGCTGCGTGCCACTGGTGAGGCAGTGGCGATCGGCGACTTCAACACCTGCCGCGCCTTTATCGATGAACCGGGCGCGCTGGATGTGGCGGCGCGCTTCATGGACAGCATGGCGGCGATCGGCTTCAGCGACCTCTGGCGGCATCGCTACCCGGATGGCCGCGAATTCTCCTGGTACAGCCATCGCGGCAATGGGTTCCGCATCGACCATGCATTCCTCTCGGCAAGCCTGGCCGCGCGCGCCGGCGTTGTGCGCTATTCGCATGAAGAGCGGCTGTCCGGGTTGTCGGACCACTCGGTGCTGCTGCTGGATCTGGAGCGCTCACGACGAAGGGCCGTGTCATGAAGTTTGGTCTCCGCTACTGCAACACCGGTCGTTATGTCGATCCGGTGCGCGCCGTTGAACTGCTGCAGGCGGCCGAAGCCGTAGGATTCGAATCGGCCTGGACAGTGGAGCACACCGTTATTCCGCGCGGTTATCAGTCGGCGTATCCATATACCTCGGATGGCCGGCTGCCTGGTGGCGAGGGCGACTTCCTGCTGCCTGATCCGCTGATCTGGATGGCGTATGTCGCCGCGGCGACATCACGGATCAATCTCGCCACCGGCATCCTGATCCTGCCGCAGCACAACCCCGTCATCGTCGCCAAGCAGGTCGCCACGCTGGATCACATGTCGAACGGCCGCGTGCTCCTCGGCATCGGCGTGGGGTGGCTGAAGGAGGAGTTCGACGCGGTCGGCGCGGTGTTCGAGAACCGCGGTCGGCGCACCGACGAATATATAGCAGCGATGCGCGAGTTGTGGGCGGCCGATGCTCCCAACTTCGCCGGGCGCTATGTCAGCTTCAAGGATGCGTTCATGCGGCCGAAGCCGGTGAGGGGCGCGGTGCCGATCATCATTGGCGGCCATACCGAGGCTGCGGCGCGGCGTGCCGGCCGGCTGGGCGATGGCTTCTTTCCCGGCCGCGGCCTGCCGATAGAGCTGATCGAGGTCGTGCACCGATCCGCGCGCGAGGCCGGGCGTGATCCCGCTGCGGTGGAGATCACGGTCGGCATGCCTGACGATCTTGCGCTGCTGGCGAACTATGCGGCGGCCGGTGTGGCGCGCGTGCTGCTGCCGGTGACCGGCGTCGCAGGGCTGGCGCGTCGCGTCGCTGGCCCTGGCGACCTGCTGGGCTGGCGTGACACGATCGAACGCTACGCATGAGTGCGATCCTGCTCGACCTCGACGGCACGCTGATCGACTCGCGTCCTGGCATTGCTGCGAGCTGTGCGGCGGCGTTGCGCGCGCTGGGTCATATGCCGGAGCCGGACTTCGACATCACGCCGCTGATCGGACCGCCGCTGCCGCAGGTGATCACCCGCCTGCTTGCGCGCTACGGTGATGACCGCGTCGAGGCCGGCATGATCGCCTATCGTGCGCATTACGGCGAGACCGGCCTGCATATGTCGACAGTCTATGCAGGCATCGACGAGATGGTGCGTGCGCTCGCGGCGCATCACCGCTGCTATGTCGTTACCTCCAAGCGCAAGGACTTTGCCGCACGCATCGTGGCGGCGCTGGCATTCGCCGATGCCGTTGCGGGCGTCTACGGCACGGAACCCGATGGCAGCATGGACGACAAGGCGCGGCTGATCGCGGCAGTGCTGCGGCACGAAGCGCTCGATGCGTCGAGCACGATCATGGTCGGTGACCGGTCGCACGATATGATCGGGGCACGTGCCAATGGGGTGCGTGCGATCGGCGTGCTGTGGGGCTACGGCGACCGTGCCGAGTTGGAGGCGGCCGGCGCCGACGTGGTCGCGGCGCAGCCGGCTGACCTGCCGGGTTGCGTCAGCCTGACAGCGCCGCCGTCGCCTCGCGCAGCGCATGCGCCAAGCGATTGCGCCCCCGCGTCGCACTGATTGCGAGGAAGCGCGCGCTGTCGGTGCCGGGGGCCGCCTTCGCCAGCTTGCGCAGTGGATCGAGCACCGGCCAGGCCGGCAGCGGCAGCGCCGGATCATGCGTGAACCGATCACCGGACGTGTAGTAGACGGGTGCCAGCGCGCGCGACGCTTGCATCAGCGCTGCATCGCGGTGACTTCCGGCCGAGGCGGTGTCGCGCAGCGTGGTCGCGGCAGTGATCAGGCCGTCGATCGCGCAGCGCTCGCCGAGTGATGTGCGCAGCGTGTCCAGCTCGTCCAGCAGCACGCGTGCATGCGTCGCGAAGTCGAGCGGCAGCACATCGTCGGTGAGCAGCCGCCACAGTGTATGCACATAGACGCGGGTGTCGCGCACCAGATGCTTCTCGTCGATCTTGTCCAGCAGGTCGTGCGGCGTGTGCCACCACCAGCCGAGTGCGTTGCGCATCTTCACCGGGGCCGGCGGCTGCTCACTGAGCGCGCCGAACATCGCCGGGATGCCGATGCCCCAGAACGACTGGTCGGACGAACGCGACATGCGCTTGCCGGCGTAGTCGGAGCCCGCCTGTTCGCCGATCGCCTCTGTGGCCAGCGCGATCAGTTCGGGTGCGGCGGCGGCGTTGTTCATCACCACGGCGCCGACGCCGCCGGTGGAGTCGACGTTCACGTGCACTGCACAGCGTCGCTCCAGTTCGTCCCAGTGCTGATCGGCGTACCACGTGGAGCCGGAATAGCGGCCATGCGAATGGCCCGACCAGAAGCAGAGCCGCAGGCCGCGCTTCCACTTGGCGCGTTCGCGTGAGACGAGGCGCGCAACTTCCAGCATGGTCGCGTTGGCAGCGCCGTTGTCCATCACGCCGTAGTACCAGGTGTCGTGATGGCCGGAGAACAGGATGAACGGACCGTTCGGATCGGGTCCGTCGATCTCTGCCTCGAGGATCGGCGTCTCGCGCCAGCCGGTGTCGACTTCGGCATGCAGCGTCACCTTCGGCTGCTCGCCGCGGACCATGCGCTCGCGCAATGCGCTGCCGTCTTCGTTGGACACGGTGCAAACGACCGTGGTCGGCAGATCGGTCTGCGTCTCGCCCGACGGACTGCCCCATACCGGGGAGACGCACATCTCGTGCAGATGCTCGTGCGGGCTGATCTGCACCTGGCCCACGGCACCGGCCTGCGATGCGCGCGCGGCCTGGCCGGGGCTGGCGATGCCTTCGGTGAGCACGATCGCGCCGCGCAGGTCGCGACCCTGGAAGTCTATCGCATCGCCGTCACCGACGTAGACCAAACGTCCGGTCACGCCGTTCGCGGGCGAGCTGCGGGAGAAGGAGTGCGTGATCGCGGTCAGTGACTGGTTGTCGACGTCGACACGCGCCTTGCCGGGCAGGCTGATATAGGCGTCGTGCATGATGAGCTTCGTCCGGTAGCCGTACTCGTCGAGCCGGGCCTGGAAGTAGCGGAGGCTCTGCAATTCGTCTGGCGTGCCCGACAGCTTCACCCAGCGGGCCAGCTCCTGCATGTGGCCCATCAGCGTGGGGCCATCAACTGCCTCGCACAGCGAACGGCGCACCGGATCGGTCATTGTCGCTCTCCCTTCGGCTGCACCGAGCGTGCCGAGCGTGACGGGTGCTGGCAAGTCGTTGCAGGCGGTGCAGCGACGAAGCAAGCTCGGTTCAGCGGGAGGACGGAAGGGAGATGCGATGATGCAATGCTTCTGCGGGATGGTGCACGACATGGGCCGACGCGGCTTCCTGGGAGCCCTGATGGCGGCGGCGGTGGATGCCCAGGCACCGACACCGGCTTCGGCCGGTCCGGCGGACTCCGCGCTGATCGATGATCTCGTTGCCGCCAACCGCATTCTCTACGACCAGGGCGTGGTCGATGGCTTCGGCCATGTCAGCTCGCGGCATAACAAGGAGCCGAACCGCTACCTGATGTCGCGCAGCATGGCGCCCGCGCTGGTGACCGCAGAGGACATCCTGGAATACGACCTGGACAGCACGCCGATCGATCAGCGCGGCCGCGCGGTCTACCTGGAGCGCTTCATCCACGGCGAGATCTATAAGGCTCGCCCCGACGTGCGCGCGATCGTGCACAGCCATTCGCCGTCGGTGATCCCCTATGCCAACGTGAAGACGCCGCTGCGGCCGATGAACCACATCGCCGGCTTCCTGGGCGGCGGCGTGCCGGTGTTCGAGATCCGCGACACGGC
>DASSRN010000025.1:0-3908 GCA_035701785.1 Acetobacteraceae bacterium | reverse complement strand
TCGTCCGCCACGCGCCCGCGTCCCGCGGAGGTGTCGAAGCCGCAGTCGGTGCCCGCCAGCACACGTCTCGGATCGCCGACCGCGCGCGCCACCTGTTCGATCCGGTCGGCGACCACCTCGGGGTGTTCGACGAAGTTGGTCAGCGGATCGATCACGCCAGCGACGATGACCTGATCGTCGTCGAGCGGCAGGTCCCTGAGGCAGCGGTACTCGTGTGCGTGGCGCGGATTGGCGAATGGCAGGACGAAGCCACCCACTTTGGCCTGGCGGATCACCGGCAGCACCTCGGGGAGTGCGACGTCGCAGTCGTGCGGTCCCTCGTAGTTGCCCCAGCACGCGTGCAGCCGCACCCGATCGCGCGGCACGTTGACCAGTGCATCGTTCATGGTCGACACCACGCGCTCGACGAAGCGCAGGAACTCGCTGAGAGGGCGGTCCTGGTAGGAGATGTGCCGCTCCATGGCGAGGTCCGGCGCATCGATCTGCAGCACGAAGCCATGGCTGACGATCGTCTCGTATTCCACCTGAAGCGCACGACCGAGTGCGGCGAGGTAGGCATCTTCCGTGTCGTACCACGCATTGCGCATCGCCGCCGCGATGATGCCAGGCGAAGGGGCGGTCATGAACGGTTCGGCGTAGCCGCCCTGTAACGCTTCGAGGGCAGCGCGGAAATCAGTGCACTCCGCTTCCACCGCTGCGCGATCGAGATAGCGCACCTCGCCAACCGCTTCGGGCACACCGCCGACGTTGCTGATCGACTCGTTCACTGCGTCATGCGCCGCCTTCCACGCCATGAAGGCAGGATAGTGGGTGACGTCGGCGAACACCTTGCGGGTCCACCCACCGCCGAAGCCGCTCATGCGATGCCGGACGTAGAGGAAGAAGGCTTCGCGCTGCTGTTCGCCGTTGTTCGGCACGTCGATACCGGCGGCGATCTGCTTCGCTACCACCTCGTGCACCGCTGCCTTGCCCGCACGCTCGAGCTCCGAAGCATCGATCGGCTCGCCACGGGAACGATGGACGTAGAGCGAGGTCAGGGCGGCAGGGCGCGGCAGGCTGCCGGTATGGGTGGTGAGGATGCGGTTCTCACTGCGCAGCATCGAGCGGCTCCGACCAAGTAAGGAAGTCATACACAGAGTTTCACGAAGTGCACACAGAGTTCCACAAGAGAGGGTGTGACGCACAGCCGTCGGACACCCCGCGCGCGAAGCGCCATTCTTCCACTCCGTGAAACTCTGTGTGCACTCAGTGTAACTCTGTGTATGACTTGCTTGCTTCCTTAACCCAGCATCAACCGCTCTGCCCAACGCTGTGAGGCATGGATGATCGCCTCACCCACCGCATCATTGGCCCGGCAATGCGGGTCCACTCCAACCTCGGCACCGGGCTGCTCGAAAGCGCCTACGAGCACTGTCTCTGCCATGAGTTCGATAAAGCCGCCCTGCCCTACTCAAGGCAGGTCGACCTACCGCTGGACTACGACGGAATAGATCTGGACTGCGGCTACCGCGCCGACCTCATCATAGCCGGCAGCGTCATCGTAGAGCTCAAGTCCGTGGACCACATCCTGCCGCTGCACGAAGCGCAATTGCTGACCTACCTCCGGCTCAGCAAGTGCCGCATCGGCCTCTTACTCAACTTCAACACGCTCTCGCTGAAAGACGGCATCCGCCGCCGCATCCTCTAACCCGCCATCGCCTGCTCGAACACGCCGTTATACCCGAACAGGCCAACCGCACCGCCGGTGTGCAGGAACACCACCCGCTCCCCCTTCCCAATCTCGCCCCGACGGATGAGATCGATCAGCCCGGCCATCGCCTTCCCTGAATAGACCGGGTCCAGCAGCACGCCTTCGAGCCGCGCCAGCATCAGCACCGCCTCGGCCATCCCTGGCGTCGGCTGGCCATATCCCGGGCCGACATAGTCGCAGTTCGCCACTACCGTCGACCGCCCAACGCCACCACTCACCCCTACGAAGTCAGCAGTCGCCTCCGCCAGCCGATGCACGTTCGCCTCCTGCCTGTCGCGGGGCAGTCGCACGCCGATCCCCAGCACCGGCACCCCGGCGTTCATCCCCTCGAGCCCGACCACCAGACCCGCCTGGGTGCCGGCGCTGCCGGTCGCGGTCACCACGCGGTCGATACGCAGCCCCGTCTCGTCGGCCTGCTGCATCAACTCCTGCGCACACGACACGTAGCCCAGCGCGCCCACGCGATTGGAGCCGCCACCCGGGATCACATACGGCTTCTCGCCCGCAGCCCGCAGCGCCTCGCCCTTCGCTTCCGCCTCGGCATTCATATCCAGCCCGGCCGGGCGGTATTCGATTGCCGTATCGAACAGCCGGTCCAGCAGCACGTTGCCGCTGTTGAGGTAGTCCCGGTCGTTGGTCTCGATCCGATGCTCGAGCAGTGCGGTGCACTTCATGCCGAGTCGCCGCGCCACCGCCGCCGTCTGGCGCACATGATTGGACTGCACCGCGCCCTGCGTGACCAGGTGCGTGGCGCCTTGCGCCTGCGCCTCGCCGGCCAGCCACTCGAGCTTGCGCACCTTGTTACCGCCGGTCGCCACGACGGTGCAGTCGTCGCGCTTGATCCAGATCTCCGGCCCGCCCAGATGGCGGGACAGGTTCGGCAGGGGCTCGAGCGGCGTGGGCGTGGGGAACAGGCGCACGCGAGGGAAGCGGGCGAGGTGCATGAAATCTCCTGCCAAAGGCGCGGACTGGCTGTAATGTCCCGCATCCTGCCGCGTCGGACAATGCGGTAGCGAGTGTATGGAGGCACCGATGCTTATCCTGCGACGCCGTGGCTGGGAGCTGCCCGAGCGGCTGGCGACCCCGGAGACATTGGTGCTGGGTCGCCGCGCTGCCCTGGCCGGCGCAGGATCGATCGCGCTGGCGTCACCAGCCCTGGCGCAGACCGCCGCCGCGCCGGCACGCAATGCGAAGTATGTCCCCGGCCGTGACATCACGCCCGAGAAATACGCGACCACCTACAACAACTACTACGAGTTCAGCGAAGGCAAGAACCTGTGGGAGGACGCCCAGGTGCTGAAGCCGCGCCCCTGGACGATCAGCCTGGAGGGCATGCTGAAGCAGCCGCGCACCATCGACATCGATGACCTGCTGAAGCAGGTGCAGCTTGAAGAGCGCGTCTACCGCCACCGCTGCGTCGAGGCCTGGGCGATGACCGTCCCCTGGACCGGCTTCCCGCTGAGCCAGCTGTTGGCGCTCGCCGAACCGCTGGGGTCGGCGAAATATATCGTGTTCGAGACGGCGCAGGATCCCAAGATGCCGGGCCTCCAGTCGCCGTTCTATCCCTGGCCGTATATCGAGGGCCTGGCGCTGGACGAAGCGGCGAACGACCTCGCCTTCGTCTCCACGGGGATGTACGGCAAGCCGCTGCCGCCGCAGAATGGCGGCCCGATCCGCCTGACCTTGCCGTGGAAGTACGGGTTCAAGTCCTGCAAGGCGCTGGCCAAGATCAGCTTCACCGACAAGCGCCCAAAGAACTTCTGGCAGGCGATCCAGCCGTCGGAGTATGGCTTCTGGGCCAACGTGAACCCGGACGTCGCGCACCCGCGCTGGAGCCAGGCGCGGGAGCGGCTGCTGGGCAGCAATGAAATGGTGCCAACCCAGATCTACAACGGCTATGGTGAGTTCGTCGCGTCGCTTTACACCGACCGGAAAAGCGAGAAACTGTTCATGTGATTATGCAGCGCATTTTCGCCGTGCTTGCCGCCATGCTGCTGGTTGGAGCGGTCGCTCTGGCGATGCTAGGACCACCAGAGGTGCCGCTGGGCCAGGTGCTCTTTATGGTCGATCACGACCTGATGGAGGCGGTGCATAGCTTCATCGGCACCCATCTCGCCGCCTGGCTCTGGGATTACCTGCTGGTGCCAATCCTGCTGCG
>DASSRN010000024.1:0-3174 GCA_035701785.1 Acetobacteraceae bacterium | reverse complement strand
GTGATCGCCGGATAGGCTGGATGGATCGATCACCTCGACCGAGGAGACGATCTCTTCCAGTTCGGCGATGCGGCCTTCGATGAAGGACTGGCGTTCGCGCGCCGCGTGGTACTCCGCATTCTCCGACAGGTCGCCATGCGTTCGCGCTTCGGCGATCTGGCGTATGATCGCGGGGCGCTCCGAGCTTTTGAGCTGGCGAAGCTCATCGTTCAACCGCTGTAGCCCTGGGGCGGTCATCGGAAACTTCTGCACGTCGGTCCGTCCTCTGGTAGTCGAATGCCAGGAAAAGCCGGGTGGCGGCCAAGCAGGAACGCCGCGGCAGGCCTGCGCCTGGCCACGACGATGCGTTCAGAACGAACCGCGAAAGTAGGACTGGAGCGGCGCAACTTCAAGCGCTCCCGACTTCATCGCGGCAATCGCGTGCACCGCGGCGCGCGCACCCGCCATGGTGGTGTAGTGCGGAACCCCGTGGGTCAGTGCGCTGCGCCGGATCGCGAAGCTGTCGGCGATCGACTGCGGCGTGGACGCCGTGTTGATCACCAGCTGCACGTCGCCGGAACGGATCGCGTCCACGCAGTGTGGGCGGCCTTCCAGCACCTTGTTCACCACGGAGACCGGCAGCCCGGCCTCGCGGATGCGTGCCGCGGTGCCGCGGGTCGCCACGATGGCAAAGCCCATCTCGGTCAGGCGGCGTGCCAGTGCCGGCAGCCCGCGCTTGTCGGCGTCCTTGATGGAGAGGAACACGGTGCCGGCCTGCGGCAGCACGATGCCGGCGCCAAGCTGGGATTTTGCGAAGGCGCGCTCGAAGCTGGAATCGAGGCCCATCACCTCGCCGGTTGATTTCATTTCGGGGCCAAGGATCGTATCGACGTTGGGGAATCGCGCGAAGGGGAACACCGCTTCCTTGACCGCGACGTGCGGTGCGATCGCCTGGTCGTCGAGGCGGAAATCGGCGAGCCGCGCGCCGGCCATCACGCGCGCGCCGACCTTGGCCACTGCGACCCCTGTCGCCTTGGCAACGAACGGCACCGTGCGCGAGGCGCGCGGATTCACCTCCAGCACGTAGATCACATCATCCTTGATGGCGTACTGCACGTTCATCAGGCCGACGACGCCCAATGCCTTGGCCATCGCCTCGGTCTCGGCCTTCAGTTCGGTCACCGTCGCGGGCGGCAGCGTATAGGGCGGCAGCGAACAGGCGCTGTCGCCGGAATGAATTCCCGCCTCTTCGATGTGTTCCATCACGCCGGCCACGTAGACCGTGTCACGATCGGCGATGCAGTCCACGTCCACCTCGATCGCGTCATTCAGATAGCGGTCGATCAGCACCGGGTTCTCGCCGGACACGCGCACCGCCTCGCGCATGTAGCGGTGCAGGCCGGCGCGGTCGTAGACGATCTCCATCGCGCGGCCACCCAGCACGTAGCTGGGGCGGATCACCACCGGATAGCCGATGCGGTCGGCAATCGCCTCCGCCTCTTCCGCCGATCGCGCGGTGCCGTTCTCCGGCTGGCGCAGGCCCAGGCTGTGCAGCAGGCGCTGGAAGCGCTCGCGGTCTTCGGCCACGTCGATCGCATCGGCCGAGGTGCCGAGGATGGGGATCTTCTCGCGTTCCAGCGCCTGCGACAGCTTGAGCGGCGTCTGGCCGCCGTACTGTACGATGCAGCCCAGCAGCGTGCCGCGGCTCTCCTCACGGCGTACCAGTGCGACGACGTCTTCGGCGGTGAGGGGCTCGAAATACAGCCGGTCGGAGGTGTCGTAGTCGGTGCTGACGGTCTCCGGATTGCAGTTGACCATGATGGTCTCGAAGCCGGCGTCCTTCAGCGCATAGGCGGCATGGACGCAGCAATAGTCGAACTCGATACCCTGGCCGATGCGGTTGGGTCCACCGCCCAGGATGACGACCTTGCGCCGGTCGGACGGATCCGCCTCGCACACCGGCGCGCCGTAGCCGCCTTCGTAGGAGGAGTACATGTACGGCGTGGCGGAGGCGAACTCGGCGGCGCAGGTGTCGATACGTTTGTAGACTGGCACCACACCCAGCCGGCGGCGCAGCGCGGCGACCGCGTCCTCGCTGCTGCCGGCGAGTTCGCCGAGACGCCGGTCGGAAAAGCCCAGCGCCTTGATCCGGCGCAGCGCACCGGCTTCGTGTGGCAGGCCGGATGCGGCGATGCCGCGCTCCGCGTCGACGATGCGCTCGAGTTCACGCAGGAACCACGGATCGAACTTGCACGTGTCGTGGATGTCCTCGACCGCGAGGCCGGCACGCAGCGCCTGTGCTGCGATCAGCAGCCGGTCCGGCCGCGGCTCCGACAGCGCGGCACGGAATGCATCGGGACCGCCGTCACCGGGAGGCTCGATCTCGTCGAGGCCGGAGAGGCCGGTCTCCATGCTGCGCAGGCCCTTCTGCAGCGCTTCGGCAAAGCTGCGACCGATCGCCATCGCCTCACCCACGGACTTCATCGAGGTGGTGAGCAGGGCAGGGGTGCCGGGGAATTTCTCAAAGGTGAATCGCGGAATCTTCACCACGACGTAGTCGATCGTCGGTTCGAAGCTCGCCGGCGTGATGCGGGTGATGTCGTTGGCGAGTTCGTCCAGCGTGTAGCCAACGGCGAGCTTCGCGGCGATCTTGGCGATCGGGAAGCCGGTGGCCTTCGATGCCAGCGCAGAAGAGCGCGACACGCGCGGGTTCATCTCGATGATGACCATGCGGCCGTCGGCCGGGTTCACCGCGAACTGCACGTTGGAGCCGCCGGTGTCGACGCCGATCGCGCGCAGACACGCGACCGAGGCGTCACGCATCCGCTGATATTCCTTGTCGGTCAGCGTGAGAGCGGGAGCGACGGTGACTGAATCGCCAGTGTGGATGCCCATCGGATCGACGTTCTCGATCGAACAGACGATGATGCAGTTGTCCGCCCGGTCGCGTACCACCTCCATCTCGAATTCCTTCCAGCCCAGCACGGATTCTTCGATCAGCACCTCCGTGGTGGGCGAGGCTTCGAGCCCGCCTGTGACGATCTGTTCGAACTCCTCGCGGTTATAGGCGATGCCGCCGCCGGTGCCGGCGAGCGTGAAGGAGGGACGGATGATGGCGGGGATGCCGATGTCCTCGAGTGCCTCCAGCGCCTCGATCAGGCCCTTGGCGATGTAGCGGCGCTTGCGCTCGGCTTC
>DASSRN010000023.1:0-4557 GCA_035701785.1 Acetobacteraceae bacterium | reverse complement strand
ATCTCGTCATCAGCTCACTGCATAACCTTGGTGTTCAAAGCCGCGACCGTGACGCAGCACCGCCCAGCCGATCCGTGCCAGCTTGGCGGCGAGCGCGACGACCACCACATTGGGATGAGCTCGGATGAGCGGTTGGCGTATCCGAGCGCCGATCCGCGTAGGTGTCTTGGCAAAATGCGCAGAGCGACACGGGTGCCGTGGATCAGCTGGGTCCTCAGATATCGATTTCCCCGCTTGCTGATCCCGAGGAGCCTGGTCTTTCCACCAGTCGAGTGCTGCCGGGGCGTCAATCCAAGCCAGGCCGCCAGATCGCGTCCCTTGGCAAAGGCGGAGCCGTCGCCGACCGCCGCCAGGAGTGCGGTCGCGTGATCACGCCGATGCCAGGGATGGTCGCCAGTTGCCGAGCCTGCTGGTCTTCGCGGGTCAGCGCGGCAAGCTCGTCGTCATAAGCGATGATCCGGTCATCGAGGCTCGCCCACTCTTCGCGGAGATCCTGCAGCAGCCGTACCATCCGAGGACTGATTGGCAGTTCCCCAGCCATGAGCTCGTGGAGCCGATGTCGCAGAGGGGCTCGACGTTTCGGCAGGATCACGCCCCGCTCGAGCAGCACCGCGCGCAACTGATTGGTCAGCCTGGTCCGCGCCGTGACCAGTCGCTCGCGGGCCCGGTGCAGCACCTGCAGATCGCCTCGCTCTTGGGCGCAAAGCTGGGTCAGATTGAAATTGCCGTGACAAGCGAACCAAATTTGCTCCCCTCATTCAGGACGAGTCAGAGTCCGTGCCGCAGTCTGACCGAGGGGTAACACCTGCCATGTCCGTCGTCACCACCGAACAGCGCGGCCTCGTCTCGATCATCCGTATCAATCGGCCGGAGAAGCTGAACGCGATCTCCAGCGCCGTCGCGGTCGAACTCCAGCAGGCGTTCCAGGCATTCGACGCCTCCGATCAGCGTGTCGCGATCCTTAGCGCGGCCGGTGAGCGCGCGTTCACCTCGGGCGCCGATGTCACCGACCTGCCGGAGCTATGGCGTGCGATCCCTACTATTGGTTTCCAGACCGACAAGCCGATCATCGCCGCCACCTCCGGCTGGTGCGTCGGCGGCGGCATAGTCATGGTGATGATGTGTGACCTTATGGTCTCAACTGAAAGCACCGTGTTCTACTACCCTGAGGCGAAGCTGGGCATCACCGGTGGCATGATCAGTTCGCTTGTCTCGCGCATGCCGCACAAGCTGGCGATGGAGATGATGCTGCTTGGCACCAAGGTCAATGCACAGCGCGCCTATGACGTGGGGTTCGTCAACCGCGTGGTGGCGAACGGCCAGCACGAGACCGAGGCGCTGGCGATCGCCGACGCGCTGCTGGACTCCGCACCGCTGGTGATCGGCGCTCTGAAGCGCCTGGCAGCCGAGGTGCTGCCGGTCGGTCCGGTCGAGCGCATGGCGCTAGTCAGCCAGACGCTGGGACGCGTGCGCGCGAGCGAGGACATGCAGGAAGGCATCCGCGCCCATCGCGAGCGTCGCCGGCCGAACTTCCGCGGCAGATAGGGAGCGAGAGCCAGACGCAGGGTCGACCAGAAGGCCGGGTCGGGTGCCCAGGTGCGCGACCTTCGCGCTGCCGGCGCCGATACGGTATTCCGCGAACAGGTCAGCAGAATTGGGGAAGCGCGGCGCTCTGAAGCGGTGCCTGGAGTACCTGCGTGAGGCGATGCGGTGGCCATCACCCAGCCCGACCGGTTTGGCGTGGTCTACTGCGGCGCTGCTAACAACAGAGACAGAGCTCGCGAAGCACGATATCGGCTTGGTCGTGCTGTCGATGGCGATGGGGGAGCGCGAGATCATGCTGGAGCGCCAGCGACAGGGCATTGCCAAAGTGAAGGCCGCGGGCAGATGCACTGAGTATCGATCTGCGAAGACCAGGGAGTTGCTGACGCAGATCGGCCCCGCCAATGTGGCCAAGGCAATGGGGATATTCTACACGCGGAGGCCCGGTGTTCCGGCCCGATCCTGAAGGGCAGGCGCGTGCTGCCCGTCCCGAGTTTCACCGCCTGGCCGACGTGTCGCCCGAGGCAGCTGAGGTTCGAGATCGGCGCACACGTCACGCTTGGCGATGGCTGAAAAGAACACTCCTGCTACCACTGCCTGCTGACGCCGCACGGCTGCTATCTTGACGTGTTGGTGTGTGGTGCAAGGCGTGCCACCGTCAGGCGCGAGCCTGGCGCGGCGACACGCCGCTCATTCATCTCAAATACCGATGCAGATGCGGCGGTCGCCTGACCGATTGGGCGCTCAACCGAATGAGCGGTCACCTGGCGCTACAGTGGCCGGCCGTCGTGGCCCGCGCGACCGCTGCTTGATGGTCCGCGTTAAGTCGATTTCTCGCCAGCCACCGCGGCTCTCGCACAAGAGAACGTCCAGCAACTTTACCGATGCGTATATGCATCGGTCTTCCTCAAACGTGGCAACAGGAGCATTGAGTGTGAGGGTTCTGCTACGATTTCGATCTGAAATCGGTACAAGGCGCGCGCAGTCAACGGAGTGAATCTCTTCAGCGGGCCGCAGCCTCCAGCAAGTGTTGGGGGCAGCCACTGCTGAATCGGTGCTGTCGCCCGGCTCACGTTCTTGCATGGGATCCTAATCCGCACTATAACGGGGCCGATCTAAGAATTCGCAATTTCATATACGATGCATCTCCTACATTACCCACCGGCTGCCGGGCGATCGGCGGAACCCGCTGATTGCAGTCATAGCCAACCGAAGAACATCCCCATTGGGGCCTGCATACGGCATTGCGACGGTATTCGGCTGCGGTGGTAACGGAGCATGCGACCCAGCGATGGAAACGAGAGCGGGCCAAGCCCGGCTGCGATTACCACTCCTTCGTCGGGCAGCCTTACCAGCCGGGGCTCCGCGGGCAGCGGCAACAGCACTGCGAACTCCTGCGCCGGTGCGGTGTCGACCTCGCCCTGCAGCAGTGAGCGCAAGTCGACTGTGATGGCATTACTTTTGCGATATAGAATCGTATTCGTTCGGCCAAGAAAATTGACTTTCAAAAGGAATTTTTCCGTGGTTGATGCGTCTGTATCGGATATATAATATTATGTTGAATTTTCCGGCTAGCGCAGGTTCGCAGCCAAACAAGCAAGGAAGCCTCGCATGACTACCTTTGTCTGGTTTGGCAGCAGCCGCAGGTTCGGTGGCACCAGCGACCTGGGAACCGCGGCGAACTGGACATCGATCAACGCCCTCACATCTGTCCCTACGGCAAGCGACTCGCTGATCTTCAACAGCAACCCCGGCATACTAAGTGGCACGGTTCAGGGGCTGAATGCAGATTTCAGCGGTCTCGGGACCTGGAGCCTGCAAGACGCACAGTTGAACCTGGCCGGGCTGCTGACGGTCGACGGCGCGCTGAGCCTTACGGGTTCAACGGTTACCGCCGGCTCGGTCACGGTCAACGTCGGCGCGGCACTTTCGGGCAGCGGGAGCGTGACCGGCACAATCACCGACAACGGCACGATCGAGGCAAGCGGCGGGTTGTTGAGGCTTGCCGGCACGGTCGATGGTGGCGGCCTGCTTCAAATTGGTGCCGGTGCAACGCTCGATGTCAATTCGGTTTCGGCCGGCGAGACCATTTCGTTCTTGGGCGCCGCCGGCACCCTCGCTGACCATCAGGGCGGCACGATCGGAGCCGCCGTCTCGGGCTTCGCTGCAGGCGATACAATCGACCTGCGTTCGTTGACCTTCGCTCCGGGTGCGGCAGCCACGGTCGCCGGGGGTGTATTGACGGTCGTCAGCGGTGCATCAAACGAAACATTGCACCTAACGGGGATCAGCGATGCCACCATCTTCAGCGTCACAGCCGACGCCAGTGGCATCGGCACTGATATCACTATTGGTGCCGGGACGGCGCCTCCCGTCAGCGCGCCGCCGCCATCCGTGACACCGCCGCCCCTCAGCGTTACGCCGCCAGCGATCATCGCCGCCTTTGACACCACGACCAGCCAGCCCTTGGGTGCGGTCGGCCAAGTCTATACCGGACCTGTCGTCGGTCTGCAGAATGAGTACATCAACATCACCAGCGATAGCCTGAATATAGGCGTTACCACAGACAACTGGTTCATCCACTCTGGGGCTGGGACAGACGCGATCGCCGTGCATGGCGGAACGAACGTCCTGGATGGCGGCACCGGCTCGAACTTCCTGACCGGCGGCAGCGGGACAGACACCTTCTTCGTCGATGATAGAGTTGCCACCACGGACATCTGGAGCACGGTCGTCGGCTTCCATGCTGGCGATGCGGCGACGATCTGGGGCGTCACGCCCCAGGATTTTGGTCTCACCTGGGTGGATGGCCAAGGCGCGGCCGGATTCACTGGCCTGACATTGCATGCCACGGTGGCCGGCAGGCCGACGGCATCGCTGACGTTGACCAGCTATAGCCAGGCTGATCTGAGCAATGGCCGTCTCTCGGTCACGTTCGGCACTGACCCAGCCAGCGGCAGCGCTTACATGTTTGTGCATGCCAATAGCTGAGCCTATCGCCGATTAGCTGTATGC
>DASSRN010000022.1:0-2753 GCA_035701785.1 Acetobacteraceae bacterium | reverse complement strand
CTGCGCGGCTGCATCGGCTCGGCTGCTTCCTATCGGCCCCTGGCCGTGGACGTGACGCACCATGCTTTCAACGCCGCGTTCCGTGACCCGCGCTTCCCGCGGCTGGAGTGGCTGGAACTGCCAGGGCTCGAGCTCTCGATTTCGGTGCTGACGCCGCCCCAGCCGATGGTGTTCGCAGGCGAGGCAGATCTGCTGCGCCAACTCCGCCCCGGCATCGACGGCCTGATCATCGAGGACGCGGACCGGCGCGCCCTGTTCCTGCCGGGCGTGTGGGAGGAGGTGCCCGACGCGCGGCAGTTCCTTTCGCTGCTGAAGCTGAAGGCGGGGCTACCGGAGGCTCACTTCTCCCCCACCCTCCAAGCCCAGCGCTTCCGCGCAATCGAACTAAAGGGAGAAATGCAGCCGGTCGCCGGCCGACTGAAGTGAACCATCCTGCCTGGTTGACCTTGCCTGCAGTGCTGGCACCGCATACAGTGCATGCATGCCTGCCGACACACTGACCGTGCGGAAGATTGGTGCTGGCCTGAAGGAGCAGCTGCGCATTCGGGCTGCTCGCCATGGCCGTTCAATGGAAGCCGAGGTCAGGGCGATTCTCGAGAAAGCTCTCGCTCAGGAGAACGAAACCGGGAATCTTGCGGATGCCATCCGGCGGCGGTTTGCCCCGCTGGGCGGGGTGGAACTGGAACCCCATCCGCCAGTCCCGATCGATGAGCCGCCGTCTTTCGATCGGTGATCATCCTCGATACGAATGTCATATCGGAACTGATGCGACCAGAGCCCCATCTCGGAGCACTGCGGTGGGTCGTGGGCCAACGGCTGGGCGATTTGCACACGACTCGCATCAATCAGGCAGAAATCCTTTACGGGATTGCGATCATGCCCGAAGGGCGGCGCCGTACCGCGCTTGCCGCGGCGGCTGAAGCAATGTTCGCGCAAGACTTCGCCGGTCGAATCCTGGCATTCGGTGCTGCAGCGGCAGAGTGTTATCCGCGCATCGTCCTGGCACGGCGCCGAAAGGGAAGGCCGATTGATGGCCATGACGCACTCATCGCCGCGACAGCGATGGCCGCCGGTGCCGATGTCGCCACTCGCGACATCGCAGGATTCGCCGACTGCGGACTTACGCTGATCGATCCCTGGACCGCGTAGCGCCTACTCCACCTCCAGTCGCAGCGTCGTCGGCAATACCTCCGCCCGTACCATCGCCTGTGCATACGGGCTGGTCCCATATTTGCTCAGGAACGCCTGGCTCACCGCATCGATCGTCGCCTGGTCCGCCACCGCCACTGCCCGCACCGGCAACTCATACGCATCCAGCACCAATGTCGCCCGTCCGTCCGCGGCCACCGTCGTGTACCATTTCCCCGCCGGACCCTGCACCGAGCGCACGAACACCCCATCATCAGCCACGACCACCCAGATGATGACGCCAGCACGTTTGCTTCGCGAGGTCCGGATGCGCACCTCCTTGGCGTCGCGCAACAGCGCCAGCGCCGCATCATCGAACGTGCCGGGCATGGCCCGATCCCCTTTTGCCTGATCGAAGCGATTGCCGTAACATCTGCTCTCCGGCAGCGTCGCACCAATCAAGGGAGGGAGAGCACCATGTCTGGAACTGTCAGCATCCATCCGTCTGTCGACCAGGGCGTGAAGCCCGGATCCGCCGGCTTCGCCGGCGGAACATTGGTGTGCAAATGCACGCAGAACCCGGTGAAGGTCGCGATCACCGGCAACGTCGCCTACGACCATGCCTGCGGCTGCACCAAATGTTGGAAGCCGGCGGGCGCCGCCTTCTCGGTCGTGGCGGTGGTGCCGCGCGCCAACCTGAGCGTGACCGAGAACGCCGACAAGCTGGCGATCGTCGATTCAAGTGCCGCGATCCAGCGCTATGCCTGCAAGGGCTGCGGCGTGCACATGTATGGTCGGATCGAGAACACCAAGCACCCGTTCTACGGCTTCGACTTCGTCCACCCGGAACTGTTCCAGGAGTCCGGCTGGGCACCGCCGGAATTTGCCGCCTTTGTCTCGTCGGTGATCGAATCGGGCGTCAGCCCGGACCGCATGTCCGGCATCCGCGCGCGCCTGCGCGAACTGAAGCTCGAGCCATACGACTGCCTGTCGCCACCGCTCATGGATGCGATCGCGACCCACGTCGCCAAGGCCTCAGGCGCGCTGCCGGCCTGACCGCAACGCCGTCCCCATCGTCATGGCCGGCCTCGTGCCGGCCATCCACGTCTTCGCTACCGGCGCCAAGAAGACGTGGATGACCGGGCCAGGCCCGGTCACGACGATCGTCAATACGTCACAACCGTGCGGATGCTCTCGCCGCGCCGCATCAGTTCGAAGCCTTCATTGATCTGCTCAAACGGCAGCACGTGCGTGATGAGATCGTCGATGTTGATCTTCTTGTCCATGTACCAGTCAACGATCCTGGGCACGTCGGTGCGTCCGCGCGCGCCGCCGAACGCCGTACCCTTCCACACGCGTCCCGTCACCAGCTGGAACGGCCGCGTGCGGATCTCCTGACCGGCGCCCGCCACGCCGATGATGACCGACACGCCCCAGCCGCGATGACAGCACTCGAGCGCCTGGCGCATGAGGTCGACGTTCCCCACGCACTCGAAGCTGTAATCGGCGCCGCCGTCGGTGAGCGCCACGAGGTGCTGCACCAGGTCGCCGCCGACTTCCTTCGGATTGACGAAGTGAGTCATGCCGAACCTTTCGGCGAGCGTCTTGCGACGCGGGTTGATGTC
>DASSRN010000021.1:0-6492 GCA_035701785.1 Acetobacteraceae bacterium | reverse complement strand
GCCCCTGCCGCGCGCACGGGCGCAGCGATCGGGGCCGTGACTCGTCGCAGGATCACAATCCCTGCTCCACCATCGCCAGCAGACGCTGCTCGATCGGCCGCACCTGGCCCCGACTCAGGCGCCGCAGCGGCCCCTCCAACGCCAGCATCGCGAGCCCATGCACCGACGACCAGGCGACATATTCGGCGCCGGGCCGGCGTTCTGGCGGCAGCACGCCGGCCTGCACCAGGCGGTCCAGCGCCACTCCCAGCAACTGGAACGGATTGAGCCCGCTGCGCCCGGTAGCATCCGGATTGAGCGCACTCTCCGGATCGGCCGCCACTGTGAAGGCGGTGCGGAACAAGCCGGGCTGGGTGCGTGCAAACCGCAGATAGGCCGTGCCGATAGCACGCAGGCTGGCACGCGCCACGTCCACCTGGCCGCCGGCGCGTTCGGCGCGCGACAGTTCGCGCTCCATGGCAAGGGCGAGGGCCGACAGCGCCGATGCGCGCACCGCCTGGAGCAGCGCGTCGCGGCTGGCGAAGTGGCGGTACGCCGCGTTCGGCACGACCCCCGCGCGGCGTGTCGCTTCGCGCAGCACCACGGCCTCCGGCCCGCCCTCCTGCGCCAGCGCGACGCCGGCGTTCAGCAGCGCCTGACGCAGGTCGCCGTGGTGGTATGACCGGCGCGGGGGCAATTGGCTTACCGCATCCATGATCACCGCTCCGCGAGCATGTGGACAGCGTCCACCATGTCTGCTAGCTCATTGTGGACACTGTATACATTGCAGTGGCGAATGCACAAGCGGAGGAGTTGCGATGCAGGTCCAGCCTTATCTGTTCTTCGATGGCCGCTGTGAGGAAGCGCTCGAGTTCTACCGCAAGACGATCGGTGCCCAGGTCGGCATGATGATGCGCTTCAATGACAGCCCCGAGCCGTGTCCCGAGGGCGCCATCCCGCCTGGCAGCGAGAACAAGGTGATGCATGCCTCGCTGCAGATTGGCGACACCACGGTGATGGCGTCCGATGGCCGCTGCACCGGCGCGCCGACCTTCCAGGGCTTCTCGCTGTCGCTCGATGCGGCATCGGATGCGGAGGCGAAGCGGCTGTTCGACGCGCTGAGCGACGGCGGCCAGGTGCAGATGCCACTCGGCAAGACGTTCTTTGCCTCGAGCTTTGGTATGGTCGCCGACAAGTTTGGCGTATCGTGGATGGTGATCAAAGCGACGATGTAGGTTCGCATGTGCCGCGGGTAGCGTTCACCGCCAACCTGGAGCGTCACCTGAGTTGCCCGGTGCAGACCGTGCCGGGTGACACGGTGCGCGCCGTGCTGGACACTGTGTTCGCCGGCCAGCCGCGGTTGCGATCGTATATACTTGACGACCAGGATCGCGTGCGCCGCCACATTGCGATCTACATCAACGGCGAGCGCATCGTCGATCGTCTGCACCTCGCAGACAAGGTTGCCGAGGCAGACGAGGTGTTTGTGTTCCAGGCGTTGTCAGGCGGATAGCATCGGAGGTCCGGACCATGAGCGATCGTCTGCTGGTCGGCACGAAGAAGGGCCTGTTCGAACTGCAACGCGCCCGGGGCACGTGGTCGATCGTGCGCATGCGCTTTCTTGGCGACCCGGTTTCGATGCTGCTGCACGATATGCGGGACGGCGCGCTGTACGTGGCAGAGGCGCTCGGGCATTTCGGGGTCAAGCTGCAGCGCTCGAACGATGGCGGCGAGAACTGGCAGGAGCTTCCCGCACCGGCGTTTCCCAAGACCGGCGCCGAGGGACCCAGCGTGTCCTACCTGTTCTGTCTGGAGACCGGCGGCGCCGACCAGCCCGGCTGGCTGTGGTGCGGCAGCATCCCTGGTGCGCTGTTCCTGTCGCGGGACCATGGCGAATCGTGGTCGCTGAACGAGGGACTGTGGAACCTGCCGCAGCGCAAGGACTGGATGGGCGGCGGCTTCGACGATGCCGGGGTGGCCTCGATCTGTGTCGATCCGCGCGCTTCGCAGCACATCACCATCGGCGTCTCTACCGGCGGCGTCTGGATCAGCGACGATGGCGGTGCGTCATGGCGCGGCTCCGCCGACGGGATGTATGCCGATTATTTCCCGCCTGAACGCCGGCACGATCCGGAGGTGCAGGACATCCACCGACTGGTGCAATGCCCCGCAGCACCGGACACGCTATGGGTTCAGCACCATAACGGCGTGTTCCGCTCCACCGATGCCGCCCGCTCCTGGCAGGAGGTGACGGCGATCCGTCCCTCGAAGTTCGGCTTCGCCGTCGCGGTGCATCCGCATGACCCCGACACCGCATGGTTCGTGCCGGGCGTGAAGGACGAGTGCCGCGTGCCGGTTGGAGGTCGCCTCGTGGTGGCGCGGACCCGCGACGGTGCGCGGTCATTCGATGTGCTTACCGACGGCCTGCCGCAGCACCACGCGTACGACCTGGTCTACCGTCATGCGCTCGATGTCGATGGCAGCGGCACAAGCCTGGCGATGGGTTCGACGACGGGACACCTGTGGGTATCGGAGAATGCCGGCGACTCCTGGACGCTGGTCGCCGGCAACCTCCCCCCGATCAGCTGCGTGCGCTTCGCCTGATCGCGGCTACTCCGCCGCGGCGCGCGCCGGCTGATCGCGTCCGGGCACGTAGTTCACGCTGACCGGCTGGTTGGTTTCGAACGGGCTCTTGAGGTCGAACTCCTTCGCCATCTCGCGCACCGCCGGAAACACCTCCTGCCCAAGCAGGCGGATGCAGGACCTGGCGTCCGCGTCCGAGATGGTGCCGTCGTTGCCCCAGAACGCCAGGATGCCGGGCCGGGTCTCCTGCAGCAGCACGCGCAGCCTTTCGATCACCTGCTTCGGCGTGCCGGCGATCACCATCATCTCCTTGAGCTGGCCGGCAAGGTCGGGGCGCGCCCGCGGGCTGGTGGAACGGCCGACTGCGAACTCGACGAAGCCGCGGCGGTTCTCCGGACTGTAGTAGCCGGCCGGCGTGCTCCAGACCGGGTGCGCCAGTCCGGTGAACTCGCCCTGCATCCACAGGAACTGGCGCGCATTCTCCAGCGCCTTCTCTTCCGTCTCGGCGACGTGGATCTGCTTCAACAGGCCATGATAGGGCGGGCCGCCCTGGAAGCCGGCCTTCGCCGCTTCGTCGTCGTACAGCTTCCAGATCTGCTTGGTCCGCTCCACCGGCGTGTTGAGCGCGATGTAGGGATAGCCGTGCTGCGCCGACCAGACGATGGTCTCGCGGCTGATGACGCCGGGGATCCAGATGCGCGGATGCGGCTTCTGCAGCGGCACTGCCCAGGGATTGACCACGCGGTGCTGATAGTGCGTGCCTTCCCAGCGGAACGGACCAGGCGTGGTCCAGGTCTTGACGATGAGATCGTGCGCTTCTTCGAAGCGCTCGCGGTTGAATGCGGGATTGACGCCGTTGGCGAGCTGTTCCTGCCCGCCGCCGCGCACGAAGCCGGACACCAGCCGCCCCTTCGAGATCATGTCGATCATCGACAGCTCTTCCGAGAGCTGCACCGGGTTGTCGGACAGTGGCAGTGGATTGCCCAGGATGACGATCTTCACGTTCTTCGTCACCGCCGCGAGGATCGAGGCGAAGATGTTGGTCCGTGCCTGCATGCAGAACGGCGCGTTGTGGTGCTCGTTCAGCATGATGCCGTCGAAGCCGAGTTCGTCGCACAGGATGTAGTGCTCGAGATACTCGTTGTAGATGCGGCTTCCGGCGACCGGATCGAAATGGCTGTTGGAGAACATCAGCGCCGTGGCGCCGAAGTCGAGGCCCGCTTTCGCGTCGTACGCCGACATCGGCTGTTCGGTGAAGTACATCAGGTGCATGGGGCTTCCTCCTCGCATTCCAGTGTGGCGCGCTCGCGGGGTTTGACAAGTGGCGCCGCTTCGCCGGTTAGTAGCCACGGCTGTCAGCATCAGGAGTGCGGTGATGAAACCAGAAGCGGTCGGACTATCGGCGTCACGCCTGGCGCGGCTCGATGACGTGATGAAGCGGCGCTACGTCGATACGGGGCGGCTCCCCGGCGTGCTGACCATGATCCATCGCCGCGGTGAGCTCGCGCATGTCGGCATGGCCGGCAGTATCGACCTGGAGCGCGACAAGCCGATGCGGGACGACGCGATCTTCCGCATCTACTCGATGAGCAAGCCGATCACCGCGGTCGCGCTGATGATGCTGGTCGAAGAGGGCGCGCTCGGGCTCGATGACGATGTCGCCACGCACATCCCGTCCTGGGCCGGTCTCGGCGTCTACAGCACCGGGCTGCCCAGCCTGGTTGCGACCGGCGAGCCCAGCTTCATGACCACGCCGGTGCTGCGGCCGATGAAGGTGGTCGATCTTGCCACGCACACCTCGGGGCTGACCTACGGCTTCATGAACCGCACCAGCGTTGACCGTGCCTATCGACGCGCGCACGTGGCGGAGCCCGCCACCGCCGGCGGCCTCGATGCGATGATCGAGCAGCTGTCGAAGATCCCGCTGGAATTCTCGCCCGGTACTGCGTGGAACTACTCGGTGTCGATCGATGTGATGGGCTATCTGGTGCAGAAGCTCAGCGGCATGAGCTTCGGCGAGTTCCTGCGCACGCGGTTGTTCGAGCCGCTGGGCATGAACGACACCGCATTCTGGTGCCCGCCGGAAAAGCTTGGCCGGCTGTCCTCATGCTATCAGCCGAAGGAAGGCGGCGGCATCAAGCTCCAGGACGACGCGGGTGCCAGCACCTATGCGGCACCGCCTAGCCTGGAATCAGGCGGCGGCGGACTGATCTCCACCGCGCACGACTACATGCGGCTCTGCCGTATGATGCTGAACGGCGGCACGCTAGACGGCGTGCAGATCCTCAGTCCGAAGACCGTCGCGCTGTTCAGCCTGAACCATCTGCCTGGCAACAAACAACTGGCGGAGATGGCGCCGCCCGGCCTGTTCAGCGAAGCGGGCTACGCCGGCATCGGCTTCTCTCTGGGCTGCGGTGTCAACGTCGACGTTGCGCGCACCCGCTTACCGGGCACTCTGGGCGAATACTTCTGGGGCGGCGCGGCCTCGACCGCGTTCTGGATTGACCCGAAGGAAGAGCTGGCGGTGGTATTCATGACGCAGGTCATCGGCAGCGAAGCGCGGCTCACGCTGCGCCGCGACCTGCGCACGCTGGTCTACTCGGCGATGACCGAGTCATACGCCTGAAGCGCCGGGAGGGAAGAATGGGGCCAGGGCTGGTCGAGCACCTTCTGTACGAGCCGGAAGAGAGCGGCATTCTGTGGATCAGGTTCAATCGTCCGGAGCGGATGAACGCCCTGGTGGGAACCGCCGAGGAGAACAGCACCGTCGCCAAGGTGGGCGAATACATGCGCGCCGGCGACGATGATCCGAACGTGCGCGTCATCGTCCTCACCGGCGTGGGTCGCGGCTTCTGTTCCGGCGCGAACCTCGCGTCCAGGGCAGGTCCCGACGTCACAGGCGAGAACTTCATCGGCAACCGCGCGCCGCATGAAGGTCCTGATGGCGCGCGCCAGCACTTCTTCCACGGCTTCACCGCCCTGCATCGCGATATCGCGCTGATCCGCAAGCCGACCATCGCGATGATCAACGGTCCCGCGGTGGGTTCCGGCATGGACATGGCGCTGCATTGCGACATCCGCATCGGCTGCGAGAGGACGCGCTTCATCGCCTACCACAATGCCGGCCAGATCATCGAGAACGGCGGGTCGTACTATCTGCCAAAGATGGTCGGCCTCGGGCGTGCGCTCGAGTTCGCGTATACGGGCGAACTGGACGCCGACCGCGCCTTTGCGTGGGGCATGCTGAACCACCTCGTGCCGTCGGAGAAGCTGGAGGAGACCACGCGCGAGCTGTGCGCGAAGATCATCGCCCGGCCGCCGCTGGTGCAATGGGTTAGCAAGCGGGTGATGCGCGCGGCGCTCGACAGCACGCTGGAGACGACGATGGTGCTGACCTCGAATGCCGGCGGTATTCTGCAGAACTCCGAAGATGCGCAGGAGGCGAGGCGCGCGTTCGTCGAGAAGCGCCCCGGCCGATTTAAGGGCGCCTAGCGATCACTATTCCGAATCACGACTGCAAAAAACTTGTCTACCCTTCCGGCATGCCCGCGCCATGCAATGCCTCAAGAAGCCTGGGTGTAGCTGCCAGGGCCGGTCTCTTCTTAACCGCAGCCATAGTGCTCAGCATGCGAGTTGTGCTGAGAAAATTCTGGAGTTGCGTCTTCGCAGCGACGTCATTGCCGCTAATACCACTGCTCCTTGATTAGAACCCATGGGCCCAGTCTCTGAGACCGACCGACATGATCGTCCACGGCTGCGCGATGAGCTTGTTCCAAGCATCGCAGCAGAGGTCGACGATGTTTGTGTATGACCGGAAGACGCGGTTCGACAGCCAGTTATCTCGTATGTACTGCCAGATGTTCTCGACCGGATTGAGCTCGGGACACTTCGGGGGAAGTGGGACGATGGTTATGTTCGGCGGCACAATCA
>DASSRN010000020.1:0-6902 GCA_035701785.1 Acetobacteraceae bacterium | reverse complement strand
GATCGTGTGAAGCTGCTGCGGCTATCGTCCAACTCAGGTGTCAGCGTTGCCTCCAATGCCGGCATCGCCGCAGCGAGCGGCGAACTGATCGCCTTCCTCGATGCCGACGATGAATGGCTGCCCGGCAAACTCGCTACGCAGGCAGCGGTACTGCGCAAGTGCCCGAACGCCACCATGGTGGTCACCGGCTGTCGCTTCCTCGATGCGTCGGACTGCGTGCTGCGCGACGAGAGAGAAGCACCCGACGTGCCGGCCAGTGAGATCTGGCGATTGCTGCTGGCGCGCACACTGATCGCGCGCCCCAGTGTGCTTGCGCGCGCGGATGCGCTACGCGCCGCCGGACCATTCGATACTCAACTCGCCGTCGGCGAGGACCAGGACATGTGGATCAGGCTGGCCCTGCTGGGCGAGGTCATGTTCGTGCCGGATGTCCTGACCGTGGTGCACGAGACCGCCGGCAGCCTGACAAAGCGCCACGCCGACACCGCCGATCGCTACCTGCTGCCGATGATTCGTCACCACGTCGACCAGCAGCGCCATCGCCTTTCAAGGCGCGAGATCAAGGTCATTCTCGGCGAGCGCTATACCACTGTCGGGCGCAATCTCTACGCCGCAGGGGCGGCGCGACGCGGCGCCCTGCTGCTGGCGCACGCCATGCTGCTGGGCCACCACGTGCTCGATAATCTGTGGTATCTGCTGACAGCTTCGCCGCCATCGCGAACGGTCAAGCGGATGCTGCGATGGTAGCCGACTTTCCTGTGCGCTTCGAACTTGCCCATGCCATGGACATCGCCGATGTGCAGGAAGCGTGGCAGGAACTCGAAGTTCACGCCGCGCCGCACTTCTTCCTGACTTGGAACTGGATCGGCTGCTGGCTTGCTGAAACTTCGCTACGACCGCTTATGCTGATCGGCCGGGCTGGCGATCGCATCGTGCTGTTGGGTGCGCTGATTCCTACGACGCGACGCGACGTGCTGCCGATCGCAATCCACGGTCTCCAGCTTCACACGACCGGCGACATGGACCGGGACGTCATTACCATCGAGTACAACGGCTTCCTGGTCGATCTTACCTGGGCGGGCGAGATCGAGGCCAACGCCATCGCCTTTCTGTTGAACGGAATTCATCGCTGTGTCGAGCTGCACCTGCGCAATGTCCCCGCAAGCCTCGACAGCGCAGCGCATGCGAGCGGCTTCGCGGTCCGCGAGTTGCAGCGCAAGCCGTCGTGGCGCATCGATCTCGCCGCGATCCGTGCCTCGGGCACGCCGTATCTCGCATCGCTGAGCGCCAACACGCGACAGCAGATCCGCCGTTCGATGCGGCTCTACGAGGTACACGGTCCGCTGACCGCGCGAGCGGCCGAAGGCCTGGCGGAGGGCATGGCCTTTCTCGACGGCCTCAAGGAACTGCATCAGCGGCAGTGGACCCGTCGCGGCGAGCCTGGCGCATTCGCCTACCCGTTCTTCGAGAGCTTCCAGCACCGGCTGATCGAAAGCTGCTTGCCGCAAGGTACCGTGGAGATCGTACGGGTTGCGGCAGGCCCGCTGGTGATCGGCTATATCTACAACCTGATCTACAATGGCCACGTCTCGGTGTACCAGACCGGCTTCCTCTACGAAGCCGACCCGCGGCGGAAGCCGGGCCTGGTCAGCCACGCGCTTTGCATCCAGGGGCACCTTGATGCCGGCAGCGACGTCTACGACTTCATGGCCGGCGAGGCGCGCTACAAGGCCAATCTCGGCCAGCCTGGACCGGAGATGGTGTACCTGCTGGCGCAGCGCTCCACCTGGTCCATCCGCCTTGAGAACACGCTGCGCGACGTCAGGCGCCGACTGGTGCGGCGGCAGGACGCGTGAATCAGTTGACCGCCGCCTGCTGCTCGCCGCGTTCGGCCAGCATGCGCTCGAAATAGGCGATGGTGCGCGTCAGGCCATCGTCCAGCGGCACGCGCGGTTCCCAGTTCAGCACCTGCCGCGCCAGGGCGATGTCGGGGCAGCGCTGCAACGGGTCGTCCTGTGGCAGTTCGCGATGCACGACCTTCGACTGCGAGTTGGTCAGGCGCAGCACCCGATCCGCCAGCTCGCTCACCGGAATCTCGTGCGGGTTGCCCAGGTTGACCGGTCCGGTGAACCCGTCGTCGGTCGCCATCAGCCGCATCAGCCCGCTGATCAGGTCGTCGACATAGCAGAACGCCCGCGTCTGGCTGCCGCCGCCGTACAGCGCGATGTCCTCGCCGCGCAGCGACTGCACGATGAAGTTGGACACCACCCTGCCGTCGTTCGGATGCATGCGCGGGCCATAGGTGTTGAAGATGCGAGCCACCTTGATGCGCGTGCGGTGCTGGCGGTGATAGTCGAAGAACAGCGTCTCCGCGCAGCGCTTGCCCTCATCGTAGCAGGCCCGCGGCCCCAGCGTGTTGACGTTGCCGCGGTAATCCTCGGTCTGCGGATGCACGGTTGGGTCGCCATAGATCTCGCTGGTGGAGGCCTGGAGGATCTTCGCCCCGATCCGCTTGGCCAGCCCCAGCATGTTGATCGCGCCGATGACGCTGGTCTTGGTGGTCTGCACGGGGTCGTACTGGTAGTGTACCGGCGAAGCCGGGCAGGCGAGGTTATAGATCTCGTCCACCTCGACATACAGCGGGAAGGTGATGTCGTGGCGCATCCCCTCGAAGTGCGGATTGCCGATCAGGTGTGCGATGTTGTCTTTGCGGCCGGTGAAGTAGTTGTCGACGCAGAGCACGTCATCGCCCTGGGCGAGCAGGCGTTCGCAGAGGTGGGAGCCAAGGAAGCCGGCACCGCCGGTGACAAGGACGCGCTTGCGGGTTAGGGGCATGGGAACTCGCCTTCAGGGTGGTCCGATGGCCGATGGGAATACTTTGCGACATCGATTGGATCAATGATATCCGACATCTTCTGGATGCGGCAGACCCAGGCACCGGCTGTATTGGCAAGGTGGCTACTTTGGACGTAGCCGTTGTGATCCCGACCTACAACCGGGCCCACCTCGTTGGTGAGACACTGCAATCTATCTTGTCGCGGACCGTGACCCCGCATGAGATTATCGTGGTGAATGACGGGTCGCAGGACGAAACGCAGGCGGTCCTCGCGCGGTTCGGTCAGAGTATTCAGTGCATTACGATCCGTAATCAGGGGAGCGTCGCTGCCCGCAACGTCGGGCTGCGCGCGGCAGGCTGGCGGCTTGTGGCATTCTGCGACAGTGACGATCTGTGGCGGGAAGATTTCCTGGAGCGGATGCTTGAGGTCTGGCAGGTGCGTCATCGCCGGTCGGCACATCGGTAGCCGGCCGAACCCGGGCAGCCATGGTGCATCAAGGCCCGGAAGCCGACAGTCGGACCCGCAGCAGCCCTCCGTAGTGGCGCATCATCTCCAGAGCACGCGTCTCCGGGCCCGCCGGGCGACCAGCGATGACCCATAGGCCGCTGATCAACGGAATGTAGATCGTGAGCGCCAGCAGCGCGATTTCGATGCAGACGAGAGCGGCCCGTAGCGCAGAGATCGGCTCGTTCTGCCAGCCGGATCCGCTCTGCTGCAGAACGAGCATAGCCAGAACGCCGGCGAGCAGGATTCGGACGAACGCGGCCACATGCGGCCGCAGCGACTCTTTCAGCAGCCCGCGCAGCAGCAGTGTGAACGCGCAGCATTCCAGAAACACGCAGATAGTCATGGCGATCGCAACGACGTCGAGGCGCCGCGTAACGGACAGTACCGCAACGAAGGCCACCGTCTTGACGATCGATGCCGTCAAGCGCCCGGTGAAACTGCGGCGTACCCGGCCGTTCGCAACGAGCACGGCATTGCATACGAAGCTGATCGGCGACGCAACGCAAAGCCAGGCCATCGCGGCAACGATGGGTGCCGCTTCGTGCCACTTCGGCCCGAGCAGCGCTTCGATGACGAAGTCCGCGCCGTACGACAGGGTGACCGCCATTGGCATGACCACCAGCACCAGCATTGTCGCAACCGACGGTGCGTGATGTACCGAACTGCTGCCGTCTTTCTGGGCAGCCGCGAAGGCGGCGAACAGGGCGTCAGCGACCGGTGCTACCAACTCGCTGAGCGGGAGCATAGCAAGTTCGGCCCCAAGCAGGTACAGGCCCAGCTTGGTTGATCCTACCGTCGGGCCGAGAACGAATGGGTCGATCCGATCCCATACCAGGCTCGCGACCCAGGATGCCCAGGTCCACAGCGAAAAGCCGGCCAGCTCGCGCCACTCCGCCAGGCCGAAGCGAGGGCGGAACGGATGCGCCACATAGGTCATCGCGACGCGGCCCAACTGACCGACCACGATGCCGATGAGCAGAGCCCAGTAGCTTTGCAGCAACAGCGCCGCCGAGATCGTGCAGCAGACCTGCAGTAGGCGCGGCAGAAACAGCAGTCTGACCTGCCGGTCATATCGCATTTGCTGGCGAAACTCGGCGATGCCGATGTTCTCGAAGCCGGCTGCCAGGGACGACACTGCAAGCACCAGCAGGACCGGGATCAGCCGCGGTTCATTGAACCACTCTGCCGCGAGTGGTGACGCGCCGGCGACGACCAGCGCGGTCAGGGCGCCGCGGCAGACCTGCAAGGTGAAAGCGGTGTTGAACAGCCTGCGGCTGTCACCAACGTGGCGGACCAGTGCGTCCTGCAATCCAAGTTGCGACAACGCATCCACCGCTCCGGCGAACGTAGTCGCCATTGCGATCAGGCCGAAATCTGCCGGCACCAGCACGCGGGCAAGCACCAGAGTGCTCACCAGGCCGAGTGAACGGGAAAGCAGTCGCCAGACCAGGAGCCAGAGAGCCCCTATCGCGGTCTGGATTGCGAGCGGCCGTGCTTCCTTGGCCGCGCCATCCGACATACTGGTACAATCCCCGCTGGGTGACGGGTGACGACGGATCAGCCGGCCCGGGCCGTCTGACATGACACAATCGAAGCGAACGCAACAACACTTTTCGCGAAGGATAGCCCAGAGTCCGCTCAGAACCTCCGCGGCCGCAACCCCGCGTGCCACCACGTGATCATCGAATACACGTCGAACACCGGCACCCCCAGAGCCTCCCGCAGCGCCGCCGCGTACGGCGGCATGTTGGTGCACTCCAGCACCACCGCGCCCACCTCGGGGTGCCGCGCGACCAGCGTCCGCCCGGCGTCCAGAATGTCGGCCTCGGCCGCCGCCACGTCCAAGTCCTGAGACTCGCCGCGGATCAGCACACGGAAGAACTCGCGTCCGCCCTCGGTCCCGACGATCGGCGTGTCCGCCGGCACGCCGGCCGCCGCCAGATGCCGCGGCGTCAGCGAAGCCGCCGACACGGTGATCACCCCCACCCGCTGCCCCGGCGGCATCGTCGCCTGCACCCATGGCACCTGAAGCAGCGCGCTCGTCGCCACCGGCACCCGCACATGCTCCGCCAGTTCGTGCTGGAACAGCGCCAGGAAGCCGCAGTTGGTGGTGATCGCCTCTGCACCCACCGACACCAGTTCGTCCGCCGCTTCCAGGAAAGCATCGAGCAGCCCGGCCGCACCCTGCAGCACGACCCGCTCGGGGCTCGCCCCTTTCACCACCCGATACAGCACCGGGAACGGCCAGGTGGTCGCGTTGCCCATGTCACCAGGAATGCGCGGAAACCGTGCCCCAGCATCAGGATGCCGAGTGGCGCCCCGTACAGCGCCTTGCCGCCCCTGGCGATGACCTGCATGCTGGCGCAATACCCCATCCGGACGAGAGGAGAAAGCAATGGCCGACCGGCCGTTCACCCAGGCTGACCTAGACGCGCTCGCCCAATGGGACACGCCGACCATCTGCAACGGGCTGGAGATCACCAACCCGGAGCGCCGGCGCTTCGGCTACACGGTCGAGCCGATGATCTGCCTCTATCCGAAGATGAAGCCGATCGTCGGGGTGGCGCGCGTCGGCATGATCCGCGCCACCGAGGTGCCGCGCGGCAAGGTGACCGACCGGGCAGACTGGTACGACTATGTCCACGCTACCGACTTCCCGACGATCGCGGTGATCCAGGATATCGACGGCCAGCCGGGCTACGGCGCCTATTGGGGCGAAGTGCAGTCGAACATCCACAAGGCGCTGGGCTCCATCGGCTGCGTGACCAACGGCTCGTTCCGCGACATGGACATGTGGGCCGAAGGCTATCAGATGCTCGGCGGCCGCGTCGGGCCAAGCCACGCGCACGTGCACATGGTCACCTTCGGCCAGCCGGTGAACATCTTCGGCATGCAGGTCGGGCATGACGATGTGATCCACGCCGACTACCACGGTGCCGTGGTGGTGCCGGCGGACGCGGTGAAGAAGCTGCCCGCGGCGATCGACCTGATCTCGCGTCGCGAGGCGGTGATCCTGGAGGTCTGTCGCGCCCCCGGCTTCACCCCCGCCAAACTGCGCGACGCTTTGAAGCGCTCCGGCGAGATCCATTGATGACGCGCCATTCCCTCTCCGCCCCTGTGGGCGGAGAGGGTCAGGGTGAGGTGGGGGACTGACGCCAGCATGACCACAGTCATCCGCAACGCCCACATGGTGGTGGCCTGGGACGCCGCCGCCCATACTCACGTGTATATGCCCGACGCCGACGTAGCATTCGAAGGCGGTGCGCTCACCTTCGTCGGCCGCGGCTACGCGGGCCCGGCGGACCACGAGGTGTCCGGCACCGGCCTCCTTGTCATGCCCGGCCTAGTCAATATCCATTCCCACCCCTCCTCCGAGCCGATGAACAAGGGCCTGATCGACGAGATCGGCAGCCCCGGCTTCTACAACTCCTCGCTATATGAGTACCTGCCGATCTTCCGCGCCGACGCCGAAGCCATCCCCCATTGCGTGCGCGTCGCCCTGTCGGAACTACTGCTGTCCGGCGTGACAACGCTCGCCGACCTGTCGATGGCGCACCC
>DASSRN010000019.1:0-2313 GCA_035701785.1 Acetobacteraceae bacterium | reverse complement strand
GCGCCTGACCCGCTACACCCAGCCCGAGCCGGATCTGCAGTTGCTGATCCAGCAACTCAAGCTCGAACTGCCGCCCCAGCCACCACCGAGGATCACCGCCGCCGCCGTCGTCCGCGCCACTTGATGTAGTGAAGACTTTCTGTAACCGGGGCAAAACCCCGGGAACCGGGCCCTGCTCAGGCTGGCTGGCCACGGCAGCGAATGACCTCGGCGAGGCGGGGAACCGCTGGGGCGCTGGGCACGCCGAGCCGGGCACCGAGGTAGTTCCAGAACGAGATCCCGAGCTTGCGGCAGGTCTTGCCGAGGCCGAGGAAGGCATCGCGGCAGTCGCGACCGACATCGGTCTTGGTGCCACCGCTGACCTGGCGCTTGGTCACCTGGCAGCGGATGTCATTCTCCGAGCCGTTGGTGTGCAGCGGGATCTCCGGGTGGTCGAGCACCTTCAGCAACTCGGCCTTGTTGGCATAAAGCCGTGCCAGCAGCCGGTCGAGGCTGACGAAGCCGGTGCGGCGGCGGAAGATGCGCTCGAAGCGCGCCTGCAATTCGCTGCGCTGACGCGCTGTCGGTGCGGCCCGGTAGGCCTTGAGGTCGGCATAGAACCACCAGATCAGGCCGCGCACCTGGTGCTGGGCGGCGCGCTGCGGGTTGGTGAAGGTCTCCAGCTGATGCACCAGCCGCTCGGCATGGATCCAGCAGAGGGCATGGTCACCGACGTTGAACTGGCCGGCATCGTCACTGATGATCACCGCCTCGTTGAGGAAGCCATGCGCAACCACCGCCCCCCACAGCGCGCCCTCGGTGGCGACGCGCACCGGATTGGGCGTAATCTCAAGCGCGGTGATGCCAAGCTGCGCCAGATGGCGCAGCCAGGCGGCTTGATCGGCGAACTGGCGCTGCGCGTGCCCGGCCAACTGCCGGACCACCGGACCGGACAGGCCATGCTCGCGCATGTACTCCAGCGCCGCATCGTTGACGACATAGTCGGTGTGCCCAGCACGCAGCAGCGTAAGGAAGTTCTGTCGGCTCTTGCTGCCGGTGGTGCCGAACCAGGCGAAGTCGTCGTTGCCGATCTGCGTGCAGACGGCGTTGGCGCCGCGATGGCGCGCGCCGGTGTCGTCGGCGCTGGCCCAGTCGGCCGTCTCCAGTCCCGCCTGCAGCACCTCCCGATCCTCAGCCAGGAACCCGTCCTGCCGCTCGATCAGCAGGCGCATGACTTCGCGCTTGGAGATGCTGATGCCGATGGCCTGCAATTGAGCGAGCAACCGCTCCACCGTCACCTGGCCCTGGTGGTGCTGCATCACCACCCACCGCCGCAGCGCCGGCCCGAAGTGACCGCGGGTGTTCGGCGGCAGCGGCGCGACGATGCTCTGGCCATCCGGTGTCAGCCAGCGCTCGCGGCGGTAGCGCACCACCCGCGCGCGGATCTCCAGCTCCTGTACCTGGTATGCCTCGTAGCCCTTGAACTGCGAGCCGGGCGGCACCGCCACCCGCAGCACCTGTGTTTCAACCGGCACCCGTGGCACCACCTTGCCGCGGCGTCGGCCCGCTTTGCCGCGAGGCTTTGGCGTAGTCGCGTCCTCCATGCCGCTCGGCTTGATCACCGGCTGGGCCTTCAAGCCCTTCAGTCGGGCGTTCTCCTCACGCAGCGCCGCGATCAGCTGCTTCAGTTCAGCGACCTCGCCGCGCAGCGCCGCCACCTCGCTTTCGAGGTCGGGACGCGACAGGCTGGACGGGTCGGCTGGTGGTGGCATGACCACAGCGACATCGGATGCCGCCGCGTCAGTTCAAGCGGAAAATGCAGCGCCGGCCCGGGGTTTTGCCCCGGTTACCTGCATGTCGTGTAACATGCTGATATGGTTCATGATTCAGCTTTTTCATTGTGATATGCGAATTTCAGTGCCGGCGGTCGCCGGTTGAAGCAGGCTGGATGCGTACTGCGTGAGATCAAACGTGAAGATGCCGCGCATGTTGATGTGCCGATACCCGATCGGTGCCACCCGGCTCAGCACGTCGTCGGGGTGATCGTTCGGCGCCCGGTCGATCACGGCCTGAATGCGATGGGTGTTCCAGGCCATAACGATGTTCGCCAACAAGGTCAGGGCGCCCGAGATGGCGCCCAGTTGTTCCATGGTGCGGCCATGTTTCGCGGTGATCATGCCATTATGGATGGCGCGTTGAAGGCTGTGGACGGCCTCGCCTTGATTGAGCAGATCGAGAACGTCCGTGCGGAAGACCGGGTTGCTGAGATAGTCGCAGAGATACAGAGTGCGCAGCAACTTACCCAATGCGTCGCCGGTTTCGTAAACCGGATCG
>DASSRN010000018.1:0-4832 GCA_035701785.1 Acetobacteraceae bacterium | reverse complement strand
GGCCGCGTCGATGCACGCGGTGACCTGCCTGCCCACCGTCACCGGCAAGTGGCAGCATGAAGGCGCCGGCGCGCTGTGGAGCTATCGCAGCATCCAGAAGTGGGACAAGACGCTGATCGAGGGGCTGGACGCGGTCGATCCGTCAACACGCATCCTGGACATGAGCCGGCTCGCCAGCATCCTGAACGGCGATCGTGTCGCGCTGCGCGACGGTCCGCCGGTGCAGGCGATGCTGATCCAGAACAGCAATCCCGCGACCGTGGCGCCCGATACGCATCGCGTGCGGCGCGGCCTGCTGCGCGACGACCTGTTCGTCGCGGTGCACGAGCAGTTCATGACCGAGACCGCGCAGCTAGCCGACATCGTGCTGCCGGCGACGATGTTCATGGAGCACGACGACCTGTATCAGGCCGGCGGCCACAGCCACATCCAGGTCGGTGCGAAGCTGGTCGATCCGCCGGGCGAGTGCCGGCCGAACCACGCGGTGATCCAGGGCCTCGCGTCACGTCTCGGCGCCGAGCACCGCGGCTTCGCGATGACCGAGATGGAGATCATCGACGAGACGCTGCGAGTCGCCGGCTGGCCGGATGCGAAAACCGTGCTGGAGCGGCACTGGATCGACATCGCGCCACCGTTCGCCGAGGCGCACTTCCACGAAGGCTTTCCGCAGCCCGACAGGCGGTTCCACTTCGCGCCCGACTGGCGCGCGCTTGGCGCCGACTGGGCGCGCCTGCCCACATTGCCGGACTACATGCCGGCGACCGACGAAGCGACGCCGGACCGGCCGTTCCGCATGGTGACGGCGCCGGCGCGGCAGTTCCTCAACACCACGTTCACCGAGACGCCGACCTCGAGGCAACGCGAAGCGCGGCCGACGGTGCTGGTGCATCCGGCCGATGCGGCGCGTGCCGGCATCATCGACGGCGGTCGCGTGCGGCTGGGCAATGCGCGTGGCGAGGTGGTGCTGCATGCGCGCCTGTTCGACGGCATGCAGCAGGGCGTCATCGTGGCGGAAAGCGTATGGCCGAATGCGGCGTTCGAAGGCGGCATCGGCATCAACGCGCTGACCAGCGACGACCCGGCCCCACCCGCCGGCGGCGCGGTGTTCCACGACACGGCAGTCTGGCTGCGCGCCGAGGCGGCGGCACTGCCGCTCGCGGCGGAGTAGGAATAGGCACCCCCTCCCCCGACCCTCCCCCGCTGCGCGGGAGAGGGTTGGGGAGGGGGTGCATGAAGGAGCAGAAGGAACGCCAATGTCCAAACGCATCGCCTTCGTCGGCGCCGGCGCGATCGGGGGCTATATCGGCGCCAGCCTGACGGCACTCGGCCATGACGTCACGCTGATCGATCCGTGGCCGGCTCATGTCGAGGCGATGCGCGCCGAGGGCATGCACCTCTACGGCATGACCGAGCCGGAGAACCGCACCATCCGCGTCAACGCCATGCACATCACCGACGCGCAGCAACTGCCGAAGCAGGCGCCGATCGACATCGCCTTCATCGCGGTGAAGTCGTACGACACAGTGTGGGCCACGCGACTGATCCGTCAGTACCTGGCCCCCGGCGGCTTCATCGTGTCGTCGCAGAACTGCGTCAACGAGGAACGCATCGCCTCGGTGGTGGGCTGGGGCCGCACCGTCGGCTGCGTGGTCGGTGGCGGTGTCGGCGTCGAGCTGTTCGAGCCAGGCCACGTCCGCCGCACCATGATGAAGAACCCGAACGTCGTGTCGTTTCATGTCGGCGAGCCGCACGGCCGCATCACGCGCCGCGTCGAGGAACTGGCCGAGATGCTGGATGGCATCGACACCGCGCACGCCACCGACAATCTCTGGGGCGAACGCTGGACCAAGCTGTGCGTCAACGGCATGCGCAACGGCGTGTCCGCCGCCACTGGCCTGGGTGGCAACGCGCGCGACAGCCACGACGCGATCCGCCGCGTCTGCATCCGCCTGGGCGGCGAGTCGGTGCGCGTCGGACAGGCGCTGGGCTTCAAGCTGGGCAAGATCGGTGCACTGGACCCGGAGAAGCTGGCGCTGGCGTCGGAAGGCAATCGCGGCGCGCTGGACGAGATCGAGTCACTCATGCTGGCCGGCACCAACGCCGCGGCGCGCAGCGATCTTCAGCGGCCGTCGATGGCGCAGGACATGGCGAAGGGCCGGCGCACCGAGATCGAGTTCATGAACGGCTTCATCGCCGAGAAGGGCGACGAGGCCGGCGTGCCGGCGCCCACCCACGCGATGCTGACCGAAATGGTGAAGCGTGTCGAACGCGGCGAGATCGCCGCCGATCCGGCGAACGTGCTGGTGAACCGCTAGCGCCATGCCGCTGACCATCAGAGCCGCCGTGCCGGCAGACGAACCCAGCGTCGTTGCGCTGTGGCACGCCTGCGACCTGGTCGCGAGCTACAACGATCCTGCCGCCGACTTCCGCTTTGCCAAAGCGGGCGCCTGCTCCGACGTGCTGGTGGGTGAGGACGCGACGGGCCGCATCGTCGGCAGCGTCATGGTCGGCCACGACGGTCACCGCGGCTGGCTCTACTACGTTTCCGCCAGCCCGCAGTCGCGCGGCCGCGGCATCGGACGCCAGATCGTGCAGGCAGCCGAGGACTGGCTGCGCCAGCGCGGCGTGGTGAAAGTCCAGCTCCTGGTGCGGGAGACCAACACAAAGGTGGTCTCCTTGTATGAGCACCTGGCTTACGAGGTCACGCCGCGCATCGTCATGGCCAAATGGCTGCGCGAACCGCCTACGCCGTGAACGTCACCTCCGCTTCGCCCAGCCCCTCGAAGCGCACACCGCACACGTCCCCAGGCTTCAGGTAGCGCAAGCCAGTATAGGTGCCGCAGGTCACGTGCTGGCCGGCGCGTACGCCGCCCTGCTCGCGCATCATGTTCACCAGCACCGTGGCGATGCCCAGTGGATCGCCGGTCGCATGGCCGCCTTCCCGTTCCAGCACCGCCTCGCCGTTCACCGTCAGCGTCACCTTCAGCCGGCCGAGTTCCAGCCCGCCCCAGTCGCGCAGCGGTGCAGCATGCACGAACGCGCCGTTGCTGATACAGTCGGCGAGTTTCACCAGGTTGGATGCCGCGTCGGAGTTGCGGTAGCGGCTGGTCACCACCTCGATCGCCGCGCAGGCCTGCACCGCATCCGCCACCTCCTCGCGGGAATAGGGCGTTCCGCGCGGCGGCAGGTCGCGCAGGAACACGAACGCCACCTCGCCTTCAACCCCGCACTGCGGCACCTCGGCCGCGGGCAGACGCGCCGGCGAAGCATGGACAGTGTCGGCGTAGATCACCCCGCGCGTCGGCTCGCCATTCGGCGGCGCCATCGCCTTGAAGGCTCCCACCTTCTTTCCCAGCCCGGCCGTGACCGCGTCCTGGATCGCGTGCGCATCGGCGATGGTGGCAGGCGTCGCCTCCACCGGCAGCCCGTCCAGCAGGCCGCCGCCGCGGCGCGCCTCGACCAGCAGAGTGGCAGCACGATTGATGTGCGGTGCGTCCGGCATTTCTCGCTCCCCTTGGCAATGTTCCGCCTGGATGGCAACAATAGTATCGACTGGGACAATGTAACACGGGAGGGGGCCGCGGGATGATCGGCCTGGTGCGGCTTGCCTTGCGTCGACCCTATACGTCGGCGATTGCCGCGCTGCTGATCCTGCTGATGGGGGCGCTCTCCGTCACGCGGATGATCGTGGACATCTTCCCGGTCATCGACATTCCGGTTGTGCTGGTGGTGTGGAACTACAACGGCCTCACCACCGAGGACATGGAACGGCGCGTCGTGTTCATATCCGAACGCGCTTATTCCACCACCGTCAACGGCATCCAGCGCATCGAATCGCAATCGATCCCCAGCATCGGCATCCTGAAGGTCTACTTCCAGCCCGGCACCGACATCGGCGGCGCGATCGCGCAGATCAGCTCGGTGAACAACTCGATCCTGCGCGGCGCGCCACCGGGCATGCAGCCACCCGGGGTGATCCAATTCAACGCCTCGAACGTGCCGGTCGTGCAGATGACGCTGTCGTCGAAGACGCTGACCGAGCAGCAGATCTACGACTACAGCCTCAACTTCATCCGCATCCGCCTGTTCACCATCCCGGGCCTGTCCACGCCAGGACCGTTCGGCGGCAAGTCGCGGCAGATCAACGTCGATCTCGACCAGTCGCGGCTGGAAGCAAAGGGCTTCGCGCCGGTCGATGTGGTGAACGCGCTTCAGGCATCCAACGTCATCGTGCCGGCAGGCACCGCGCGGCTGGGCGAGCGCGAATATAACGTGCAGCTCAACTCCAGTCCCACCTCTGTGGAACGATTCAACGCGCTGCCGATCGGCGTGTTCAACGGCGCGCCGGTGACGATCGGCGACGTGGGCAAGGTGTCCGACAGCTTTGCCACGCAGCAGAACGTGGTGCACGTCAACGGCAAGCGCGCCGTCTATCTGGCGATCCTGAAGCACGCCGATGCCTCGACGCTGGCGGTGGTGGACGCGGCGCGCGACGCGCTGCCGGAAATTCAAGCTGCTGCGCCCGCCGGCCTGGAGCTGAAGCTCGACTTCGACCAGTCGGTGTTCGTGCGCGCCGCGGTGCAGAACGTGATCCGCGAGGCGATCATCTCCTCGATCCTGGTCTCCGCGCTGATCCTGGTGTTCCTGGGAAGCTGGCGCAACACGGTCATCGTCTCCGCATCGATCCCGCTGTCGATCTTCGCCGGCATCATGGGACTGTTCCTCACCGGCAACACGATCAACCTGATGACGTTGGGCGGGCTCGCGCTGGCCATCGGGCTGCTGGTCGATAACGCCACGGTTACGATCGAGAACATCCACCGCAACCAGAG
>DASSRN010000017.1:0-2047 GCA_035701785.1 Acetobacteraceae bacterium | reverse complement strand
CTTCCGCGTTGGTCAGCCACCGTAGAATTCGCCCGACGTTGTGCCAGCAATTGTGGTCAGCCGAGGAAGCCCAGGAATTGGTGAGCACTCGTGTCGACTTTCAGTGAAAGTCGACACGGCGTTCCTTGGTTCAAGTATCCGATTCACGCGGCAGATCGTGCGTCGCACGCGACTCACGCTCCTCTGCGATCGGATACTAGGCCGAAGTTACCCTGTCCCCGAGTAAGCGGGGCAAAAGGGCGGGCGAGGGCTGATTTTCCGCTTGCCCCGACGCGGGGCGACTCGATTCAAGCTCTTTGTGGTCGTCCCGCCGGACATCGATGGTCTGCCGCCGGAGCTGAAGCAGTTCTTGTTGATGCTGCTTACGGAGAATGCTGATCTGAAGCGGCAGAATGCCGAGCTGCGCGACGAGATCGCGCGCTTGAAAGGCCTGAAAGGCCGGCCGCAGATCAAGCCAAGCGGCATGGAAGACGCCACCACGGCGAACCCGGGCGACAGAGGCGCCAGTCGGCGTCGGCGTGGCAAGATGGTGCCGCGGGTCAGCGTTGCGGATCAAATCCTCAAGGTGGAGGTGCCTCCCGGCTCGCGTTTCAAAGGGTACGAAGACTTCGTGGTGCAGGAGCTGGAGCTGCGGGTCCGAGCCATCCGGTATCGTCGCGAGCGCTGGCTCACGCCGGACGGGCGGACGGTGGTCGCGCCATTACCGCCCGGGGTGAGAGGGCACTTCGGACCGGAACTGCGTCGCTTCGTGCTGATGCAATACCACCAGGGTCAGGTCACGGTGCCGCGCCTGGTTGCGCAGCTACAGCCGATCGGCGTTGCCATCTCCAAGCGGCAGGTCATGCGCCTGCTGATCGCTGGGCAGGAGGAATTCCTCGCTGAAGCACATGACGTGCTGCGCGCGGGGCTGCAGACCGCCCGCTGGGTCTCGGTGGATGACACCGGCGCGCGGCATCAAGGCGTCAATGGCGTCTGCACGCAGATCGGCAACGACGATTTCGCCTGGTTTGGCACTACGCGCAGCAAGAGCCGCCTGAACTTCCTCAATCTACTGCGGGCCGGACACACTGATTACGTGATCAACGAGACGGCTTTGGCCTACATGCGCGAACATTCCCTCGCCGGACCCACCATTGCCCGGCTGGCGGAGCACCCCGCGAAGCAGTTTGCCGATCCGGCGGCCTGGCAGGCGCATCTTGAACGGCTGGGCATCACCGCGCTGACCGTGACCCCAGATCCGGTCCAGATCGCCACCGAGGGCGCATTATGGGGCAGCATCCACTCGCATGAGTTTCTCTGCGACATGGTCATTGTCAGCGATGACGCCGGCCAGTTCGACGTCGGACACCATGCTCTGTGCTGGGTACACGCGGAACGGCTGGTCCACAAACTCGATACCTTCACCGAGCAGCAACGCGTCAGCCAGCAGCGTGTCCGTTGGCTGATCTGGGGGTTCTACGCCGATCTGAAAGCATACCGCACCAACCCGACGCCGCGCCGCCGCGGTCAGTTGCGCGCCCGCTTCGATCGCATCTTTGGTCGCCGCACCGGCTGCGTCACCCTTGATCGCCTGCTGGCACGGCTGCGTGCCAACAAGGCCGAGTTACTGGCCGTGCTCGACCGTCCCGACATTCCACTGCATACGAACGGCTCCGAGCGCGATATCCGTTGCCACGTGATCAAGCGAAAGATCAGCGGCGGCACCCGCAGCGATGTCGGGCGCGATTGTCGCGACGCCTTCCTCGGCCTGGCCAAGACCTGTGCTAAGTTGGGCATCGCGTTCTGGAATTATCTCGGCAGTCGCTTCGGAATTGCCGGCCAGCCAACCGTGCCACCACTCGCCGACCTCATCCGCTGCCGCGGACGGCCAGCGTAAGGCCGTCGCCCGGGATTATGCCCATCTTACGTCCCCGAGACGTAGAGGCTTGAAACCGCTGGACAATGCGGATGTGGCGGGGTGATTGACTGCCTACGTTCTGGGCTGCACGGCGAGGAGTTCGAAGGCTCGACGCTGGGTCGGCGTCGGTTGCGGGTAAAGCAGAAAGGT
>DASSRN010000016.1:0-12492 GCA_035701785.1 Acetobacteraceae bacterium | reverse complement strand
GATGAGTTGAACAAGGGATAAGTCGCGTGCGATCAGCCGCCCTGTTCCTCGAGCTGCTTGTCCTGCTGCCGATTACGCTGCTGCGTCCGTTCGTCGGCGTCCTTCTCTGGTCGTGGATCTCGTTCATGAACCCGCACCGCCTGGTTTATGACGGACCGGCCCTTGCTGTCCCGTGGGCGATGCTGACCTTTGGCGCGACGGTGGTCGGCTGCGTGATCGCGCGGGAACCCAAGCGCTTCCCGCTGAACGCCGTGACCGTGCTGATTGCCTTGTTCCTGGTCATGATCAGCGTCACGACGCTGTTCGCCGTGGGTCCATGGCCGGAGGTTGAAGCGAAGTGGGAGGCGGTGTCGAAGGCCTTCCTTTTCCTTCTCGTCACTGCGTCGCTGCTGACTGACCGCGATCGCATCCATGCGCTGATCTGGGTCATGGCGCTCTCGCTGGCCTTCTACGGAATCAAGGGCGGTGCGTTCACCATTCTCGGCGGGGGCGCCAATCGCGTATTCGGCCCGGACGGCACGATGATCGGCGACAACAATCATCTGGCCGTAGCACTGCTGGTGAGCCTGCCGCTGATGAACTATCTGCGCCTGGAATCCCGACACGCCCTCATCCGCCATGGTTTCCTCGCGACGATGGTGCTCACGCTGTTCTCAGTCGTCGGCAGCTACTCCCGTGGCGCGTTGCTCGCGCTTGCCGCGGTCACGGCCTATTTCTGGCTGAAGAGTTCCAAGAAGCTGGTATCCGGCATTCTGCTCGCGGCGGCACTTGCTGGCGCACTCGCCTTCATGCCGGAAAACTGGCTTGACCGGATGCACACCATCGGTACCTACGAAGAGGACAGCTCAGCCACCAGTCGGCTGGACATCTGGCATACCGCCTGGCGCATTGCCGTTGCGCGGCCGCTGACCGGCGGCGGGTTCTACGCACCTTATTCGCAACCGGTTGTCGATCAATACGATCCGGGCGCCGCCGCGCGCGCGGTGCACAGCATCTGGTTCGAGGTGTTGGGCGAACAAGGCTTCCCAACCTTCTTCGTCTGGGTGGGCATCAGCGTTGCGGGCGCCATATACGCGCGGCGCATCATCAGCAGGACACGCGGTATCGCGGAACTGGCATGGTGCGCCAACCTGGCGCGGATGGTGCAGGTCTCGATGATAGCTTATCTGGTTGGCGGCAGTTTTCTTTCGCTTTGCTATTGGGACTATTATTTTACGCTTCTAGCCATTGTTTCTGCACTGTACCAGCACGTGACGGCGACGTTGGGCAGCACGGCAGCGCGGCCGGTTCGGCTTGCCGCGGCGCCGTCCCGCCTGGCGGCGCTGCCGCGCTGATATCGCGAGCAATCGATGGAAGCCGTCCTGCTTCTGGTGATCAGCGTGGCGATCGGCTGGCTGGTCCTGTGGTGCTGCGTCGATCGCTCGAAGAGCAAGGCGTGGTGGCCGTTCGACTACCGGACCACCAATACGCCGGCACCAACCGAGCCACAGGCGGGCAGGAGACGTCAGACCCCGACAAGACCATGGCAACGCTCCGGCTCCTGACCTTCTCGACGCTCTATCCCAATAACGCCCGCCCCAACCACGGAATTTTCGTGGAGAACCGGCTGCGCCACCTCATCGCCGATGGGCGGGCGAGTTCCACGGTAATGGCGCCGGTTCCGTGGTTCCCCAGCCGGTTGCCGATGTTCGGCGAATGGGCCGCGCATGCCGGCGTGGCGTCGGTCGAATCACGCCACGGACTGACCGTGCACCACCCGCGCTTTCCCGTTGTGCCCATGATCGGCATGTCACTGGCGCCCTATCTGCTGTACCGCGCCACGCTGCCGGCGGTACGGCGCCTGATCGCCGCAGGCCAGCGGTTTGACGCGATCGACGCACACTACGCGTATCCCGACGGCGTGGCCGCCGTCTGGCTGGGGCGCGCACTCGGATTGCCCACCGTGGTGACCTCACGCGGCACCGACGTGAACCTGATCCCGCGCTACGCGATACCCCGCGCGCTGCTCCGCCGGATGATCGCCGACGCGGCCGCGCTGATCGCGGTGAGCGGCGCGTTGAAGCAGGCGCTGATGGCGCTCGGAGCGCCAGACCGAAAGGTCACGGTGCTGAGGAACGGCGTCGACACCACACTGTTCCGGCCCGGCGACCGTGCGGCTTCGCGCGCTGCACTTGGGCTTGCGCGGCCGACGCTGCTGTCGGTCGGATTGCTGATCGAGCGCAAGGGGCACCACCGCGTCATCGAGGCAATGACGCGACTGCCGGGCTACGATCTGCTCATTGTCGGTGAGGGTCCGGAGCGCGAACGCCTTGCCGCGCTGATCAGCAGGTTCGGTCTGCAACAACGGGTCCGCCTGCTCGGTGCGCGTCCGCACGCCGAGTTGCCGGCGATCTATGGTGCTGCGGATATCCTTGTGCTGGCATCGAGCCGCGAGGGTTGGGCCAACGTGCTGCTCGAAGCAATGGCGTGCGGCACGCCGGTGGTCGCGAGCAACATCTGGGGCAACCCAGAGGTGGTCGGCGAGTCAGCCGCGGGCGTGCTCGCCGATGAGAACACGCCGGAGGGGATTGCCGCCGCCGTGCAGCGCCTTGCCGCGCAGTTGCCGCCTCGCGCAGCGACCCGCGCCTACGCCGAACGGTTCGACTGGTCCGCGACGACCGAAGGTCAGTTGGCGCTGTTCGACGCGCTGCGCAATCGGTAGGCGTTGCCACTCGCCCGCCGTGCCGGCAGGTTGGTCAGTGCACCAGCATGGGTATCGCCATGACCTTCGCCTTCGGCCCCGACGTGCAGCTTGACCGTCCCGCCTATGTCGACCCCACCGCGCGTATCTACGGCCTGGTCAGCGCCGGCGAGGGCAGCAGCTTCTGGCCCTATTCGGTGATCCGCGCCGAAGGTGCCGCGGTACGTATCGGCCGCTGCTGCAACATCCAGGACGGTGCGGTCATCCATGTCGGCGGCGGACGCGGCACGACGATCGGCGACTATTGCTCGATCGCGCATCGCGCCGTGGTGCACGGCGCCGAAATCGGCGACGACTGCCTGATCGGCATTGGCGCTGTGGTCATGGATGGCGCGAAAGTCGGCCGGCGTTGTGTGATCGGCGCGATGGCGCTGGTGCCGCCAGGCAGCGTGATCCCCGAAGGTTCCGTACTGATGGGCGTCCCCGGCAAGGTCGTGTCCACGCGCGACAACCTGCCCGCCACGCGGCGCAACGCGCTGATCTATCACCGCAACGCGCTCGCCTATGCCGAGGGCCGGCACGACGCTTGGCGCGGCGAGGCGTTCACCCTCTGGCGCGAGGACATCATCGCGCGCCTGAAGGCGGGCGAGGAGGTCGGCCTGTAGCGCCTACTGCCCGAACTGCCGTGCGAGCTGCGCCGACAGCCGGCCATACACCCGCCGCGCATTGCCCTCGTACAGCTTCGCCTTGCCGTCCGGCGTCAGCGTCAGTTGCTCGATGTAGCGCTTGGTGTCGTCGTACGGATGTCCGGTCTCTGGATCGATGCCGCGCACCGCGCCGATCATCTCCGAGGCGAACAGGATGTTGTCGAGCGGGATCACCTGGGCCAGCAACTGCTGGCCTGGCAGGTGATAGACGCAGGTATCGAAGAATACGTTGTTCAGCAGCAGCTCGCTCAACGATGGCAGCTTCATGTCCTGGGCAATGCCGCGGAAGCGCCCCCAGTGATACGGCACCGCACCGCCGCCGTGCGGGATGATGAACTTCAGCGTCGGGAACTTCCTGAACAGGTCCGACGTCAGGCACTGCATGAACGCCGCCGTGTCGCCATTGAGGTAGTGCGACCCGGTGGTGTGGAAGGCAGGATTGCACGCCGCGCTGACGTGGATCATCGCCGGCACGTCAAGCTCAACCATCTTCTCGTACAGCGGATACCAGTAGTGGTCACCAAGAGGCGGGTCCTTCCAGAAGCCGCCCGACGGGTCGGGGTTCAGATTGCACCCGACGAAGCCGTACTGCAGCACGCAGCGTTCCAGTTCGGCGATGCAGTTGCGCGGCGACACGCCAGCGCTCTGTGGCAACATGCAGACCGCGGCGAAATTGCGCGGGAATAGCGCGCATACGCGATGGATCAGCTCGTTGCAAGCGGACGCCCAAGCCTCGGACGTGGCTGCGTCGCCCAGATGATGTCCCATCCCGGCGGCACGCGGCGAGAAGATCGTGAGGTCCGTGCCACGTTCGCGCTGCAGCTTGAGCTGGCCGTTCTCGATACTGGCGCGGATCTCGTCATCGGTGATCCGCGGGCGGGGCGGCGCAGCGCGGCCTTCGCCATGCGCGGCAATCTGCTCGGTCCGCCATGCCTCGTGCTGGCGCGGCGACGTGGTGTAGTGGCCATGACAGTCGATGATCATGGTGCCTCCCCGATGTCTGCTCACGAACTGTAGATCACGCGCAGGTTTTTTGCACGGCGCTGTCGGGACCGGGCACATTCGGGCGTCCTGTGGAACACCGGGAGATCACGGGCATGCAGTACGCCATTCTTTGCTACAATGAAGAGGACGTCGTGTGGTCCATGAGCAAGGACGACGATGCCGCAATGATGACGCGCCTGAACGTCATCCAGGAGCGGCTGGTGAAGGCTGGCAAGCTCGGGCCGTCGCTGCGCCTGCTGCCGACCACGTCGGCCACCACGCTGCGCAAGGGCAAAGATGAACCGCTGGTGATCGACGGCCCGTTCGCCGAGACCAAGGAGCAGTTGCTGGGGCTTTTCATCGTCGATGTAGGCAACCTGGAGGAGGCGCTGGACATCGCGCGCGAGCTTGCGACGGCGAGGACTGGCAGCACCTATGAGATCCGCCCGATCGCGCTCTATTGCCCCGACAGGCGGACTGCCGCGGCATGAGCGACCACGCCTGGATCGGCGGCGCGCTCGCCGCGGCAAGACCGCAGGCGGTAGGGGCGCTGCTGCGCTACTTCCGCGACCTCGACACCGCGGAGGAGGCGTTCCAGGAGGCGTGCCTGCGCGCCTTGCAGAACTGGCCGCGCAATGGGCCGCCACGCGATCCGACTGCGTGGCTCATCCTGGTCGGGCGCAATGCCGGCGTCGATGGCGCACGGCGGCGCGGTCGGCTCGATCCGCTTCCGGCCGACGAGACGATCTCGGACCTCGATGACGTGGAAGCGCCGCTGGCGGAGCGGCTCGACAGTTCGCACTATCGGGACGACGTGCTGCGGCTGCTGTTCATCTGCTGCCATCCGGACCTGCCGGCGACGCAGCAGATCGCGCTCGCGCTGCGCATCGTCTCCGGGCTTTCGGTGGCGCAGATCGCCCGTGCCTTCCTGGTGAGCGATGCAGCGATGGAGCAGCGCATCACCCGCGCCAAGGCGCGCATCGCCAAGGCCGACGTGCCATTCGAGGCGCCAGGTGCAGCGGACCGCGCCGAGTGTCTGGCAGCGGTGGCCGCCATGATCTACCTGGTGTTCAACGAAGGCTATTCTGCCGCCGATGGCACAGCGCGCGCGCCGCTTTGCGACGAGGCGATCCGGCTGGCGCGCCTGCTGCTGCGGCTGTTCCCGACCGAGCCGGAGATCATGGGGCTGACGGCGCTGATGCTGGTGCAGCATGCGCGCACCACTGCGCGGTTTGACGCAGCGGGCGAGATCGTGCTGCTGGAGGATCAGGATCGCACGCGCTGGGATCGCAAGCTGATCGCAGAGGGTCTCGCGCTGATCGATAAGGCGGTGCGCCATGGCCAGCCAGGGCCGTACCAGATCCAGGCGGCAATCGCTGCGACGCATGCCCGCGCGATGCACGCAGCGGACACCGACTGGGCGCAGATCGATGCGCTGTACGCCGCGCTGGAACGGCTGCAGCCATCGCCGGTGGTGACGCTGAATCGCGCCGTCGCGGTGAGCAAGGTGAGCGGTCCAGCGGAGGCGCTGGCACTGATCGAACCGCTGGAGCAGCGGCTCTCTTGCTACTTCCATTACTTCGGCGCCAAGGGCGCGTTCCTGCTGCAACTCGGCCGCAAGGACGAGGCGCGGGTGGCGTTCGACCAGGCGATCTCGCTGGCCGGCACGCCGGCACAGGCGGCGCATATCCGCCAGCACCTCGACCGGCTGATCGGCGAAAGCGCACGCTGAATTGTCGGCACGCGGCTCCCTCACGCGTCCTTCGGGCACAACGACAGGAGAAGCAGCATGACCGATGAAACCGCAGACCGCGAGCTGGTGCTGACCCGACTGATGGATGCGTCGCCGGAGAAGGTGTACCGCGCCTGGACCGATCCCGCGCTGCTCAGGCAGTGGTTCGCGCCGGCGCCATGGACGATCGCTCGGGCCGAGATGGACGTGCGCCCAGGTGGCGCGACGCTGGTCGTGATGCGCAGCCCCGAGGGCAACGAGATGCCGTGTCCCGGCGTCTTCCTGGAAGTCGTGCCGAACCGCCGGCTGGTATTCACGGATGCCTATACAGGCGCCTGGCAGCCCTCGTCCAAGCCGTTCATGACGGTGATCGTCACCTTTGAGGATGAGGGCGGCAAGACGCGCTACACGGCCCGCGCGCTGCACTGGACCGCCGAGGACCGCGAGGCGCATGAGAAGATGGGTTTCCACGAAGGCTGGGGCAAATGCGCCGACCAGCTCGCCGCCCTGGCCGCGAAGATCTGAAAACGAACGAACTACTCCCCCTCCCCTCGCGGGAGGGGGTTGGGGGGTGGGGGCAGCTCCGCCGCCTCAGAGACAATCGCAAACGACCGCTTCCGCTTCGCATGATCGAAGATATTCGCAGTCACCATCAGCTCATCGGCCCCCGTGCGCTGCACGAACGCCGCCAACCCCTCCCGTACCATCGCCTTGTCCCCAACGATCGCGCAGGCCAGCGAGTCCTCCAGCATGGCGCGCGCATAGGGATCGAGCTGCGCATCGAACCCTTCCACGGGCGGCGGCAGCTTGCCCGGGCGCCCGCTCCGCAAATTCAGGAACGACTGCTGCAGCGACGAGAACAGATACCTCGCCTCTGCCTCGCTCTCCGCCGCCGTCACATTGATCCCCAGCATCACGTGTGGCGCGGCAAGCTGCGCCGAGGGCCGGAACCGCTGGCGATAGATCGCCATCGCCTCCATCATCATCTGCGGTGCGAAATGCGACGCGAAGGCGAACGGCAGCCCGAGTATCGCGGCAAGCTGCGCGCCATAGGTGCTTGAGCCCAGTATCCAGATCGGCACGTCGAGCCCGGCGCCGGGCACCGCCTGCACGCGCTGTCCTGGCGCCGCCGGCTGAAAATAGCTCATCAGCTCGACGACATCCTGCGGAAAGTCCTCGCCGCCACCGGCCAGCGTACGCCGCATCGCGCGCGCGGTGATCTGGTCCGAGCCCGGCGCACGTCCCAGTCCCAGTTCCACGCGTCCCGGATGCAGTGCCGCCAGTGTGCCGAACTGTTCGGCAATCAGCAGTGGCGCGTGGTTCGGCAGCATGATGCCGCCAGCGCCGATACGGATGCTGCGCGTGCCGGCCGCGACATGCGCGAGCGCGACCGCCGTTGCAGCGCTGGCGATCCCCGGCAGGTTGTGGTGTTCGGCCATCCAGAAGCGCCGATAGCCCAACGCCTCGACATGGCGCGCGAGGTCGAGCGAATTGCGCAGCGCCTGCCCGGCGTCACTGCCCTCGAGGATCGGCGACAGGTCGAGCACCGATAGCGGGATCATGCGCGGACTGTCATGCGGGCTGGTTCCAGCGCAGATCAGGATCCAGCGGGAACACCGGCCGCCGCACTTTGCGGAAGGTCAGCTGGTCGTAGTCCGACGTGCAGACGCCGACGCCGGCGCATTCGACGATCTCGCGTGCGATCTTGCCGAGATCGGCGCGCCAGTGCACGCGGCTCTTGATCGCCACATACTGCTTGCGTGCCGGGTCGATGCCCAGCACCTGAAGCATCTCCTGCGCGGTCGGCTCGATGTGCCGGCTCAGCAGCACGATCTGCACCTTGCCGGTGTCCAGCACCACGCTGCGTCCCATGAACACCTGAAGCCCCGGCGTCAGCCCGCCCTTCAGCCTGAAGCTGCCTGACGAGATCGTCTGCACCACGCCCGTGACGGTCAGCGGCGAACTCGCCACCGGCAACTGCGGCATCGGTAGCTTGGCGCCGATCGACAATGTCACTGTGGCACCGACCCCAGCCTGCACTGCTTGCTCCACCGCGGCGGGATCGTAGATGCCGAAGAACACCACGTCGTCGAGGTCCTGGCGGATGATCTCGCGCAGCGTGTCGGTGGTATCCATCGTGCCGCCGCTCGCACAGTTGTCGTAGTGATCGAGCAGCACCACCGGCAGCTGATCTGGTGCGCCCAAAGCCTTGGCCCGCTTCACCGACGCCTCCAGCGGCTCGATATCGAACATGAAGTCGTGCCGCGCCTGCCAGGCGGCGCCGAGCAACTCGTCCACCATTGCCTGCGCGGCGGCGGGATCATTGTCGGTGACCACCACCGCCGAGAGCCCCGCCATCTCGATGTCGGCGTGCGGGAAGCCGACAAACAGGCTGGCGGCGATCGCACGCCCGCTCTGCTCCCATGCGGCGCACATCGCCTGAAGCTCCTGGTTCGGCGCGCGATGCGTGCCCTGCGCCATGACGTGCGGCAGCATCGGCGCGGTACCCCATGCGGCGGTCGGCCGTATCTCGCCGCGCATCACGCGCAGCAGCGCATGTGCCGCGCGCTCCGCGGTCTGCCGCTGGTCGATATGCGGGTAGGTCTGGTAGCCGGTGACGACCTGCGCGTTGCGGACCATCGCGTCGTGGAAGTTGGCATGCATGTCGTAGGCAACGCAGATCGGCGTCCTGGTGTCTATCGCGCGGATGCGTCGCAGCAGTTCACCTTCGCCGTCATCGAACCGGTCGGTGACCATGGCACCGTGCAGGTCCAGCCAGAGCGCATCGAAGCCGCCCTGCGCCACCGCCTCGGTGATCAGCCGACAGCACGTCTCGTAGGCTTCGCTATCCACCGGCCCGCTGGGCGGAGCACTGGCGCATACCGGCACCACCACTTCGGCGCCGATCTCGTCGGCCACCGCGAGATAACCGCCCATGCAGGTGCCCGTGCCACGATAGAACCGGATCGCCTCCTCGCCGCGCAGCAGTGTGGTGCCGGCACGGCAGAAGCGCTCCAGCTTCGTCGGCACCGGCGAGAAGGTGTTGGTCTCGTGCGACAAGGTCGCCAACAGCAGCCGCATCAGGTCCCCCTGGGTGTCTCGATCCGCCAGCATAGGAGCGATGCCGCTCTTTGCGCCAATCGCTGCCGTCCTGACAGGCAAATCCAGCTTGTGGCGACGACCCGGCTGGTGGATTCCGTGGCACGCTGCGTGCACATTCGCCGCCGCATCGGGGAGAGGAAGCACGCCGTCATGACCAGGTCGATCAACCGCCGCCGCCTGCTGCGCACAGCCGGCGTTGCCGCCGCCGGCGCCATCACCGGTTTCCCCACGGTCTGGGCACAGAACATCAAGAACGTCACGCTGCGCCAGTTCGGCACCGGCGTGTCCAACCTCAACGCCATCGCCGACAAGGTGAAAGAGGACCTCGGCTTCACCTTGCAGATGACCGCGCTCGACACCGACGCGGTGACGCAAAAGGCGGTGACCCAGCCGAAATCCTACGACGTGGCCGACATCGAGTATTTCATCACCAAGAAGGTGTTTCCGACCGGCGTGCTGCAGCCGATGGACACCAGGCGCATCAAGCTGTTCGACAAGATCGTGCCGATCTTCACCACCGGCAAGCTGACACCCACCTCGCAGGTGGCGCAGGGCACCGCGCCGCACACGGTGGCTTTCGTCGAAGGCAAGTCGTCCACCAAATTCGCGACGCGCCCCACCGAATGGGCGACGCTGATACCCACCATCTACAACGCCGACACGCTGGGCATCCGCCCCGACCTTGTGGGCAAGCCGATCAAGAACTGGAAGGACCTGATCGACCCGGCCTTCAAGGGGAAGGCGGCGATCCTCAACATCCCTGGCATCGGCATCATGGACGCAGCGATGGTGATGGAGTCGCTTGGCACGATGCGCTACGTGGACAAGGGCAACATGACCCGGGTCGAGATCGATAAGACGGTCGAGTTCCTGATCGACGCGAAGAAGTCCGGACAGTTCCGCGCGTTCTGGAAGACCTTCGATGAGAGCGTCAACCTGATGGCGTCCGGCGAGGTGGTGATCCAGTCGATGTGGTCGCCCGCAGTCGCCGCAGTGCGCTCGAAGGGCATCGCCTGCGCCTATCAGCCGCTGGCCGAAGGCTATCGCGCCTGGGCAGGTGGGATCGGCATCGCCAAGCACCTGAACGGGCTCGAACTCGACGCCGCCTACGAGTACATCAATTGGTATCTGTCCGGCTGGGTGGGCGCCTATCTGAACCGCCAGGGCTACTACAGTGCGGTGCTGGAGACCTCGAAGAAGTTCATGTCACCGGACGAGTGGGGCTTCTGGATCGAGGGCAAGCCGGCTCAGGACGACATCAAGTCACCCGAAGGCAAGGCGATGGAAAAGGCCGGCACCGTGCGCGACGGCGGGTCGTTCTACGACCGCATGGGCCATGTGTCGTGCTGGAACTCGGTGATGACCGAGGACCGCTACATGGTCCAGAAATGGAATGAGTTCATCGCTGCGTGAAGGCGTCGTATCTCCAGGCGGCGCCGCTGGCGCTGATCCTGGGTGTGTTCCTGCTGCTGCCGATGATCGTGCTGGTCGTGGTCAGCTTCTTCGACTACGACAGCGTCCAGATCATCCCGGGATTCGTGCTGACCAATTACCGGGACGTGCTGGAATCGGCAGTCACCTGGCGCACCTATCTCAACACGCTGCGCTATACCGCGATCGTCTGGGCGGTGACCCTGTTCCTGGGCTTCTGGGTGGCGTTCTATCTCGCCTTCGTCGTGCGCAGCCGGGTTACGCAACTGGTGCTCTTCCTGGTCTGCACCATCCCCTTCCTGACCTCGAACATCATCCGGATGATCTCCTGGGTGCCGTTCCTCGGTCGCGAGGGACTGCTGAACAATGCGCTGCTGCGCCTCGGGCTGATCCACGCGCCGCTGGAGTTCCTGCTGTTCTCCGACTTTGCCGTCGTACTCGCCTATGTGCACCTCTACACTCTGTTCATGGTGACGCCGATCTTCAACACCATGATGCGCATCGACCACCGGCTGATCGAGGCGGCGATCGACAACGGCGCGCGCCCCTGGCAGATCATCGCCTATGTCGTGGTGCCGCTGTGCAAGCCAGGCATCGCCATTGGCTCGATCTTCGTGGTCACACTGGTGATGGGCGACTTCATCACCGTGCGGCTGATGAGCGGCGGGCAGAGCGCGTCGGTCGGGCTGATGATCTCCAATCAGATATCGCTGCTGCAATACCCCGCCGCGTGCGCCAATGCAGTGGTGCTGCTCGCGGTGGTGCTGCTGATGATCGCCGCCATCCTGCGCGTGGTGGATATCAGGCGGGAACTGTAACGCATGACCTTCGGCGTCCTTGGCCGCAGCTTGCTGACCGCGCTGTTCGCGGCGTTCGTGCTGTTTCTCTATGGGCCGACGCTGACGATCCTCGTGCTGTCGTTCCAGGGACCCGACGGTGGGCTGACCTTTCCGATGAATGGCGTGTCGCTGCACTGGTTCGCCCGCCTCTTCGAGCAGCAGGCGGTCGGCGACTTCGGCGGCGCACTCGGCCGCTCGCTCGCACTCGGCTGCATCGTCATGGCACTGACGGTGGTGATCTCGCTCGCCGCCGGCCTTGCCTTCCGTCGGCGCTTCATCGGCAGCGGCGTGCTGTTCACGCTCACCGTCGCCAGCCTGATCATTCCCTCGATACTGGTGAGCCTCGGTATCGGCCTGCTGTTCAACCTCAGCGGGCTGGATCCTACCTGGTACACCTCGGCACTCGGCGCGCAGTTAACCTGGACGCTGCCGTTCGGCCTGCTGATCATGTTTGCGGTGTTCAACCGCCTCAATCGCGCGTGGGAGGAAGCGGCGCGCGACCTCGGGGCCTCCCCCTGGCAGCGGTTTCGCCACGTGGTGCTGCCGATCATCGCGCCGAGTGTCGTCGGCGTCGCGCTGTTCGGATTCACACTGTCCTATGACGAATTCGCGCGCACTCTGCTCACGGCGGGCAGCGACAACACGCTGCCGCTGGAGATCTTCGGCATGACCACCAACGTGACCACGCCGGTGCTCTACGCGTTGGGCACCGTCACCACGGGCCTTTCTGTCCTGGTGATCGCCGCCGCGCTGATCACGATCAAGACACTCAGGCGCGCCGCGACGACCCGCGGCTCGGGATAAGCGCGCCCAAGCGGCCGAAAATGTAGCCCAGCGCGAACACCATCAACGCCGCCGCGATCGGCTGCGCGCGGATCACCTCGCGGACTTCGCCGATCGCGTCATGTTCGCGGCTGGCGACCGGCGCCCCACCGTAAGTCGACTCGCTCATCCCTGTCTCCTGATCCAGCGTCAGCCGCAACGCTTGGGGCGGTGCGGGCGTTCCCGCGCCGCATT
>DASSRN010000015.1:0-4673 GCA_035701785.1 Acetobacteraceae bacterium | reverse complement strand
AAGACCGTTGGATTCATCTCCAACGGCAAGGAAGGCACCAAGGGGTTCTTCGCGCATCTGGATCGGTTGTTACGGGAACAGCTTGGTGTTGCCGCGGTGGTGCTACGCACCAAGTCCAACTTCAGCGCCCCGGCTGACGCGCACATCGTGGACGAAATCGCGCGATGGCACGCCGTCATCACTGGGATCGGCGACTGAGGCAGTTGCTCGTCGTGCAGTCTGCATGACTCCATCACCGCCGAACGCCTGGGCATCCCCGCGATGGGGCTGATGACGACGCGCTTCGTCAGCGCAGCCGATTTGATGTCTCGCGTACTGGGCTTCCCCGGATATGCCTTTGCGACGATCGCGCACCCGATCAGCAGCGCCGACGATGCGGCGCTGCGCGACATGGCTGCGTCGGCGATCGTTCAGGCGCGGGCGCTGCTGGCGCCTTGAGCCACCCGGCTGTCGGCCAACACGCACAACAGTTCGAACAGCAGATTGGCGGCGTTCAGCGCGGTCTGCCCGGTGGGATCGTACATCGGGGCAACCTCGCATAGATCGGCGCCCACCAGCCGTCGCCCGCGCAGGCTTTGCAGCATCACCTGTGCGTCGCGCACGGAAAAGCCGCCGACCTCGGGCACGCCGGTGCCCATGGCGTTCGCCGCGTCCAGGCCGTCGATGTCGAAGCTGACATAGGTGGGACCATCGCCAACGACACGGCCGATCTCCGCAATCACGCCGGCGCGGCCCAGCGCCTCGAACTCATCCATGGTGATGACCCGCATGCCGGCCTCGCTGCCCCAGGCCGCATCGTCAGCGCTGAACTGGCTGCCGCGCAGCCCAACCTGCACTGTGCGCTTCGGGTCGATGAGGCCCTCCTCGACGGCACGGCGGAATGTGGTGGCATGATTGATGCGGGTGCCCATCAGGGTGTCCAGCGTGTCGGGATGCGCGTCGAACTGCACCACGCCGACCGGTCGGTCGCGGGCGATCGCCCGCAGGATCGGCAGCGGCACGGTATGGTCGCCGCCGACCGTGATCGGCGTGGTGCCACGCGTGTGCAGGTCACGGAAGAACGCCTCGATCGCGCCGATGCTGGCGGCGAGGTCCATCGCGTTGATCGCCACGTCGCCGATATCGGCGACCTCGCAGAGATCGAACGGCGCGATGCGGCTGGTGGGATGCACCAGGCGCATGGTGCGCGACGCCTCGCGCACGGCAGCGGGGCCGCCGCGTGCGCCGGTGCGATAATTGGTGCCTAGGTCGAACGGCACGCCGACCAGCGCGATGTCGATACCTGGGCCAGGCGGGACGCGCGGCGCGCGAAGCAGCGTCGCCACATCGCCGAAACGGGGCGAGACGGCCGGATCGGCGGGTCGCAGGCGACGTGCTGGGTTCATGGCTGGCTCCCGGGGCTATAACTGCGGCCAGACTCCTGCCACTCTGGCGGTGGAGCCGACAACCTGGGAGTCCACACACCATGAAGGTTGAGATCGAATACTGCGGCATGTGAGGTTACGAGCCGCGCGCCCGTGCGGCGCGGGACGCGATCCTGAAGTCCAGCCCCGGCACCGAGGTTGATTTGCACCGGTCCGGTGGCGGCGTCTTCGAGATCACGGTGGACGGCAGGCTGGCCTATTCGAAGAAGGCGACCGGCCGATTCCCCACCGACGAGGAAGTGCTCGCCACCCTCGGCTGATCCCGTGCTGTCGATGCGCGATGCCTGCCGCGTGACGGCGGTCGCTGCGTACCTGAACGGACAGCAGTAGTCCGTTTGTGAACAGCCGCTGTGTCTGCCAGTCTGGCCGGTCCCACATCGGCAGGCTGGCCCGCATGCGCATTATTGTTCCGTTGCTCCTGGCTGCATTCCTTGGCACTGCGGCAAACGCCGCCAAACCAGCGACGCCACCGATCACCAACGTGCTGCTGACCAGCGATTATGACGTCCAGGCCGACGGGACATACACGCGAACCCTGCATTTCGAACGACGCGCCAGCAGCGACGCGGCGGCGCAGCGCATCGCGCAGTTCGCCTTCACCTATCACCCCCCGCTGGGCGGGGTGGAGGTCCTCGAGGCCTACACGAAGAAGGCAGACGGCCAGATGCTGAAGGTCGAACCCGCAGGCATCCGCGATCAGCCCTCAGCCAGCGACCCGACGCTGATGACATTCACCGACGGCCGGCAGAAAGTGATTTTGTTTCCCCAGGTGTCCGCCGGCGACACCGTGGTGTTCACACTGCGCGAGAAGGTGACGCGGCTGCGCTTCGCCGGGATGTTCTCCGCCGTCCACTTCTTCACCCGTTCCGAGGCCTGGGACGACGTGCAGATCTCGGTGAAGGCCCCATCGTCGCTGCCCTTGCAGATCGAGGCGGTCGGCGCCGAGGTCACGCAGGAGAACGACAGGGACTCGTCCACCTACCGCTGGCGGTTCAGCGCGCCGGCGGCCAAGGTCGAGGACGTCGCCGCGGTCGCACCGATCGATCGCCTGCCGCGGCTGGTGGTCACCAGCGCGCCGGACTGGGATGCGGTCGGCCGCGCCTATGCGACACTCGCCGAACCGAAAAGCGCCGTGACACCTCGCGTGCAGGCGCTGGCGGACGAACTCACCGCCGGCGTAACAGACCGGCGGCAGCAGGCCGAGAGGCTGTACAACTGGGTAGCGGAGCACATCCGCTACATCGCAGTGTTCTTCGGCAACGGCGCAGTCGTGCCGCATGCGGCGGACACCGTGCTCGCCAACGGCTACGGCGACTGCAAGGACCATGCGATGCTGCTCAACGCCTTGCTCAAGGCGAAGGGCATCGCCAGCGAGAACGTGCTGATCAACCTGGGCAACAGCTATCGGCTGACCGTCCCGGCGCCGTTCGCCCAGCTCAACCATGTGATCAACTACCTGCCAGAGTTCCAGCTGTACGCAGACTCGACGTCGATGCTCGCCGCCTTCGGCACGCTGCCGTTCGGCGAGTATGGCAAGCCCGTGATACATGCCGCATCATCTGACGTCGGGCTGCGCCAGATTCCGGTGCTGGCGCATGACGATGCCTCCACCACGCTGACCACGGTCGCCCACTTCACCGAGGACGGCAGGATTGAAGGTGAAAGCACCACCGAGGCCAGCGGCGCCTTCACCATGAGCCTGCGCGGCGCGATCCGACGTATCGAGGGGATGGGAATGGAAGCCGGGCCGTCGCGTGTCCTGCACGATCTCGGCGAAGAGGGCACCGGCGAGGTGGAACCGCCTGCCGCCGACCTCTCTGCGCCCAGGATCACGGCCAAGGGGACATTTGACGTGGATGGCGCCATCCATATTGCCGGCGGCAACATCCTGTGGCCGCCCAGCGGGTTCCGGCTGCTGGTACGGCCAGGCGACCTGCTGCTGGGACGTCTGGACCTGCGCGGGCTGCCCGACACCGAGCCAACGCCCTGCTACTCGGGACATCAGGTCGAGGTGCTGACCTTCACTCTGCCGGCCGAACGGCACGTGCAGCGTCTGCCGACCGGGCGCACGATCGCGACCGAGGCATTCCGGTTCACGTCGCGCTGGTCGACCGACGGCCAGAGCGTCACGGTGCGGCGGGAGTTTGATTCGCATATCGACCAGCCGCTGTGCTCCGGACCGCTGCGCGTCGAGGCTGCGCGGGCGTTGGCTGAAATCAGGCGCGACTACGCGGATCGCGTCATCCTGGATGACCAATAGCTGATCCAACGGCTCTGGCCTCTGCCAGCACGCGCGCGTAAGAACCCTGCGGGGCGGCGCCGGCTGCGCGGCCGGGACGAGGGTTGATGCTGAGACAGACTGCTGCTGCCGCATTGCTGCTGGCGCTTGGCGCCTGCACCGTGGGGCCGAACTTCGAGCCGCCAGACTGGCTTTCCCCTGCATCCTGGTTTGCCAAAAAGGCCGAGCCGATCCCCAAAGAGGCCAGCATACCGGTGGCGGAGCCGATCGATCCGAACTGGTGGAATCTATTCAAAGACCCGACGCTGACCGATCTGGAACGCCGCGTCGCCGGTGAGAACCTGGACGTCCAGGTGGCGAGCGTACGCATTGCGGAGTCCAGGGCGCAGCTTGGCGTGGTGGGCGCGGCACAATTCCCGACGCTCAATGCCAATGGATCCTATACGCGGGAGAAGGCGAGCGACGTCGGCGTGTTCGCGGGGTCGGCCAACGCGCTGGGCGCCAACGGCGCGTTCGGCAATTCCACCGGCGGCATCCGCAGCAACCACCTGAACGCGTTCGATGTGTACCAGGTGGGGTTCGACGCATCATGGGAGGTCGATCTGTGGGGCCGGGTGCGGCGATCGGTGGAATCGGCCTCGGCTTCAGTGTCCGCTTCTAACGAGGCACGGCGGGCAACGCTGCTGAGCAGCCTCGCCGAACTGGCGCGTGACTACGTCCAGCTGCGCGGCACGCAGTTGCAGCTTCGCATCGCCCGCGACAACGTCAGGATCGCACAGCAGAGCCTGCAACTGACGCAGCAGCGCGCGGTGGGCGGGGTGACGACCGATCTCGATGTGGCCAACGCCGCGGCACAGCTCCGCACGACGGCTGCGCAGATCCCGCCGCTGGAGCAGCAGGAATCTGAGCTGATCAATGCAATCAGTCTGCTGCTGGGCCTGCCGCCGAACGCACTCCAGGCCGAGTTGATCGAGTCGAAACCGGTGCCACCTGTGCCGCCGCGGGTGCCG
>DASSRN010000014.1:0-8467 GCA_035701785.1 Acetobacteraceae bacterium | reverse complement strand
GTGCGCGACTGACGTCTAATCTCGCCGAGGGCGTGGTCGCCGCGCAGCACGGCTGGTGGCAGTCCTGCACGGAGCTCGACCTGCCAGGCTACGATGCGTTGGGTCCGGATAGCGCGAACATCAATCTCGTGATCAGCAGCGACGTGGTCGATCCGGTCAGCGGTGCGGCGCCGCTGCGCGCCAACGCTTGCGAGATCGAACGGCTGGGTTGACCGGGCCGGCGGGGGCCGCCGATCCTGGCGACAAATCCGGAGGTGCCCATGCCACTGCTGTCCCTCCCTGCCGTGTTCATGCGCGGCGGCACATCCCGCGCGGTGATGTTCCACGCGCGTGACCTGCCTGAGCGCAGCGAGTGGGATCCGATCTTCCTCGCCGCGATGGGTAGTCCCGATCCGAACGGACGCCAGCTCAACGGCATGGGCGGCGGCATTTCGTCGCTGTCCAAGATCTGCGTACTCGCACCGTCGGAGCGCGCCGACGCCGACATCGACTATACCTTCGCGCAGGTGCAGATCCGCGAGCCGCACGTCGATTATCGCAGCAACTGCGGCAACATGAGCTCCGCGGTCGGCCCCTTCGCGGTGGATGAGGGCATCATGCGGCCGAACGGCGACACCGCGGTCGTGCGCATTTTCAACACCAATACGCGGAAGATCATTCGCTCGACCTTTGCACTGGAGGACGGCCGTGCCGCGACTGACGGCGACCTGGCGATCCCCGGTGTGGCCGGGACAGGTGCGCCGGTGCGGCTGGATTTCCTCGCACCGGGTGGGGCGACGACGGGGCGGCTGCTGCCGACCGGCCAGGCGATGGATCGCCTGGAGGTCACCGGCATCGGTCCGATCGAGGTGTCGCTGGTGGACGCCGCCAATGCCTGCGTCTTCGTGCGCGCGTGCGACCTGGGGCTGACCGGTCGGGAATTGCCCGAGGAACTGGAACGGGACCCCACGCTGCTCGAGCGCCTCCAGTGGATCCGTCGCCAGGCATCGATCGCCATAGGCATTGCGCGCGACGATGCCGAGGCACGCACCACTGCCGGCGTGCCGATCATCGGGTTCGTGGCACCGCCGATGGACGCGTCCACGCTATCGGGCGAACCGATCGCTGCGGCGCAGGTGGATCTGACGGCGAGGTTCCTGTCGAACGGACAGCCCCATCGGGCTTTGCCGCTGACCGCCTCGCTTTGCACCGCTGTTGCGGCCAACATCGCCGGGACGTTGGTGGCCGAGGCTTTGGCTCCCGGCGCTGGGGCGCAAGTGCGGATCGGTATGCCGTCGGGAATTCTCACCGTCGGCGCCGAGGTGAGCCGTGGCATTGACGGTGGCTGGGTTGCCCATAGTGGTGCGTTCTACCGTACGGCGCGTCGGCTGTTCGACGGGCGGATCTACGTGCCGCGCTAGGGCTGCTCGGCGCCTTCCTGCAGCCAAGGTTCTGTCGCCCACAGTTTTGCTAGTTCGGCCCGCTCGTTCTCCGCGTCGGCGGTCCACGTCGCGCCGTCCCGCCACTTGGCGACGAACCCGCTGGAGTCGGCGTGCTCCTGAAACTCAGGATCGTCGACAACCGACTGCAAGGCGGCGGTGACCTGCCGGAGGGTCGGCTCTGTCAGTCCCGCAGGCGCTGCGAGCCCGCGCCGCACCGACGCCGACAGATCCAGTCCGGCATCGCGTAACGGTGGCATGTCCGGGAACGCGCCGGCGCGGGAGGCGGTCGCGATGCCGAGGCCGACGAGACGGCCCTCGCGCAGGTCACCGGCAGCGCTGGAGAGGCCGAGGGCTGCCGCCGCGACATTGCCTGCGATGGCGGCTTGCCTCGCAGCGGCTGCGGAGGGAAAGGCCACGATGTTGAGCCTGGTCCCGGCCAGTGCCTGTAGCCGCAGTGCCGCCAAATGCGCGGCACTCCCAGCGGGCGGCGTTCCGAGCGGAACCGCCTCTGCGTCATCCGCTGATCGCGCGACGATGTCTTGCACCGAACTCAGTGGAGTTGCTGCCGGTGACACGATGGCAATCGGTTCCTTCTCGACCGCGCCTAGCAGGCTGATTTGCTGCAGCAGCCCGTCGGCCCCGCGATCGACCATCCGTGCTGGCAGGGTGGGTGTCGAGACCCACGCCAGCGTGGCGCCGGTGGGCTCCGCATGGCTCAGCGCCTGCAGTGACGTAAGGCCAGCGGCGCCTGGCACATTGGTGACGCCGAGAGCGGCTTCCGGCAGATGGCGGGCGAGCAAAGGCATGAAGGCACGCGCCAGCGCGTCCACCTGCGAGCCAGCCTTGGCTCCGACCAGAACCGTCACCGTATTGGACGCACGGACCGATCGCACCAAGCCTGCCGCCGCAACTCCCGCCAGCAAGCTGCGCCGCCTGATCACTGCCGTACCGCAGGCGCGGGTATGGGGGCAGCCTCGCGCCGCAGCCGATGCTCGCCCAAAAACAACAGAATAGGCGCTGCAATGAAGATAGAAGACGAGGTCCCGACTATGATGCCGAACAGCATGACCCAGGCAAAGCCGGAAATGGACTCCCCGCCGAACAGCGCCAACGGCAGGCTGGCCAGGAAGACGGTCATCGACGTGCCCAGCGTACGGTTGAGCGTCTCGTTGATCGAGAGGTCGATCAGCTCACGGAGTGGCATCGTCTTGTATTTGCGAAGATTTTCCCGCACCCGGTCGTACACCACCACCTTGTCATTGGTGGAATAGCCGAGGATGGTCAGGATGGCGGCGACCATCACCAGGTCGAACTCGATCCGGGTCACGGCGAGGAAGCCGATCGCCTTAGTGATGTCGAGCACCAGGGTCACGACGGCACCGACCGCGAACTGCCATTCGAAGCGGAACCAGATGTAGACCAGGATCATCGCCAGGCTGATCCCCAGCGCCAGCAGGCCGTTGCGGAACAGTTCGGCCGAGACCGAGGCACCCACCGCGTCAGTGCGCAGTACCTTGATGCCGGGCACGCTCTTTTCCAGTGCGGTCCGTACCCGGGTGACAGCCTGCTGCACGGCAGCCTCGGTTGGCTGGGCGCCCAGTCGGATCAGCACCTCGGATGGGTCGCCGAACTGCTGCACCCCCTGTTCCGGAATGTGCTCCGAGGCGAGGGCGGAGCGGATCTGGCCGAAGTCGGCCGGGCCCGGAGTACGCACCTGCATTACGATGCCGCCCGAGAAGTCGATCCCAAGGTTCAGCCCAGGGTAGAAGAACAAGATCACCGAAGCCGTTGACAACAAAGCAGATACAACGAGGCCAGCAATGCGGCCCCGCATGAACTGAATCTTCGTGTTGTCCCGTACCAGCCGGAATGAGGGGCGCATGAACATGGCGGGTCAGACGGGCAGGAGTTGTGGACGCCGGGCGACGTACCAGCGCGATACCAGGAGCCGCGTCAGCATCCATGCGGTAAACATCGACGTGGCGATGCCGACGGTGATTGTCACCGCGAAGCCCCGCACCGGGCCGGAGCCAAACACGAACAGCATGACATGAGCGAGGAACGCCGCGACGTTGGAATCGAAGATCGTATTGTAAGCTCTTGTGAAGCCATGCTCCAGCGCTGAAAGCGCCGGCCGCCCAAGGCGCTGCTCCTCGCGAATGCGCTCGTTGATCAGGATGTTGGCGTCCACCGCCATCCCCAGCGTCAGCAGGATGCCGGCCATGCCTGGCAGGGTCAGTGTCGCCTGGAGCAGCGACATGATGCCAAGCATCAGCAGCAGGTTCACCACCAGGCAGACATTCGCGAACCAGCCGAACAATCCGTAGAAGGTGGCCATGAAGCCGATGACCAGCACAAAGCCGACCGCAAGCGAGATAGCGCCGGCGCGGATCGAGTCAGCACCGAGTTCAGGTCCGACGCTGCGCTCCTCAACCACGGTCAGCGGTGCGGGTAACGCGCCCGCCCGCAACAGCACGGCAAGATCGTTGGCGGATGCTGCGGTAAATGAGCCGCTGATCTGACCGCGTCCGCCGGTGATCGGCTCGCGGATCACCGGGGCGCTGATCACCTTGCCGTCCAGCACAATCGCAAAGCGATGGTTGACGTTCGCTCGCGTCACGTCGGCGAAGCGCCGGGCGCCGATCGAATTGAAGGTGAAGTTGACCACCCACTCGCCGGTCTGCGGGTTGGTGCCGGCCTGGGCGTTGGTCAGGTCGCCGCCGTCGACGTCCACCCGCCGGCGCACCGCGACCTTCTGGCTCGGGTTGTCCTGCATCGGCAAGGCGTCCACCCCAGGTGGCGGTGTGGCACCTCCGCTGATGTTCGCGGTCTCATCGACGAGTTGGAACGTCATGTGCGCAGTTTTTCCCAGCAACTCCTTGATCCGGTTGGGGTCGCTGATCCCGGGCAGCTGGACCACGATGCGGGTCTCGCCCTGCTGAGTGATCTGCGGGTCGACCACGCCGGTCTCGTCAATCCGGCGCCGCACGATCTCGATCGACTGCTGCACAGCGCCGCGTGCCCGGGCATTGAGCGCCACATTCGAGAGCGTCAGGACGATGGTGCCGTCCGGGCTCGACGCCTGCTGGAACTCGGGGGTGCCGGTTGGGCCCTCTACCGCGATCAGCGGCGCGATGGCGGCCTGTGCCGAATCCAGTTTCGAGGCATCCCGCAACCGCAGCAGGATCCGGTTCTGGTCGGGCTGAGCCTCGAGCGTCTGGTAGAAGATGCCGCCCGGCCGCAGCGCCTGGCGGACGCCGTCCACCATACTGTCAAGGCGTTCCTTCACCACCGCCTTCATGTCAACTTCGAGCAGCAGATAGGAGCCGCCCCGCAGATCGAGCCCAAGGTGGACCTGGCGCCAGGGAAGCCATGGAGCCGGCGCAGGGAACAGATTGGGAATACACAGGATCGTCCCGAGCAGGCAGAGGCCGAGGATGACCGCGGTTTTCAGGGGCGTGAAGTACATCATCGGCTGTTTCGGCGGTTCCTCCCGTCGCTGCCCCTATGCGCCTGTCTGACCGGCAAGGTCCAGTGCCGAGGGTCGCACGCTCTCGGCCGGGCCAAACTGTGCCGGCTCGCCGGACGCACGGCAAAGTGGCCGCGAACTTGCCCACATTGGTGCTGCATCGTGGTACGTTCGCAGCTACATGGGGCGGGTCGTGCCCTGGTACGGTCATGGCGTCGCAGCACCATCTGGTCGACCGCGGGAGGTGTGGCTCAACGCTCTGCTGAGGTGGTCAAATGTGGCGCTTCGTGTTGTCCGCCGTCATCGTGATGACCGTGCTGCTCGTGCTGTTCGCCGGCGCGCTCGGGGATCTTCGTTCGCTGCCGGCGCTCGCCGATCGAGTAGTAGCCGTCGTGGGCGGCAGTTCGCCGCCACCTTCGTCCGGTGCACCTGCCGATCAGGCCGCGCGCGATGCCTTACGACTTCAGGTCGCAGTCCTGGCGCGCCAGGCCCAGGATCTGCAGCAGCAGATCGCAGAGCGCTCACAGGCCCTTGAGCAACGGTCCAAGGACCTGCAGGCAGCGCATACCGAAGCCGACCAGTTGCAGCAGGCGATCCAGGGAATGCGTCAGCAGCGGTCTGCTGAGGAAGCGGCAAACGCTCAGCGCAAGACCGGGACCACCTCGATGCCCGCTGGTCTCTCCGATGCGCAGGCGCGGCGAGACGCGCTCCAGCGGCAGACCGCCGATCTGCAACGGCAGTCGGACGGGTTGCGACAGCAGATTGCGCAGCAATCCAATGACCTGGAGCAGGGTACCGTGCAGCTACAGGCTGCGCGCTCCGAAACGGACCGGCTACGACAAGGGATTACAGTGCTGCAACAGCAGCAGCAGGGCGTCTCTGACCAGCAGGCCGCACGAGATGTGCTGGCGCATCAGGTCTCTGACCTACAGCGCCAGTCGGCGGATCTGCAGCAGCAGACGGCGGCCCGCTCGCGGGAGCTTGAGGAAGATACGCGTCAGCGTGATGCGGCGCGGGCGGAGGCAGACAGGCTGCGCCAAAGCGTGGCCGTGCTCCAGCAACAGCAGACTGCTGGCAGCGATCAACAGGCTGTCAGCGAGGGCCTGCAGCGGCAAATCGCTGATCTGCAGCACAAGGCAAGCGAATTGCAGCAGCAGGTGGCGGACCGAACCCGGGAACGCGACGGCGCATCGCACGACATTGATGCGGCCCGGGCTGAATCAACCCGACTGAAAAAGGGTATCGAAGACCTCCGCGCGCAGATGCAGGCAGCCGCCGCTGAGCAGACGAAGGCTCAGAACGCGTCGCAGGGGCAGTTGGACGCGCTCCGTCAGCAGATTGCGCAACGCTCGCGTGAGCTCGACCAGGCCACCTCCGGCCTCGCGAACGCTCGCTCTGAGACCGCCAAACAACAGGATCAATTGGAAGCGTTGCGGCAGCAGCGCAGAATCGAGGAAGGCCAGATCGCTCAATCGAAAATACAGGAGCAGCAGCCTCAGGTCGCAGCACAATCCGCGCCGCCGCCGGCGGCAGCTGATTCGCAAAACTCGCGCGATGTCATGCAGCGGCAGATTGCGGATTTGCGGCGACAGACGGGAGAACTCCAGCAGCAGGTGGCCCAGCGGACGCGCGATCTGGACCAACGCTCGCGCGAGCTGGAACTGGCCAGGGTTGAAGTCGACAAGCTGCGTCAAGGCGGAGGTCGCCAGCAATCCGCTGATGAAAGCACGGCCGCGAGGCAGCGGGCGCAAACGGCCGCAGTGAGCGCCAGCCGGCCGACTGTCACACGGACAACTGCGCCATCGCAGGCAGCATCGAGTGTGCAACCCATGCTTTCACCTACGTCAGCGCCGCAACTGGTCACCGCGCGACAGTGGCTCGCGAGCGGCAGGCCGGACGAGGCGAGGCGCGTTCTCGCGATGCTGCAGACCCAGATGGTACTGCAACCGGTAACGCCTGATCGCCCCGCGGCGGAGGGCGGCAACGGACCGGCGACGGATGTGGGCAACGCAATCCGCTGGCTGGACATGGGTGCCAATACCCAGGCCATGCAGGCAATTGATCGGGCGATCGGTGGAACCGGCGGTACGGTTCGTGCCACTGGCTGGTCGGGTTATCCCGTCAGCCAGCAGACCAATGGGCTGAGCCGCTGATCAGCGATGCGACTGAAAGAGTGTGGAGCGCGGGCAATCAGTCACAATGGGACCCGGGCGCCAAGTCTGCGCATTGCCTTCCCATGGAATGTCGTAGGTTGACTGATCAGCCGTAGCTCGTACGGTTGCATGACTGCCTTACAGCAAGTCGATCCGGAGGACCCCGCGTCGCAACGCGTCAGTACTCCCAGGTCTGTTCTGGAGCTGCGCACGCAATCCAGCAGTTATGGATGGGCTAGCTTTTGCAAACGTTGCGCATTCAGCAACCTCATGGCGCTCACGTGCCCTTGATTGTTCCTCCTGCACTGACAGCGTGACAACGCCGCAACGTAAACCGTGCCGTGCGCGTTAGCGCTTTGACGATTGGCAGCACTGAAAAGCACGCCCTTAGAGGGTGATAGAGCCAAGGGTAAATGGCACACAGTTTGCAGTGCTATTTGGCCAGGTAGTTGGGCCGGTCTTGCGCGCTCTCCATTGCAGTCAAGCCGAACGGGGATGTTCGTGCATTCTTCCAAGCCTACACACTGGTCGCAGTTTCAGACCGCCGAAGCTTCCGCCGTCGTCGCTCCCATCCCGTTAAAGGTGAGATGGCGGGCGCGGATCTGCCCGGCATCCCTGCTGTGCGCTGACCTTGCTGGGTTTGCAGCCGCGGCGTTCTTGGCCTTTGCCATCTGTTTTGCCTCGGACATCTCGCCGTATCAGAGGGCGATCACCAATGCCACTGTGCTAGGAGCGGGCTGGCACGGCTGGGGAACCCTGCTCGTACTGGCGTCGCTGCTGAGCTATTTCGGCGGGCGCGGCCATTACACGACACGCGTGCCCTCATGGACGCAATTGGGCGACGTGGCGGTTGCGACGACCGTGGCACTCGCTTGCGACATTTTCCTCACCGTCGCGATCTACGACCGCCCCGTCGCCATGGAAGGGATGCTCCGCTGGATCGTGTATGGCCCATGTCTCCTGCTGCTGCGAGCGGGCACGCGACGGCTATTGGATATTATCGGGATCTGGAAGCTGCAAACTCTGATCGTCGCGGTTCCAACGGAATTGGAAGCGGCCCAGGCTGCGCTGAGCTCAGACCCCGCGTTAGGCTATATGCTTGCGGGCTCCGTCACGCCGGGCCATGTCGCCGCGCTGTCCGACGAAGACCTGCTCGGTATGCTCATAGAGCGGCGCGCCGATTTCGTCGTCGTCACTGCCGGCAGTGGTGAAACGCGCGTGGAGCGCGCCGCGCTCGACTCCCTGCGACGGCTTGGTGTTCCGATGGCGCTGGTCCCTGGGTTGCGCGGTCTCCCGGTTGCTGGATTCCGCCAGCATTATTTTCTCGGCCACGACATCGTGATGCTGGTGGGATCGAACAATCTCGCCCGACCGTTCAGCCGTGTGGTCAAGGCTGGGTTCGACCAGGTAGCCGCCGCGATCGT
>DASSRN010000013.1:0-7819 GCA_035701785.1 Acetobacteraceae bacterium | reverse complement strand
GCCTGGATCGGCGAACATCATTCAGCGGGATGGGAGCTGATCGCGGCACCCGAACTGGTCATCGCCGCCGCCGCCGAGCGTACCAAGCACATCAAACTAGGTTCAGGTGTAACCAGTCTGCCGTATCACCACCCGCTGATGGTGGCGCAGCGCTGGGTGCAGCTCGACCACATGACGCGCGGCCGGGCGATGCTGGGCTGCGGTCCGGGCGCGCTCACCTCGGATGCCTACATGCTGGGGATCGAGCCCAGCACGCAACGGCCCCGCATGCTGGAGGCGATGGACGCCATCATGCGGCTGCTGAAATGCGAAGAACCGGTCACCATGAAGACCGATTGGTTCGAGATGAACCAGGCCCGTTTGCATCTGGCACCGTATAGCGACCCGCATTTCGAGATCGCGGTGGCAAGCACGATCACGCCGTTCGGCATGATCGCAGCGGGCACCCATGGCGTCGGCGTGCTGTCGATCGGCGCCGGCCTGCCGGGCGGCCCCGAGGCGCTCGCCAGCCAGTGGCAGATCGCCGAGGACACCGCGGCGAAGCACGGCAAGCAGATGGACCGCAAGAAGTGGCGTGTCGTGGTGAACGCGCATATCGCGGAGGACGATGAGCAGGCGCTGGCGGAAGTGAAGAAGGGCGAGCGGGTCGAAACGGTGACCTACTTCGAGGACACACTCGGCCGTCCGCCGGGACGTGCCGACGATCCGCTGCGCGACGGCGTGAAGATGGGAACCACTCTGGTGGGCTCGCCGGACACCGTCGCCAAGGGCATTCGCCGCATGCAGGAATACAGCCAAGGCGGGTTCGGCGGCATCCTGTTCCGTGCGCACGAATGGGCAACGCGGGAGCAGACGCTGCGCAGCTACGAGTTGTTCGCGCGCTACGTGATGCCGCAGTTCCAGGGTTCGCTGGACACCATCGTTGGCTCCAGCAAATGGGCGCGGGAGAACCGCAAGCAGGTGTTTGGCTCAACCACGGAAGCGGTGCGCCGCGCGTTCACCGACTTTGGGCGTGCTGCGCCCGAAGAGGCTATCCGCGCCCGCACGCTCGGGGCGCGCGATCTGGAGTAGCCGACGGTCGTCAGGCAGCCTTCGCCATCGACAGAGCGCGCCACACCGCCTCGGACGTGGCGGGCATGTCGATATGCGTCACGCCATCACCCGACAGCGCGTCGATGATCGCGTTGATCACCGCCGGCGGGCTGCCGACCGAGCCTGCTTCACCTGCTCCCTTAACGCCCAGCGGATTGGACGCACTTGGCACCTCCAGCAGATCAACCTCGATGTCCGGCAGGTCATTGGCGCGCGGCAGCGCGTAGTCCATGAAGCTGCCGGACAGAAGTTGCCCCGATTCATCGAAGCTGGTGCGCTCCAGCAGTGCCTGGCCGAGACCCTGCGCAACGCCGCCATGCACCTGGCCCCGCACGATCATCGGGTTCACCGTCTTGCCGAAGTCGTCGCACACGCGGTAACGCACGATGTCGACCACGCCGGTGTCGGGATCCACTTCGACCTCTGCCATGTGGCAGCCGTTCGGAAAGGTGTGCTCGGCCACGTCGACCACTTCGGCCGCATCCAGCGTGGTCGCGTGCTCACCGGCCACCGCCTTCTGCCGCTGCGTGGCGGCCAGTGCGATGATGTCGATGCCGCGATCGGTGCCGACGATGCTGAAGCGCCCGTCGGCGAACGCGATATCCGCGGGCGACGCCTCGAGCACTTCGCCGGCGGCCTGCTTGCCCTTGTTGATCACCGTGTCCGCCGTGGTGATGATCGCGAGCCCCTCGGAATACAGGCTACGTGAACCGCCGGTGCCGCCGCCCACCGGGATGGTATCGGTGTCGCCCTGGCGCACGCGGATCTTCTCGCCATCGATACCCAGCCGCTGCGACATCAGCTGGATGTAGCCGGTCTCGTGTCCCTGTCCGGTTGACTGCGTGCCGACGTACAGGTCCACAAACCCATCATCGGCGAAGCGGATCTCCGCCCGTTCGGTCGGATCGCCCATGGTGACCTCGAGATAGTACGACAGCCCTATCCCGCGACGCTTGCCGCGCTGTGCCGCTGCTGCCCGCCGTGCGGGGAAGCCGGCGTAGTCCATCTGCTTCAGGGCCGCATCCAGCACCATCGGGAAGTCGCCGGTGTCGTACGTCTTGCCGACCGGTGTCGCATGCGGCATGGCCGAGGCCGGCACCATGTTGCGGCGGCGCAGTTCGGCGGGATCCAGCTTGAGCTCGCGCGCGGCCGCGTCCACCAGACGCTCCAGCAGGTAGTTGCTTTCGGGACGACCAGCGCCGCGATACGCGTCCACCGGCACAGTGTGGGTGAACACGCCCAGCACGTGCGCATAGATCTGCTTCAGGTCGTAGACACCGGACAGCACCGCGCCACCGGCCAGCGTCGGTATGTATGGCGCGAAGGTCGACAGGTACGCACCCATGTTGGCGAGGTTGCGCGTCCGCAGCGCCAGGAACTTGCCGTCCTTGTCGATTGCCAGTTCGCCCAGCGTGACGTTGTCGCGGCCCTGCGTGTCGGCCAGGAATGCCTCGCCACGATCCGAGGTCCACTTCACCGGCTGGCCAAGCTTGCGCGCCGCGTAGCACACCAGCACGTGCTCGCCGTAGAGGAACGCCTTCATCCCGAAGCCGCCGCCGACATCCGGCGTGATCACACGGAAGCTCGCCGGCTCGGCGCCGAATGATGACGCGATGAGGTTCTTGATGAGCCAGCCACCCTGCGTGTTGGCGTACAGCGTCCAGCGATCGGTCGTGGTGTCGTAGTCGGCGATCGCCGCGCGACCCTCCATCGAGGCGACCACCACGCGGTTGTTGACCACGGTCAGCCGCGTAACATGCGCCGCCTGCGCGAACAGCGCATCGGTGGCAGCCTTGTCGCCCAGCCCCCAGTCGAACGCGACGTTGTAGCGCACGTCCGGCCACACCAGCGGCGCACCCTGCGCGGTGGCCGCTGCGACTTCGGTGACCGCCGGCACTGGGTCGTAGTCCACCGCGATAAGGTCGGCCGCGTCGCGCGCGGCCTTCGCCGTTTCGGCAACCACGAACGCCACCGCGTCGCCGACATGGCGCACCATGCCGTCGGCAAGCGCGAAATGCGGCGGGTCTGCCATGTTCGAGCCGTCGCGGTTCTGCACCGGTGCCGCGCACGGCATTGGCCCGATGCCGTCCGCCTTCATCTCGGCTGCCGTATAGATCGCCTTAACCCCGGCGACCGATGCTGCCGCGCTGGTATCGATCGCGCCAAGCTTCGCCGCAGCGTGCGGACTGCGCAGCACGATCCCGTGCAGCATGCCCGGCAGTACGATATCGTCGGTGTAGCGGCCGCCGCCCGTCAGCAGGCGTGGGTCCTCCACGCGGGGCACGGATTGGGCGACGCCGAACTTGGTCATGGACGCAGTCTCCAGCACTCGTCTGTGGCGGTCGAACGAAGCATGTCCGCTTCGCAGATGAAAGGCCAAGCACGATGGATCGTCGCCTTTGCGTTCTGAACGCCGGCTCGTCGAGCCTGAAATTCGCAGTGTTCGGCATCGAAAACGGTCAGCCCGTGCACACCCAGCATGGCGAGATCGAGCGGATCGGCAGTGACGGTCGCCTGCGCGTCACCGCGGCCGATGGCACGACGCTGCATGACCGGACGGTGACAACCAAGGACCACGCGAATGCGCTGGCGACACTGGCCGCGCTGTCGGATGGGCCGATGGACAAGAGCGGCCTGATCGGCTTCGGCCATCGGGTTGTGCATGGCGGCCCGGACCTCGATGCGCCGGCGCTGGTGGATGCGCCGACACTCGCCCGCATCGAGGCGCTGGAGCCGCTGGCGCCTCTGCACAATCCTCCAGCCGTTGCAGTGCTGAAGGCGCTTGAGGAGCTATTCCCATCGTTGCCGCATGTCGCGTGCTTTGATACGGCGTTCCATCGGGGCCACCCGCCGGTGGCCGACCGCTTCGCCATCCCCGATGCGCTGTATCGCGAGGGTGTACGGCGTTACGGGTTCCATGGCCTGTCGTACGAGTTCATCGCCGGCGCGCTGGCCGAGAGGGCGCCGGAAATCGCGCTGGGGCGCGTCGTGGTGGCGCATCTCGGCTCGGGTGCATCGATGTGCGCGCTGGCCGGCGGGCGCAGCGTCGATTCGTCGATGGGTTTCACCGCGCTGGATGGGCTGCCGATGGGCACGCGCTCGGGCTCGCTCGATGCCGGCGTGATCCTTTGGCTGCTGGAGCAGAAGGGCTGGGATGTCGGGCGCGTGGAGAAATTCCTCTACGCCGACTGCGGACTGAAGGGTCTGTCCGGCATTTCCAACGACATGCGCACGCTGCTGGCGAGCGAGGCGCCACTCGCGAAGCTGGCGGTGGACTACTTTGTATATCACGTCGCGCGCACCGCCGGGGCACTGGCGGCGGCGATGGGCGGCATTGACGGTATGGTGTTCACCGCCGGCATCGGCGAGCGCAGCCCCGAGATCCGTTCCCGCGTGCTGCGCCGGCTGCACTGGTTTGGCTTCTCGATCGACGAGGCCGCGAACCAGGCGGGCGCGCCATTGCTGACGCGTGCCGATTCACCACGGCCTGCCTATGTCATTCCGACCGATGAGGAGATCGTCATCGCACGCCACACGCTGGCGCGGATCGACCGGTCGGAATAGTCGCGGCCAGGAAAGCCTCGCGATAGCCGGCGCGCTTGTCGTGACCAGTCTGCAGCCGTATCTCTCCGGCGATGCGCCTCGTTCCGTTGCTCCTTGCCTTCATCGTCGCACTGCCCTGCATGGCCCACGCGCAGCGCAAGCCCGCCGCCAAGCCGCCGCCCACAACAGGACCGAAGGCACTTGGCACCTTCGAGGACTGGGTCGCGGCAACGCACGAAGAGGGCGGCCAGCCCACATGCTACGCCTTCGTCCGCGCTGCCAACTCGGTGCCGGCACTCGCCGGACGCGGCGAGGTGGTATTGACCGTCACCGAGCGCCAGTCCGGTCGCGACGCGGTGGCGATCACAGCCGGTTACAACTACCCCCGTGGCGCCACGGTCACCATGCAGGTCGATAACACCGGCCTCGACTTCTACACCGCCCAGAACAGCGCCTTCGCCCGCGACGGGCGCGCGGCGGTTGCAGCGTTCCAGCGAGGGACGCAGGCGCTCGCCCGGTCATCGGGTCCGCGCGAAGGGCAGACGGTGGTGGATACGTTCAGCCTGCGGGGGTTCTCCGCGGCCTATGCGGCGATCAGCAAGGCATGTCCGGCGCGGTGACCGCTGACCTGACCGAGGCGGAGCGGACGCGCATCCTGGCGAAGTCCGCGCTGTTCGACCCACCACCGGTGCAACTGGCCGATGGCCGGCGCGATCTCGTCGGCCTGTCGCGGGCGGAGCTCTCAGCCGAGATTGCTGCGATCGGTGAGGCGCCGTTCCGCGCCAAGCAGCTGTGGCACTGGATCTACCATCAGGGCGTCACCGACTTCTCCCGGATGTCGTCGATCGCACGGCCGTTGCAGCAGAAGCTGGCGGAGCGCTTCGTCATCGCCCGGCCGGACGCGGTAATGGTGCAGACCAGCGACGATGCGACGCGCAAATTCCTGTTCCGCTTCCGCGACGGCCAGGAAGCGGAGACTGTCTACATCCCCGACCGCGCCGAGGACCGTGGGGCGGTGTGCATCTCCTCGCAGGTGGGCTGCACGCTGTCGTGCCGCTTCTGCCACACCGGCACGCAACTACTGACGCGCAATCTGGGCGCGGCTGAGATCGTCGGTCAGTTCATAGCGGTGCGCGACGCCTATGGCGAATGGCCGAGCCCGACCGGCGAGGCGCCGAGGCTGTTGTCCACCATCGTGCTGATGGGCATGGGCGAGCCGCTGTACAACTACGCCAACGTCGCCAAGGCGATGACGATCGCGATGGACAACGAGGGCATCGCCCTGTCGCGCCGGCGCATCACGCTGTCCACCTCGGGCGTGGTGCCGATGATGGACCGCGCCGGCGCTGAACTGGGCGTCAACCTGGCGGTGTCGCTGCACGCGGTGCGCGACGAGTTGCGGGACCAGCTGGTGCCGCTGAACCGCAAGTACCCGATCGGCGAGTTGATCGCCGCGTGCCGCCGCTACCCGGGGGCGTCGAACGCACGGCGCATCACCTTCGAGTACGTCATGCTGAAGGGGGTGAACGACAGCCAGGCGGATGCGCGCGAACTGGTGCGGCTGATCGCCGGCATCCCCGCCAAGGTGAACCTGATCCCGTTCAATCCCTGGCCTGGCAGTCCGTTCGAGACCAGCAGCAACAGCGCGATCGACCGGTTCGCGAAGATCGTCATGGATGCAGGGTTCGCCTCGCCGGTCCGTTCGCCGCGCGGGCGCGACATACTGGCAGCGTGCGGGCAGCTGCGGACGGAGAGCAGGCGAGCGCGTACTGCGGCGCGATAGGCTCCGCGTCAGTTGCGTTGGAACCGGATCGATCCGCCGTGTCGCATTTCGTCCGGCAGACAAAGTCTGGCCAGCACGGGCGCGACCTCGCTGGGCCTGGTAACGGTCGACGGGTCCTCTCCAGGCATTGCATTGCTGCGCAGGCGCGTTGCGGTCGGCCCCGGATCGAACAGGTTCACCTTGAGAGCCGTCGTCCGCACCTCGTCGGCCCAGGTCAGCACGAGATGCTCCATGCCGGCCTTGGTCGCGCCATAGGCACCCCAGTAGGCCTTCGGTGCACGTGCGCGTTCGTCGGTGACGAACACGGCCCGCCCGGCCGGCGCGTTGCGCAGCAGCGGATCGCAGGTGCGGATCAGGTGCCACGTCGCAGCGAAATTCACCGCCAGCACCGCGGCCCAATCATCCGGCAGGATGTGCGCGACCGGTGTCAGGCGGCCGAGTGCGCCTGCGGCGTGCACCAGAATGTCGAGCCGGCCGAAGCGCTGGTGGATGCTTGGGCCGATCGCATCGACCTGGCCACCTTCAGCAAGGTCCAGCGGCAGCAGCGTCGCGGTGCCGCCGGCGGCACGGATCGCATCGTCGGTCTCTTCCAGTCCGCCCTGGGTGCGCGCGGTGATGACCACATGCGCGCCAAGCCGCGCCAGCTCGACTGCCATAGCGGCGCCGATGCCGCGGCTCGCTCCGGTGACGAGAGCCACGGTGCCTGCGGCCAGCGTCACCGGACCAGGCAGCGGCAGACGCGCTGCATCAGTGGCTTTCGGCCAGCAGGCTCAGTTGCCGCTCGGAGTTGTCCGCCTGGTCGGGCAAGGGGACTGGGTAATCGCCAGTAAAGCACGCGTCGCAGTAATACGGCCGCGCTGGATCACGATCGTGCTTGCCCAGCGCGCGGTACAGCCCGTCGATCGAGATGAACGCCAGGCTGTCGACGCCGATCTGGTCGGCCATTTCGTCCACCGACAGGCGCGCCGCCATCAGCTCGCCGCGCTCCGGCGTATCAATGCCATAGAAGCAGGAATGCGTTGTGGGCGGCGAGGAGACACGCATGTGCACCTCGCGCGCACCCGCGGCACGCACCATCTCAACGATCTTCTGGCTGGTGGTGCCGCGCACGATCGAGTCGTCGACCAGGACCACCCGCTTGCCGGCCAGCACCGGCCGGTTGGCGGAGTGCTTCAGCTTCACGCCGAGATGGCGGATGTGGTCGGTAGGCTCGATGAAGGTGCGGCCGACATAGTGGTTGCGGATGATACCAAGCTCGAACGGGATGCCGCTTTCGCGTGAATAGCCCATGGCCGCTGGCACGCCGGAATCGGGCACCGGCACGATGACATCCGCGGGCACCGGATATTCGCGGGCCAGTTCGGCGCCGATACGCTGGCGCGCCTCATAGACCGGCGTGCC
>DASSRN010000012.1:0-2216 GCA_035701785.1 Acetobacteraceae bacterium | reverse complement strand
ATCAGCTTCGCTCTCCAGCGTGAGCTTCAACAGAAGATCCAGGACAAGCAGCGGATCGATCTGCTCCGCTGCCGCCTTCTCAGCGTCGCGAAAATCCGCCATCGTCACCGTGCGCGACCGCAAGACGGCGCAGCGCCGGCGCGAGCAGCAGCAGATGGCGAAGCTGATGCAGGACGAGCCGAAGCCCTCAGCGATCGTCACCGCGCGCAAGCCGGGGAGGGCGATCCCGGACGGCTGGCTGCCCGACACGCCGGAGGAGCACAAGCGGCGAGGCGACGCGGCCGACGCGCTGTGGCGCGAACTGGTGCGGCGGGCGACTGGTGAGCCCTGACGATATCGACGATGTCATCGCCCTGCTGATCGCTGCGGCTGCGGTCGGGCTGATCTGGCGGGTGGTTCGGGTCGTCTTAACGAGTGATGGCTCGCCGGCAGCAATGCTGGTCGGACTTGTCGGCCTAATCTTTTCGCTGCTGATCCTCGCAATTGTATTGTGGATCGAGGGGCCGGTCAGTCATCTGGTGCAGTGATGCCCTCCGACTACCGCGGCCTGCCGGCGCGCTGTGGCGCGAGCTGGTGCGGCGGGTGAGCGATGGCCGAACGGAGAGTCCGTGATGGACGACGACAGGTTGCGTGCGATCGCCGCTGAGGCTTGGCGGAGATACCCAGGAAGGATGGCGTCCGATGGCGATGCTCGGCGTGGCTATGTGAGATGGCAGCTCATGGGCGATTTGACGTTCGTGCTGGCCGCCCAACAGGACACGGAACACGGAACGGACAGCATGGACGCGGCGATCAACGGGCTGCTTGCCGAACGGGAACCGCACGGCAGCTAAACGTGCGGTCAGCCGACCACGGCCTGCCGACGCCGCGATCGACGCTGCGCCCCCGCGTGCTGGTCTGGTGCCGAGCGTGCCGCCCGCCGCCCTGCTTCCCGCCAGCCGGGTACAGTGACCGGGACGCTGCTGTGCTAGCCTGAGCGGTGCGACATGGCGTCCTACCACCATGCCCCACCTGCCCGGCCAATCGCGACTTCAGGCACATTTGACAAGCGGAGCTGGCCTCGGCGTTGTCAGCATGGTCTTCCCACCCACGCAAAAAACGGAGGAGAGGCCATGGAACCTCAGGTCGTCCTTGTCACCGGCGCGCTGACCGGCATCGGCCGCGCGACCGCCACCACCTTCGCGAGGGCTGGCGCGCGGGTCGTGGTTTCGGGGCGCCGCGACGATGCTGGCCGGTCACTGGTCGCCGAACTTCGCGAACTCAACGCCGAAGCGGACTTCGTGCACGCCGATGTGCGGCTTGAGGAAGACGTGCGTAACTTAGTGGACCAGACCGCCGCGCGGTTCGGCCAACTGGATGTGGCGGTCAACAACGCAGGCACCTTAGGCACGCCCGGGCCACTAACCGAGCAATCGGCAGAGAGCTATGCCGCGATCTTCGATACCAACGTGCTCGGCCTCGTGCTCAGCATGAAGCACGAATTGCGTGTCATGCAGGCACAAAGACACGGCAGCATTGTCAACCTGTCGTCCATTGTCGGCCACAAGGCGCTTCCGGGTGACCCGCTCTATGTCGCCAGCAAACACGCGGTCGAAGGGCTGACGAAGGCGGCGGCGCTCGAGGCGGCGGCGTTTGGCGTGCGTGTCAATGCCGTGGCGCCCGGACCGATTGCAACGGAGATGCTGGAGCAACTGGCCGGCGACGCGGGCGCGAGGGCTGCGCTGATCGCCACCGTCCCGCTCGGGCGCCCAGGCACTCCCGACGAGGTGGCGCGGATCATCATGCTGCTTGCCTCTGAGCAGGCCTCGTTCGTGACCGGCGCGATCGTGCCGGTCGACGGTGGTCAGTCCGCATAGCAGAGACCGCTCCGCTCGGGGGTATTCTGCTAGTCGAAGCAATGGGACCCGGTTAATGCCATCCGACCACCCACGGCCTGCCAACACCACGATCGACGCTGCGCGACGGCTATCTCGATCGTGCTGGTCTGGTGCAAGGCGTGCCGCCATCATGCACCCAGTCGATCTCCAAACTGCACGCAATGGCTAACCGCTGCGGCCATTTCGTTCACAAGTATCGGTAAAGGAGATCACAAATGGATCTGCAAGCTGCAAGCCGAGCGGCATCTGAGGCGGCTGCCCAAATCGATGCCACGGTCAAGACCAAGCTCGCGAAACTCGCCCGCAAACTCGGCATGACCGAAGCTGAGGAGATCGCCC
>DASSRN010000011.1:0-2940 GCA_035701785.1 Acetobacteraceae bacterium | reverse complement strand
ATCGGTGCAACCGGCCGCTCCGAGTGCCGTTGCCAAAGGTCCGGCGGAGGTCCCGAAACTGAACGTCCCCCGGCAGACCAGCCAACTTCCTGATCTTCGCGAACGTATGCTGGAAATCCGCTGCCGGTAGGGACGCTTCGTAAGCGGGTTGCTTCCACCACCTTGGCGAGACCGGGGTTGATGCGCTGATGGATTGTCATGGACGGGGAGCATGCGACGATCGAGCAGGACGGCGCGATAAGGAGTGGTCATAAGAGTAGTCATATGACTGCTCCTTCGCGGCGGATCGAGGTGATCACCCGCGGCGAGCGACGCCGGCGTTGGTCGATTGAAGAGAAGCGCGAGATTGTTGCGGAGAGCCTTGGACCTGGGGTGCGACCGAGCGAGATCTTCCACAGGCATGGGATCAGCTCGAGCCAATTGTATGCCTGGCGCCAGCAGCTGGCGCGGCGGGTAGGCGGGCAGCCGACAGCGACGAGCTTCGCTCTGGTCGATGTCGCGACTGACGAGCACGGGAGCCCGGTTCCGGTGGCGCCGACCGTGGCGCGCGCCAAGCCCCCCGCGCAGGTGCCGGCGATGGCGCGCATGAGAGGTCTGATCGAGATCGTGCTGCCGGGTGGCCTGTCGGTCCGCGTCGATGGGCATGTCGATGAGCGCGCACTTCGCTGCGTGCTGGATGCTCTGCGCGAACGATGATCACGCCGCCATCTGGGGTGCGGGTATATCTGGCCTGTGGCCACACCGACATGCGCAAGGGCATGGCGGCGCTGGCCATGCTGGTGCAGCAGGCGCTGGGCCACGATCCATTCTCCGGCGCGGTATACGCATTTCGTGGGCGCAGAGGTGGGCTGATCAAGCTGCTCTGGCATGACGGCGTCGGAATGTGCCTGTTCATCAAGCGGCTGGAACGCGGGCAATTCGTCTGGCCGATGTCGGCTGCGGGCACTGTGGCGCTGACCGCAGGGCAGTTGTCGACCTTGCTGGAAAGCTGTGAGTGGCGGGCTCTGGCGCGCAATCTGCGGCCCGAACTGGCGGGCCGATCCGGTCGTGTGATCACGCTGGAGTCATTGGCATCGACGCGATGCCGTGCGTCATCATCGTCGTGTCGTGCAGATCGATCTCGCGGCACTGCCTGACGATCCGGATGTCCTGCAGCAGATGCTGCGGGAGGTGGTGCCTGAACTGCAAGCCGAGAACGAGAAGCTGTGGCAGCTGATCCAACGTCTGCTACGGCATCGCTACGGTCCCCGTTCGGAGAAGCTTGACCTCGAGCAGTTGCAGCTGATTCTCGAGGACGCAGAGCAGACCGCTGCCGAGAATGACGCTGCCAAAGAGGCGGCGGAGCCATCGGAGCGACGGCGCCGCAAGATGCCGGCGCAGCGCAACCGCGGTGCATTGCCCGCCCACCTGCCGCGCTACGAGGTCATCCTGGATGTCGATACCAGGCAGTGTCCCTGCTGCGACGGTGTGCTGCACGGGATCGGCGAAGATCGCACCGAGATGCTCGATCTGGTGCCGGCGCAGCTCCGTGTAAAGGTGATACGCCGGCCACGCTATGGCTGTCGTGGCTGCGAGGGCGCTGTTCTGCAGGCCCCAGCACCGGAGCGGCCGATCGATGGCGGCATGGCGACGGAAGCACTGGTTGCGCATGTCGTGGTCAGCAAGTTCTGCGACGCGCTGCCACTGCACCGACAGGCACAGATGCTGAAGCGGCAGGGCATCACGCTGGATCGTTCGACGCTGAGCGCCTGGGTCGGCCGGGCGTGCTGGTGGCTGACCCCGCTCTATGAACTGGTGCTCAGCACCGTGCTGTCGTCGAACAAGCTGTTCGCCGACGAGACGACATTGCCGGTGCTCGACCCGGGACGCGGCAAGACCAAGACCGGGCGGCTCTGGTGCTACGCGATCGATGATCGGCCCTGGGGCGAGGTGACCCCGTCGAGTGTCCGGAACCTGTGGCGTCCCTTCCCGTGTATCCAAGACTGTGTCTTGCCGACACTTTCCGAATCACCCCAGCAATATAGATGTCCCTGTCCCGCCGTCCGATGCCACCTGAAAACTGCCAGATCCCAGCGTGGCATTCGCAAAGTGCAAGGTAGCGTGAGAAGTGCCATTCCCGATCTGGAGCAATCCGGTTGAAGAATCATAGGAAGACGTTGCGCCCGCGGAGGCGAAGTTCTTTAAGTCGATCGAGTCACCCGAAGCAAAATCTTGCAAGGTCGGTCCTTGGTAGGAACCGGTGCCAACGTTGATCCCGAATGAGGCTGTATCGTCCACTGTCAGATCGCTGTTCGCCGAGAACGCAATCTGCTCATCGGTCCCCAACGCGCTGGCAACCTCGAGCGTTGCGCCACCCAGAGCAAAGACGCCCGTGCTCGCCGGATCGATAGACGAGAGGTCGAGCGAGCCGCTGATGCCAACCGTGCCGTTGTCGGTCAGCTCAGATACCGTGTTGCTGCCGTTGAAAGTCCAGTTCGCCCCGGCGTCTACCGCGATCGTGCTGAAATTGTGGAAGAATGACCAAGCGGTTCCGCTCGTCGGGGTGGCAGTTCCCGAGCCGCCGGAAACACCGTTCAGTGTCCCTGTCGTGCCGTTCGCGAACTCCAGCGTATTGTTGCCGGAATCAGCACCCCCGATCGCCCCACTGAACGCCGCACCCGGTTCAACGATGAGGCGGTTTGCTGCGTTGGTGCCAGTGAACTTCACCGCATACGAAGCGCCGCTGATGGTTCCCGCGTTGGCCACTGTGCCACCGCCGATGAACACGCCGTAAGCAGTTCCCGAGAGCGTCGCGCCAGATTCGTTGGTAACAAAACCACCTGCATCAAGTTCGGCCCCGGCGCCCCCCGCCGCATTCGCGCTGATAACGCCAAAGTTGTCGAGGGAGGCGCTGGCACCCTGAGCGAGGACGCCGACAATCTGACCCGAGATCACGCCCGA
>DASSRN010000010.1:0-2485 GCA_035701785.1 Acetobacteraceae bacterium | reverse complement strand
GGTGACTGGCACGCGCACGTCGCCGACACCGGCGTCACGTGCTGGACCTGTCATCGCGGGCAGCCCGTTCCCGCGAATGTCTGGTTCAACAACCCGGGACCGGTGCAGGCCGGCGGCTTTGCCCAGATGCCGGCTGGCAAGAACCATCCGACCGCCGTGGCAGGCGACACCGCGCTGCCGTTCGACCCGTTCACGCCGTTCCTGGAGCAGGACCACGACGTCCGCGTGGTATCGACCACGGCACTGCCGGTCGCCGATCACCATTCGATCAAGCAGACCGAGTGGACCTACGCGCTGATGATGAACTTCTCGCAGGCTCTCGGGGTCAACTGCACCTACTGCCACAACTCGCGATCCTTCACCGACTGGGAACAAAGCACGCCGCAGCGCGCGATCGCCTGGTATGGCATCCGCATGGTGCGCGATCTGAATACCAACTACCTGGATCCGCTCAACGCCACGCTGCCACATGCACGCCTTGGGGTGCTCGGCGACTCACCCAAGGTCAGCTGCGCCACCTGCCACAACGGCGTCTACAAGCCGCTGTTCGGTGTCAGCATGTCGAAAGACTTCCCCGAGCTCACCGCAGCCACGCAACGCTGACGGCCGACCATGGACTCGATGGAGGTCAACAAGGTCATCGCGGCCGTGCTGGTCGCTGGCATCGTCTTCTTCGTGACCGGCCTGGTGGGCGACAGCCTGGTGCATGAGACCGTGCCGCGGCAGGCCGCTATCAAGATCGAGACCGCGCAGACCGCCGGCCCTGCTCAGCCGCAGCCGACACGGCCGCCGCTGGCGCCTCTGCTGGCGAAGGCGGATGTCGCTGCCGGCGACGCCTACGCCCACCGGGTCTGCGTCGCCTGCCATACCTTCGATGAAGGCGGCAAGGCCGGCGTGGGCCCGAACCTCTATGGCGTGGTCGGCGCGCCACACGGCCATATGGCCGGCTTCAACTACTCGACCGCTCTCAAGGACAAGCAAGGCCCCTGGACGTTCGACGAGTTGAACGAATGGCTCGAGAAGCCCAGCGCCTATGCGCCTGGCACGCGCATGGCGTTTGCCGGCATCGCCAATGCGCAAGAGCGCGCCAACGTCATCGACTGGCTGAACACACTGTCGCCGCATCCCGAGCCACTGCCGTCGCCGGAGGCGCCGCCAGCTGCGGCTGCGCCTGCGCCAGCCGCAGCCTCCGGAGATCCGCCGATCGCCACCCTGCTGCCGGCGGCGGATGCGCAGCGCGGCGAGGCCGACACGAAGAAATATGCCTGCTTCGCCTGTCACACTTTCACCGAGGGCGGCAAGGCCGGCGTCGGTCCCAATCTCTACGGCATCCTCGGAGCGCCGCATGCCCACATGCAGGGCTTTGCTTACTCCGACGCGCTCAAGAGCAAGCAAGGCCCGTGGACCTATGACGAACTCTACGAATGGCTGAAAAAGCCCAGCGCCTACGCGCCGGGCACCAAGATGACCTTCCCCGGCGCGTCCGACCCGAAGGACCGCGCCGACATCATCGCCTATCTGCGCTCGCTCTCACCCAACCCCGAGCCGCTGCCCGCTCAGTAGCGGGCTACGACTTCGGCGCATAGACCAGGCACCAGCCGTTCGGCTCGATGGTGCCCTGCACGATCTTGCAGGCCGACGGCGGCTCGAAGTTCACACACGTGCTGCACATCTGGCCGTTCTTCGGCTGCTTCTGATACTGCACCACAGCCTGAGTGACCTTCTCCTGCGCACACGCCGGCCGCGACAGCGCCGCACTGCCGCCGACCGCGGCGAGCGTGCCCAGCATGATATCCCGCCTGGTGGCCTGTTGATCGTCTCGCTTCGGCACGGCAGATTCTCCTTTGGCAAACCAAGTGAATGATGCGGTCAGGCCGCGCGTCGCAGGCTGAGGCCTGACCAGATGACCGACAGAGCATCCACCAGGTGCTCGATGTCGGCGTCCGAGTGCAGCGGCGAGGGCGTGATGCGCAGCCGCTCGGTGCCGCGTGGAACGGTCGGGTAGTTGATCGGTTGGACGTAGACCGCGAACTCGTCCAACAGGCGGTCGCTGATCGCCTTGCACAACACGGGGTCGCCGACCATCACCGGCACGATGTGGCTCGGGTTGTCGTAGTGCGGCACGCCAATCTCATTCAGCCGACGGCGCAGCAGCTGCACACGGTCCTGGTGGCGAGCTCTCTCGGCAACGCTCCGCTTCAGGTGCTGGATGCTGGCGAGTGCCCCCGCTGCCACCGCCGGCGGCAGCGCCGTGGTGAAGATGAAGCCCGACGCAAAGCTGCGCACGAAGTCGCACATCGCCGCGGATCCGGCGATATAGCCGCCGACCACACCAAAGGCTTTGGCCAGCGTACCCTCGACGACCGTCAGACGATGTGCGACCCCGTCGCGCTCGCTGATGCCGCCGCCACGCGCGCCGTATAGTCCGACCGCGTGCACCTCGTCGAGATAGGTCATCGCACCATAGGCATCGGCGACATCGCAC
>DASSRN010000009.1:0-4184 GCA_035701785.1 Acetobacteraceae bacterium | reverse complement strand
AAACAGCGCGAAAACCAGTTCCAGTGGCTTGAAGCGATCCGCCCCAGACTTGGCATAGGCGCCCAGGCGGAGATTGTCCTGGACCGACAGACGCGGAAACAGCCGCCGCCCTTCCGGAACCATCGAAACGCCCAGGCGGTTGATGCGGTGCGCCGGCAGATGGCGCAACGATTTGCCTTCGAACTCGATTGTGCCCTCGGTCGAGACCTGCCCGGCGATCGCTTTGAGCAGTGTACTTTTGCCGGCGCCGTTGGCGCCGACCACGGCGACGATCTCGCTCTGCGTTACTTCCAGCGACACGCCGTGCAATGCGCGCAGGCCACGGTAGGAGGCGGACACACCATCAAGCCGCAGCATAGCGCTCGCCCAGATACGCGCGGATCACACCCGGGTCGCGCACTACCTCCTGTGGCGCACCGATAGTCAGCACGCGGCCGAGGTCCAGCACCACCGCACGATCCACCAACGGCAGCAGCACCTCCATGACGTGCTCCACCATGACGACGGTGATGCCGCGTGCCCGCACGTCGCGGATCAGTTGCACGCCGGACTGCGCCTCCACCGGGGTCAGGCCGGTCAGCATCTCATCCAGCAGCAACAGGCGCGGGCTGGTGGCAAGCGCGCGCGCAACCTCCAGACGTCGCTTCTCCGCCGGGGTCAGCGAATGGGCGGCGATGTCGGCGCGCGCAGCAAGCCCGGTGAACTCCAATGTCTCAAGCGCGCGCGCCATTGCCCTCCGGGTGCGGGTCAGGCGGGAGAAGGCGCCGACCATGACGTTCTCCAACACCGTCATCGAATCGAAGCTGCGCACTACCTGGAATGTCCGTGCGATGCCGTGCCGCGAGCATCGCTCGGGTGTCAGGCCCGAGATACGAATTCCGTCAAGACGAATTTCCCCGTCGTCGGGCGTCACCTCTCCGGAGATCGCGTTGAACAGTGATGTCTTGCCGGCACCGTTCGGGCCTATCAGGCCCAGGATCTCGCCTTCGCGCACGTCGAAACTGATGGCGACATTGGCGGCGACACCGCCGAACGACTTGCTGACGCGATCGACCTCAAGCAGCCGCGGCATCGTCCGCTCCGGCCGGTGCGCGCACGCGAACCCCGAGCAGGCTGACAAGCCCCTGCGGTCGCGCCAGAGCCACGAGGACGATCAGTGCGCCGTAGATCATCAGGTCGACGCCCCGACCGGAACCGCCCAGATATGAGCGGGTCAGCTCGGAGAGCGGAATCAGCACGGCCGCGCCGACCAGCGGCCCCCACAGCGTACCGACACCGCCCAGCACCGCAGGCAATGGGATCAGGATCGACAGCTGTCCATACAGCACGCTGTCGGGATCGATGTAGCCGACATACTGCGCGTAGAGCGCGCCGCCGACGCCGGTCAGCGCGCCGCTGATCGCCGCTGCCGCCATTTTCGAGGGAAACACCCGCACCGCCAGGCTGCGCGCCGCGATCGGGTCGTCCTTCACTGCCCGCCAGACGAAGCCCCAACGCGAACCTTCGATCAGCCAGGCGACCAGCCAGGCCACCGCTGCGAAGGCCAGAGCTGCATAGTGATAAGGCAGCTTGTCGATGCGGAACTGCAGCCACAACCAGGAATCCCCGATCGTCCGTCGATAAGGGATGTTGATTCCGGTGGCGCCGCCGACCCAGTCCCAGTTGAGGAACAGCAGGTATGCGATCTCGCCGACCACCACCGTCGCGATCGCATAGTAGTGGCCGGAGAGGCGGAAGCAGGGCCAGCCGACCAGGAGCGCCATCAGCCCGCCGATCGCACCCCCGGCGAATATCCCCACAGTTGGCGGAATATTGCCACGCGTTAGCAGCAGCGTCGATACGTACGCACCTACGCCAAAATACAGCGCGTGGCTGAGTGAGATCTGTCCACAATAGCCGCCGAGGACATTCCATGCCTGCGCCAGGCCGGCGAACAGCACAGTGATGATGATCAGGTTACGGGTGTAGACATCGTGGATCGGCAACGGCAGCAGCGCCAGTGCGGCGAGCAGCGTGGCGCCGATGACCAGCTCCTTGCGTCGGCGGCGCGTGATCGAGGTGTCCATCACAACGTGCCGAACAGCCCACGTGGGCGAAACATCAGCACCGCCAGATAGATGGCGAACATGCCCACCTGTTTGAGTGATGGCTCAACCAGCACTGCGGTCAGCGCCTCGACCAGTCCGATCAGCAGGCCGGCGACCAAAGCGCCCAGCAGGCTGCCAAAGCCGCCCAGTGCGACGGTGACATAGGCGATCAGCGCGAAGTTGGCCCCGACATTCGGCGAGACATAGTAGAATGTAGCGAGCATCACGCCGGCGATGCCGACCGCTGCCGCGCCCATTCCCCAGCCCAGCGCGAAGATGCGGTCGCGATCGATGCCGATCAGCGCGACGGCGTCGCGGTCCTCGCGCGTCGCCTCGAGCGCGCGGCCGAATTCGGTGCGACTGATAGCGAGCAGTGCAGCGAAGGCCAGCAGGCTGACGCCGCCAGCGGCAAGCTGCGGTAGCGGGATGAACACGCCGGCCACCTCGATGGTGCGATTGGCCAACACCGAGGTGCTGACACTCTTGAAGTCGCTGCCGAACGCGAATTGCGCGGAACCGCGCAGGAGGATCGCCAGGCCGAAGGTGACAAAGATCTGCACCATGCCGCGGTTGAACCGGACGGACAGGGCGCGCGCCATGAGCAGGTGGTAGATCGCCACACCCAATGCGAACAGTGCCAGCGCCACCGGCACCAGCAGCAACAACGGGTCGAGGCCTGTGGCGAACCAAAGGACAAACGTGGCGTACATGGCCAGCATCAGCAGCTCGCCGTGGGCGAAGTTCACCACATCCATCAGGCCGAAGATCAGGCTCAGGCCGGCGGCGACGAGTGCATAGATCAGCCCCATCAGCAGGCCACCGACGGCGACCTGAAGGAGCACTGTGGAGGTCATTCAGCGACGTCGAAGTTCACTTCCCCACGTTCCACACGGCTTCCTCGGCTGCCACGTCGAACGGATAGATTGTGTGGTACTTGCCATCCTTGATCTGCTGGATCACCGGCGTGGCGGCGATGTTCTGCCCGGTCGCGTCGAACTTCACGCCATTCCACGGCATGATCGTCTGCTCACCGGGAATGTCGGTTGCCACCAGTGCTGCATGCAGCTTGTCGGGATCGGTCGAGCCGGCGCGGTTGATCGCGTCAGCGAGTACGATCAGCGCAGTGATCTCGCGTCCGGTGTTGTCGTTCAGGTCCTTGTGGTCGTGCTCTCGATAGAGCGCGTTGACCGCCGGGATGGCCGGCCTTGCCTTCGACGCGTCCAACGCGAAGGCCGAGCGGCTCATCGCGCCCTCCGCCAGCGGCCCGACAGCGTCGATAAATGCCTGTTCGACGAAGCCTGCCGACTGCGCCATGATCGCCTTCGGCGTGTAGCCGACGTCGTGCATGCCGCGCAGCAGCAGGATCGCGTCCGAGGTGTAGGACGACGGCATGACCACATCGGCGTTCGCCGCCTTGATCTGCTGCACCTCGGCTGACAGCGACGGCGAATTGCCGCGATAGCGGATGTCGGCGGCCACCTTGATGCCGGCCGCATCGGCCATCTGCTTCTGTGCGTTGGCGCTGTCGGTGCCGAAGATCGTGTCCTCGTGGAACAGCACAACCGAGGTCACCTTGTGCCCGGTCTTGGCACCGATGTCCCGGAAGAAGTCGAACATCGCCTGGGTGAACATGATGTCGTGCGGCGAGGTGCGGAAGAACCACTTCAATCCACGCTGGTTCAGGCTGGGTGAGGAGTTGTCCGCCGACATGTAGGGCACTTCATAGCGGTCGGCGACCTGCGAGATCGTCGCCGCGGTAGCGCTCTGATACGAGCCGATCAGCGCCGCAACGTGCTCCTGGGTGATCAGCCGTTCTGCCTCCGCCCGCGCCTTCTGCGGATCGCCCTGGTGATCGGCGAAGATCAGCCGCACCTTGGCGCCATCCAGGTGGTCCAGCCCGCCGCCCTTGCCCAGCAGCATGGGGATGTCGTGCTTGCCGTTTATGATCTCGGCTGCGGTCTCCATCGCCGCCTTCGCGTCGTTGCCGACCTGCGCGTTTGGCCCGGTCATCGGGTAGAGCGCGCCGATCACCACGTCATCCGCCGCGCGCACAGACCCGCCGCCGACCGCCAGCATGAATGCCGCGACCGCCATCAT
>DASSRN010000008.1:0-3553 GCA_035701785.1 Acetobacteraceae bacterium | reverse complement strand
AATGAGTACAATCCTTGCTTGGCTTTCGCCTAGGATCCGTATCGTATCCGGAGAGATCGCAATCGCGACATCGCCGGTGCGGGAGGCTTCCGTCGGATGCACGGCGCGAGAAATCTCTACGTCGGCAGCGCCGATCACTCGCCCACCCAGCGCGGAAGCCAGCACTCGCGCCTTCATTCATCGCTGTCCAAATCTATCGTTTGAAGCAATCAGCACGTGAAACCATTAATCGCAATACCGCACACAGCTGGGCTTGCTTGAATGCGAACCTGATCCGTCGCCGGCGGACGCTTCCAAGCTACCATCAGGACGGGCAGGTGCGACCCATGGCCGGACTTTGCGATGCAGATCCTATCGCCCCCCGCCCCGCACTTTGCGACCCGACCTCCCATCGTCAGTAGCCACCTTGACTGGAGAGCGGACGATGGTTCTCACGTCACTTCGCGGGCGACCCGAGGCTGCCGCGACTGCGCGGTCCTGCGCTTCAATCATCCCTCGTGCCGGTTCGTCCCCATCCAAACCGGCCAAGACGCTGGCTGGCACCTTGCGGTTCGAACTGCGCGTCCCGTCCACGTAAACGACATCGAACATGACGAAGCTGGTCGAAGCCCGGCTCTTCATCGCCATGGCCTCTACTCCCCCAAGTCCCGGACTGAGTTGTCGCCGGGCGTCGCATCGCCAGTCTCACTGGCCTTACGGATCGCAGCCTGTTCTTTTCGTTCCTGCAGTTTCGCGTCCTTCGACGCCTTCTTGGCTCGGTCCCGCTCGGCGCGCTGATGCTTGTAGTTCGGCTTGTATGGCATGTTCGTTGATCCTGACCATGGTTGTGACTGTTTGGCAGGTATCGAGTGAGAATGCGAACGCAGAGACACCGCGGCATCCCGGTTCGCCCGTAAGTCGTAAGGACGAGCATCGCGGCAGTTTTGCGTCCTGGCGTGCTCCCGCTGCGCCCCTGGCGAATCGTAGCCTGACTGACTCCTGAAGGCACCCGGCATCATGACCATAGGTCGGACCTGCGCCATCGATGAGAATGATCCATCAATGGTCACAGAAGCTCGGCTCCTTGAGGTCGAATGTCCGATATCAGCACGTCGCTGTGCAGCAGCGGACCGGCAGGAAATCACCCTCGCCGGCAGTTCGTCACACGCGGCGGAACTGCTCCTGTTGACCCAAAGCCCGCTCCAAGCGACGACTGCACCCCGCCAGAAATCACTCCGCCAACCTGCCGTTGCCAGGACGTTGTGCCCGTCTGCTCGCCAGCCGCTGCACGACGCCTGGCGATGGCCGACCGGTCGCAGCCGGGTCTCTCTCTCGCCGCTCGCCTTTGCAGGACGGGTGGGGAAGGACTAGGCATAAGATCATAGGACTATTTCCCCTTGACACCGCGGCATCACCTGTTCTCTATATGTTCGGCAGATGGACCAGCCAGCCAGCCCCGCCCCGGCCGACGCCCTCCCCGGTTCGATCAATCTGGAACTCGCCGATACACTGCGCCGCAACCTGCCCGCGCCGGTGACCGACAGTCCGGAGGACGCCCTCCGGCGCCAACGTGCCGCGCTCGAGCATGCTGTCTCGCTGCTGCCCGCCACCGCCGACGAGGCCAACCTCGCCGCGCTCTATGTCGCCGCCAGCGCCCAGGCGCTTGATTGCCTCCGGATCGCCCGGCTCTTTCCCAACGACACCGCCGTGGTGCTGAAATGCACTGCGCAGAGCGCCAGCATGATGCGCCAGGCGCGCGCCTTTCGCACCGCGCTCGAGCGCGCGCAGGCCGCACGGCGCAAGCGCGAGGGGGCTGCGGGCGCTGATGCCGCCGCGACCCAGGCGCGGTCGCCGGCGACCGATGCGGTTGCGCAGGCTCCGGCGCCTCCGGCAGGCAAGCGTGATCCGATCGCCGAGGCCGAACGCTACGCGCTGCAGCATCGCAAACGCGCGGTGCTGATCCGCCGACTGGGTCATCTGCCGCCGAAGTTCGGCTGGCTGGCGCCCGAGGTGGTGTTTGCGATCGCCACCGGCACCACGCCGATCCTGCGCGCGCTTGACGAGAAGCCGGCCCGGACGACGGCCCTCGCGGCGTAAGCCGGCAGGAAAGTCGTAGAGGCCCCCTCCCCCAACCCCCTCCCGCCAGGGGAGGGGGAGGCGGTGCCAAGCACCAAATACTGCGATCCGATATTTGCGTTGCTTCGCGTGCATCTGGGTAATTGCTTGCTCTGTCAGTGCCGTTTCGAGCCATGATCCACCGTCTCTGTAATCGCGACCCTGAGACAAGTGCGAGAGAAGCGGCCCAGCCGGTCTTGCCGTCGCGCTGAGACAATGGCCAAGCTTCGCACTCCATCAGATCGGAGGGCGATCCATGGCTGACCAGCGGTCCTATATCTATGCAGGCCTCGCCGGCGAAACCGGTCGTGGCCGGACGGTCCATTCAGGCCTCTACCGCCTCGCCGACGGCGGCAACGAATGGCAGGCGATGCAGAACGGGCTGCCGGATGCACCGGCAATCCGCGCGCTCGCGGTGCACCCCGTGCATCCGGAGATCATCTATGCCGGCACGCAGTCGGGTCCCTATCGCAGCAATGATCGCGGCGAGCACTGGGAGCGGGTGCCGGTCGCCGACCATAATCTGCCGGTGTGGTCGATCACCTTCCACCCGCACGACCCGAAGGTGATGTTCGTCGGCTACGAGAACTGCGAGATCTGCCGCAGCGATGATGCCGGCGAGCATTGGACACGCCTGCCAGTCGGCGTGCGTTTCCCGGAGATCACCACCGCCCCGGGCGCCAATCCGGCAAAGCGTGTGCTGGCGCTCGATGCAAGCGTGAGCCAGCCGGATCACCTGTACGCGGCGATCGAGGTCGGCGGTACGCTGCGCTCCACCGACGGCGGCGAGCACTGGGAGAACCTCAGCCACGGCCAGTATCTCAACGACGATGCGGTGGACATGCACGGCGTGCTGGTGAGCCGCTGGCGGCCGGGCACGGTGATCGGCATCGGGCGGGCAGGCATGTTCCACAGCGCCGATGGCGGCGACCACTGGAAGCATGTGCCGCTCGATGCGATGAACCCCAAGGGGCAGATCTACTGCCGCAGCATCCGGGAGGTGCCAGGCACGCCGCGCAAGGTGTTCGTCAGCGCCGGTGCCGGCTTCCAGAGCGACGCCGGCGCGCTGCTGTACAGCGGCGATGGCGGCGACACCTGGTCGCGCGTCGATATGGGGATGCAGCCGCCGCACACGCTGTTCTCGCTCGCGTTCGACGAGCGACAGCCGACGCTGATGTCCTGCTCGACCAATGGCGGCGAGGTCTACGACAGCCGCGATGGCGGCGAGACCTGGACCGCGCTGCCGTCGCCTCCAGGCGGCACCCAGATCTACGCCCTGGCGCGCGGATAAGGGCAGGACGCTTCCCCCTCCCCTTGCGGGAGGGGGTGGAGAGAAACCGGGGAACCGGCGCGGCTACGGTCAGCCGCCCAGCACGCCCTGTGCCTCGACATATAGCGCATAGACCGACTGGCTGGCGGCCATGAACAGCCGGTTCCGCTTGACGCCGCCGAAGCAGAC
>DASSRN010000007.1:0-7059 GCA_035701785.1 Acetobacteraceae bacterium | reverse complement strand
CTGCCAGTGAAGCTGACGACGCGGCGCGGCGAGACGGTGATCGACACAGACGAACATCCGCGCGCCGATGCGACGGTGGCGGACCTGTCAAAGCTGCGGCCGGTGTTCCGCAAGGACGGCACGGTGACGGCGGGCAACGCGTCCGGCATCAACGATGGTGCCGCGGCGGTGGTGCTGATGGAGCGTGGCGTCGCAGAAAAACGCGGCGCGAAGCCGATGGGTCGGCTGGTGGCCTATGGGCATGCCGGCGTCGATCCGAAGATCATGGGCATCGGGCCGGTGCCGGCGACGCGGCTGGCGTTGCAGCGCGCCGGGCTGGCGCTGTCCGACATCGACGTGATCGAAAGCAACGAGGCGTTCGCGGCACAGGCCTGCGCGGTGGCGAAGGATCTGGGGTTCGATCCGGCAAAGACCAATCCGAACGGATCGGGTATTTCACTGGGTCATCCAGTGGGCGCGACCGGCTGCATCCTGACGGTGAAGGCGCTGTATGAACTGGAGCGCATCGGCGGCCGCTACGCGCTGGTCACCATGTGCATCGGCGGCGGCCAGGGCATCGCGGCGATCTACGAACGCATCTGATTGCAACGAGCGGGGAGTTGGAAATGACGGGCGACGCCAAGGGCGAATACCGTGGGCTGGCCTATCGCAACGACAGCGACCTGAAGGCATGGCTGGCGAAGCGTCCGACCGAGGTGGCGCTCGAGCCGGAGCTGCCGATCATCGACCCGCACCACCACTTCTGGGAAACGCCGCAGCGCGGGCGCTACTTCCTGCCCGACCTGCTGGCCGATATCGGCGGCGGCCACAACATCGTCGCGACCGTGTTCCTGGAATGCCAGGCGATGTACCGCAAGGGCGGTCCCGCGGAGATGGCGCCGGTCGGCGAGGTGGAGTTCGTCAACGGCATCGCCGCGATGAGCGCATCCGGCGGCTACGGCCCGTGCCGCGTCGCCGAGGCGATCATCGGCCACGCCGACCTGACGCTGGGCGCGCGGGTGCGCGACGTGCTGGAGGCACAGATCGCGGTGGCAGGCGGACGGTTCCGCGGAATCCGCTACGGCGTGTCGTGGGACGCGAGCCCCGCGATCAGCCGCTTCGTCTCGCGGGTGGTGCCGCCGCATCTGGTGCGCGATGCGACGTTCCGCGAGGGCTTCGCGCAGCTTGCCAAACTCGGGCTGAGCTTCGAGTCATGGCAGTACCATCCGCAGCTGCCGGACGCGATCGACCTCGCGCGCGCGTTCCCGGACACCACGATCATCCTGAACCATGTCGGTGGCGTACTCGGCATCGGCCCCTATGCCGGGCGGCGGCAGGACATCCTGGGCGAGTGGCGCGGCAACATCCGCGAACTGGCGAAGTGCCCGAACGTCAACGTCAAGCTGGGCGGCGTCGGCATGACGTCGTTCGGCTTCGACTTCCACGAACGCGATGTGCCGCCGTCATCCGAGGAACTCGCCGCGGCCTGGCGGCAGTACATCGAGCCGTGCATCGAGGCGTTCGGCCCGACCCGCTGCATGTTCGAGAGCAACTTCCCGCCCGACAAGCAATCCGGCGGCTACACCGAGCTGTGGAACGCCTTCAAGCGGATCACCGCAAACGCATCGGCGTTCGACAAGAAGGCGCTGTACAGCGGCACGGCGGCACGGGTGTACCGCCTGGCCCAGCCGTAGGGATCACGTGGTCGCCGCCACCGTCCGCGGCTGGTGGCGACCGATCACCAGCACGGAGATCGTGCCGATGGCTGCCACCGCGGCGATCGGCATCAGCCCGAGCGGGAAGCTGCCGGTCTCCGCCTGGATCCAGCCGATCAGGAAGTTGAAGGCGAATGCCGCGAGATTGCCCAGCGCGTTGATCTGCGCGAGGCCCGCGGCGGCCGAAGCCGGCCCGAGCCATTCGGACGACAGCGCCCAGAACGGACCCTTGCTGGCGTAGGTGCCGGCGGCAATCAGCGTGAACAGCGGAATCGCGGCCCACAGGCTGTGCATCGCCCAGAATGTGGCGACCATTGCCAGCACCATCCAGCCCAGCGGCAGCGCGTTGTGGTACACTCGTTCGCCGGTACGATCGGAACTGCGACCCCACAGCAGCATCCATACGGCGGCGATACCGTAGGGAACGGCGTTGACCAGCCCGGTCTGCCAGTTGGTCAGGCCGAACGACTTCACCAGCTGCGGCAGCCACAGCGCGAGCGCGGTCGAGGCGCCGGCTGCGCCCGAATAGACCAGCGCCATGATCAGCACGTATTTGTTGGTCATCACGCGCCAGACCGATTGGTGCGCAATGCGCGGTGCACGCCGCCGTTCCGCCTCGAGCTTCGCGATCAGCCAGTCGCGCTGCTCGCTGGACAGCCACTTGGCGTGCTCGGGGCGGTCGGTGAGCCAGATGAATGAGGCGAGGCCCAGCAGGATCGCCGGCGCGGCCTCGAGCAGAAAGATCCACTGCCAGCCACCGAGACCCAGCACGCCGTCCATGTACAAGATACTGCCGGAGATCGGCGAGCCGATCAGGCCGGCGATCGGGATCGCCACCATGAAGATGCCGACGATGATTGCCCGGTAGTGCGCCGGGTACCAGTAGGTGATGTAGAGGATCACCCCCGGGAAGAACCCGGCCTCGGCCGCGCCAAGCAAGAATCGCAGCACCAGGAAGGAGATCGGTCCGCCGATCAGGGCGAACAGCGCCGACACCACGCCCCAGGTGATCATGATGCGGGCGATCCAGGTGCGCGCGCCGAACCGCTCCAGCGCCAGGTTGGAGGGCACTTCCAGGATGAAGTAGCCGACAAAGAAGATGCCGGCGCCCAGGCCGTAGATCTTCGGATCGATGCCGACCGCCTTGTTCATCTGGATGGCGGCGAAGCCGACATTCACGCGGTCGATGTAGCAGATCAGGTAGGCGAGAAGCAGAAACGGCATCAGGCGCCACGAGACGCGGCGCATAGTGGTCGCTTCCAGGACTGGCGGGGGTGCAATCGTACTCGACATCCATTCTTCCTTGGCTACTCGCCAGTAGCCTACCCTGCGCCGCAGCGAAGGAACAGGCGCATGGGATGCCTGGGGCCAAGCGTCTGACGCATCGCTGGTGCGCTTTCCCGGTCAGTCCCAACCATGCGAACGTGGCAGCGACTGCAAGCGAGGAGCACGCCATGCCACGCATGACCGGCGGAGAAGCCATTGTCGACGGCCTGTTGCGCCACGGCATCGACACCGTGTTCGGCCTGCCAGGTGTGCAGACCTACGGCCTGTTCGACGCCTTCGCCCGCGCGTCGAACAGCCTGCGCCTGATCAACGCGCGCCACGAGCAGACCACAGCCTATATGGCGCTGGGCTATGCCTGCGCGACCGGGCGCCCCGCCGCCTATGCCGTAGTCCCGGGGCCTGGCGTGCTCAACACCACCGCCGCGCTGGCTACCGCCTGGGGTGTGAACGCGCCGGTGCTTTGCCTGACAGGGCAGGTGCCCAGCATGATGATCGGCCGCGGCCGCGGCCAGTTGCACGAGCTGCCGGACCAGCTGGCGACGCTGCGCAGCCTGCTGAAATGGGCCGAGAGGATCGAGCACCCGAGCCAGGCCGCGTATCTGACCGCGCGCGCGTTCCAGGAGATGCTGTCCGGCCGCCCTGGCCCGGTGGCGCTGGAGATGCCGTGGGACCAGTTCGGCGCCGCGGCAGAAGTGACTCCGCAGGACCCGCTGCCGCTGCATCCGAAGCCGCTGCCGGACCCCGAACGGATCGCTGCACTTGCCAAACTCGTGGACGGGGCGAAGGCACCGATGATCTGGGTGGGCGGCGGCGCGCTGCACGCGGCAGCCGAAATCCGCGCGCTGGCCGAACGCATCGGCGCGCCGGTGGTGTCGTTCCGCAACGGGCGCGGCATCGTCGATGACCGGCATAAGCTGGGGCTGACCATCGCCTCCGCCTACAAGCTGTGGCCGGACACCGATCTGCTGGTCGCGTTCGGCACCAGACTGGAAGTACCGATGTCGCGCTGGGGCAAGGTGCCCCCGGGCCTTCAGGTGGCGCGCATCGACATCGACCCGGTGGAGATGCGCCGGTTGCGGGCCGATGTGCCGATCGTCGCCGACAGCGCCGATGCGGCGCGGGCGCTGACACCGATGGTGGCGCCACGCAGCGACGCGGCACGGGTCGAGAGGATCGCGCGGGCGAAGGTGGAGACGGCGCAGACGATCCAGAGGGTGCAGCCGCAGATGTCGTTCCTGGAGGCGATCCGCGACGTACTGCCGGAGAACGGCATCCTGTGCGACGAGATGACGCAGGCGGGCTACGTCTCATGGTTCGGCTTCCCGATCCATGCGCCGCGCACGCTGATCACCTCGGGCTTCTCCGGCACGCTGGGCGCCGGTTTCCCGACCGCGCTTGGCGTGAAGGTGGCGATGCCGGACCGGCCGGTGGTGGCGCTGACCGGCGACGGCGGCTTCCTGTTCGGCGGCGCCGAACTGGCGACCGCGGTGCAGTTCGGCATCAACCTTGTGACGGTGCTGTTCAACAACTCGTCCTACGGCAACGTGCTGCGCGACCAGCACCGTCTGTTCGAGGGTCGTGATGCCGGATCGAAGCTGCGCAACCCGGACTTCCAGACCTATGCCAAAAGCTTCGGCGTGCCGGCCTGGCGCACCAGCGACGCCGATGGCCTGCGCGGCGCGCTGCGCGAGGCGCTGGCGGCGAACTCGCCGGCGCTGATCGAGGTGATGACCGACATCACGCAGGAATATGCGCCATGGGAGTTCATCGCGCCCGGGCGGAACTAGGTCGGTGACGTGGGAACTCGTTAGGGCGGCGCGCCTATGAACGGGATCAGGCGCCGGGAAGTTCTGATGGGCACCCTCGCAAGCGGGGCACTGCTGTTCGCGCGACAGCCGCTTGCGCAGGAACGCCAAACCGTTGAGGACGGTGCCCGCAAAGAGGGGACGCTGGGCTTCGCCACCTCGGCTTCGGCACCCGCCTTTCCCAAGTTCATGGATGCATTCAATGCAAAATATCCGTTCATCGAGGTAGCCAGCGGCTTCTACTCGGCGCCAGCCGGCCGCGTGCTGGCGCGACTGGATGCCGAAATGAGCGCCGGCAACCTGAGCTTCGATGTGCTGCATGTGGCCAACCTGGCGTCCTATCTGACAATGGCACGCAACGGTCAGTTGCAGGCCTACCATTCGCCCGAGCTTGCCGCGTTCCCGCCTGACGCGCATGGCGGCGATCTGTGGACCGCGGCACGCGCCGTCGGGGTGATCATGGCTTACAACAAGAACATCCTGCCGCCGGAGCAGGCGCCGAAGGCGTGGGTGGATCTGCTGCGCCCCGAGTTCAAAGGACGCAAGCTGATCATCCAGGACGCGGCTGCGGGAACAGCATTCAACCAGATGTTCATCCTGGAGAAGCTTCTCGGCGCTGACTTCATGCGGAAGTGGGGCGCACAGCAGCCGATCATCGTGTCGACAGCCGCGCAGCTGATCGACCTGCTGGTGCGCGGCGAGGCACTGGTTGGCGCGACCGTGGATCACTTCCGTGCCTTCGAGCCGGACGCGATCAAGGCAGGCATCGTCGGCGTATATCCGACCGAGGGAATGCCGGTCGCGCTGGCGCCGATCGCCATCCTGAAAGGCGCGCCACACCCGAATGCCGCCCGCCTGTTCATCGATTTCGCGCTGTCGCAGCATGGCAACGCGATCCTGAACCACGACATTTTCAACGTCTATTCGCCGCGTCCCGACGTGCCCGCTCCCGACCGGCAGTTGCCTTATCCGGAGACGAAGCCGCTGCTGCCGCAGGATCTGGCGGACTACCAACGCGCGGCGGCGGATTTCCCCGAGCACTTCGATTCCTTTTTCAAGAGCTGACGTGACGCCTGTGGCGGTGCTGGGTCGACGCGGCCACGCGGTTGCGGCGGAACCAGTGGTCGCAGCGGTGCTGAGCGGGATCGTCGCCATCCTGGTCATCGTGCCATTGGCAATGGTGGTGTTCGGCGCCGCGCGCGAGGCCGGCGCTTTCAGCGTGCGGCCGCTGCTCATCGTATTCGGCTCCACCACCATCATCCGCAACACGCTGCTTGTCGGCATCGGCGCCACGGCGTTGGCTGTGACGATCGGCGGACTGCTTGCTCTCATGCTGGCACGCATCGCGACGCCCGGGCGCGCGACGCTGTCGCGCCTGGTGACGCTGCCGCTGTACATCACGCCGCTGCTGACCGCGATCGCCTGGTCATGGCTTGGCTCGCCGCGCGGTGGGCTGATCAATCTGGTCTGCCGCAATGCCTTCGGTATCGACAGCATCGTCAATCTGCACAGCGCGGGGGGCGTCATCGTCATCGCGGCGCTGTCCTACGTGCCGCTGCCGTTTCTGCTGATTGGCGCCGCGTTGCGCGGCATGGATCCCTCGCTCGAGGAAAGCGCGCGCGTACATGGCGCGTCGGCGTTTGCCGCGCTGCGGCGCGTCACTGTGCCGCTGGTGCTGCCGGCAACCCTGGGCAGCGCGCTGCTGGTGTTCGTGCAGGCGATGGGCCTGTTCAGCGTGCCTGCCGTGCTGGGAATGCCGGCCGGATTCCAGGTGGCCGGGACCGAGATCTACCGTCTGCTCAACACCTATCCGCCGCGCGTCAGCCAGGCAGCCGCGTGGGGCTTCGTGCTGCTGATCGCGACCGCCGGCCTGGTCTGGCTGCAAGCTGTGCTGCTGCGCCGCCGATCCTACGTGACGGTCACCGGCAAGGCGTTCCGCCCGCGCCTGCTGGATGCAGGGGCTGCGCGCTGGCTGCTGGCGGGCTGCGCCTGGGGCTATGTGTTCGCTGCGGTGATCCTGCCGGTCGCCACACTGATCTGGGCATCTCTGGTGCAGTTCATCACCATCGACCCCGCCCTGATGCAGTTCGATCTGCGACACTTCCGCTATGTGCTGTTCGAGTACCCCAAGACGTATATCGCGCTGAAGAACAGCCTGCTTCTGGGTGCAGCAACCGCCACCTGTGTCTGCGCGCTGGGCCTGGGGATCAGCTGGGTGGTCGTGCGCAGCCGCAGCGTGCTGCGCGGCGGACTGGACCAGCTCAGCATGGTGC
>DASSRN010000006.1:0-9343 GCA_035701785.1 Acetobacteraceae bacterium | reverse complement strand
GATGGCATCGCCACCTTCGAACGCGATGGCAGCGGAACGCAGGTCACTATCACCGGCCGACAGCAGTTCACCCTGCCACTGTTCTTTCAGGTGTTCGATCCCGAGATGGTGCCCGGCCTCAAGCCGAGGCTGGTGACCCACGCGTATCAGACCTTCTTCGACCGAACGATTGCCAACTTCGAGGCGCTGGTCGAAGGCCGCGATATACGCATTGGCCGACCGGTGGACGAACCCGCTCTGCCACCGATGGAACAGCTCATGCCGATGCTGCAGCGGGTCGCCGAGATCGCAACGCCGCTGCTGCAACGCTTCACCAATGGCGGCGCGGCCATGCAGCAGCCCGCACCGCAGGTCGATGCGGATGGCTTCGTGCACGTCGTGCCGGAGGCGATTACGAACTCGGAGCTCGATCGGCTGGGGGCTGAGCTCAGCCGGTTCGCAGCCGAGTTCGGCCAGGCCGTTGCGCGCGACATGGCTATACCCAGCCGAACCCGATGAGAGTCTTGGTCACCGGCGCGGCGGGACTGATCGGCGCGCATATCGTTCGGGCTCTGGTGCAGGCCGGTCATGACGTACGCTGCCTGACACGCGCGACCAGCCGACGCGACCATCTCGACGATCTGCCGGTGGCATGGATCCTTGCCGATCTTGCGGATGCGGATCTCGATGCGGCATGCGCCGGCTGCGACGTGGTATTCCACACGGCGGCGCTGTTCGCCTATGGCACGGCATCGCAGCTGTTGCAGCGCTCTGCGGTCGACGGCACCGAGATGCTGTTGCGCACCTGCGCCCGACAGCGTGTCGGGTGCGTAGTGGTGACCTCTTCCTCCGTCGTGTTCGGCTACAGCGCCGGTGTGCGCACCATCAGCGAAGCGGGCGGTCTGGCGCCGGCGGATGGCGAACCGGCCTATGTTGCCGCCAAGCTGATGCAGCATCGGCGAACGCTGCAACTCGCTCCATCGCTGAAGCTGGACGTGCGCCTTGCGTGCCCCACGATGACACTCGGGCCGACCGCTGCACGGCTCGGTCCCAGCAACGGCATCATCGTCGCATATCTTGCCGACCCGTTCGCCTGCACGTACCCCGGCGGCTGCAACCTGGTGTCGGCTCGCGACGTCGCTGCTGGCCATATGCTGATCGCGGAGCGTGGCAGAAGCGGCGAAAGCTATCTGCTCGGTGGCGAGAACCTCGCGTGGCGACAGATCCACCAGACGATTGCAGAACTGGCCGGCGTTGCACCACCAGGAATCGGGCTCAGTCACGCGACCGCTTTCCTGGCAGCCGCCGCCGATGAGGTACGCGCAGCGATGTCGGGGCGCACTGCGCTGTCGACACGGGAGCAGGCGGCGATGATCGGCCGCTACTACTGGTATTCGCACGCCAAAGCAGCGGCGCTGGGCTATGCGCCACATTCCGCGCGCGCGGCGCTGGTCGAGACGATCTCCTGGCTTGCCGCATCGCCGCACATCTCGCGCGAAGTGAGAGCCGGCATGCGGCTTTCCGATCAGATATACCGCTATCGATCTGTCATGGAGCCCCTGCATTGAAGTCGTTCGAAAGCCTCGTCGTGCTGAAGCGCCCGCAAGGGGAACTGTGGACGATCATGCGTGATCACCTGACCTCACTGGCCGAACGGGTGGACGACATCGAAGAGATACGCGAGCTGCAGCGTAGCGATGCCGATGGCGTCGTGCATCTCGTGAACCAATGGCGCATGCGGCAGCAGATCCCAGTCGCGGTCCGCTCGATGCTGAAGATCGGCGATATAAGCTGGATCGATCGCAATCGCTGGGATGGGCAGGCTGGGATCTGCCACTGGACAATCGAACCGGGGTTCCTGGCGGAACACATCGCGTGCTCGGGACGGACGGTGTTTGCTGAAGCGATGGGAGGGCGCGGCACACGGGTCACCTTCGCAGGCGAACTGGATGTCAAGCCGAGTCTGCTCGGTGCGCTGGGCGCGATCGGGCCGATGGTAACGGGATTTGTCGAGTCTATTGCTACGACGATCATACCGCGTAACTTCCGTGCCGTGGCGGAAGCGGCGGTGGCATTCAGGTTGCCATGAATGCGACTACCCGAGCAGCACGCTGTGATGGAAGCCGAGCCGGGGGTCGGCGAGCGGCGACAGGAACGGGAAGTAGCGCTGCAGCTCCGGCATCGGGACGCGGATGCGCACCTCGCCGGCGGGGTAGTCGTAGATGGTGATGCAGTTCAGCCCGCGATTGGCGGTGAACAGCAGCGACTGGTCGGCGGACAGCTGGCACGCATAGACCGAGTCCAGCAGGCTGAACCGGCTGACCCGCAGCGCACCCATGAAGTGCCGGCTATTGGTGGCGAAGCTGCCGCGGGCGAAGGCTTCGTACACCTGGGTCGCCACCTCGCGCGGACGCGCCAGGTGTGCGGCGAGGTCGGGCTTCTCGTCGATGATGCGATAGCGGGCGAAGTTCTCCAGTTCGATAGCGACGATCGACTGGCTGCCGCCATTGCAGAAGATCAGCTCGCTGTCCGACAGCGTCATATCCGAGTTGATGTGCGCCGGCACTTCGCGTCCGGCCGCCCAGTGGCGTCGCACAGTGGCAGTCCGCGCGTCGATCTCGAAGGCGTACTCCTTCAGATACGCCATGCCCCATTCGTGATAGTCGTGGCCGTCCTGTGGCGCGACGCGAAACGACACCGCGTAGAAGATGTCCTCGCGCGGATGCGCCACGACGTGCCAGCACGTTGCCGGCAGCGACAGCACGGAGACGCGATCGCTGCGCCGGTCCCAGATGCCGACATGCCGCGCCTCACCCGCCGCACCATCGGCCGGATTGTCCATCGAGCCATACACCACGTAGCGCCCCGATGCGGTCCGCTTCATGCCATGCGGCAGTTTCACGCCATGCGCGGCAAGCCTCCGTGGTTTTTCGAGATCGCCGAGGCGAAAAGTGTAGAGGTGTTCGCCGATTGGGGTGACGATCTCGTCATCCGACAGCCAGACGAGATGCGTGCTGCCCTGGAGCGATGTGCGCGCGGTCTCGAAGCGCAGCGTGGAGATGCGTTCGACCTCATTCAGCGTGGTCGCGTCATAGAACAGCAGGTGCTGCCCGGCATTGCCGAGATAGCCCACCGTGCCGGCGGGATTGACCGACACGGCGTGTCCCGCGGCGATGCCGTCGTAGTACACGATCTTGTAGGCATAGCGATTGCCGGCCGGGTCAAACAGGAACAGGCAGACGCCGGCCATGCCTTCCAGGCCGTTGATGCCGTTGCCGTCCAGCGCGATGTGGAAGGCGTACGGGTAGCCCTTCAGGCCGGCGACGCGGGAGGCCCGCTTGCGAACCGCGCGTGCCAATCAGCTGGCCATCCGGTTGCCGCGTCCCCTGGCCGACGGCACCGAGCGGCACGTGCTGCACAGCCCCTCCGCCTCGATGGTCGCGGTACTGATGATGAAGCCGGCGTCCTTCGCGGCGCGTGCCAGCACCGAGGACACGTCGTGGTCCTGCATCTCCACCACGCGGCCACAGGTGCGGCAAATCAGGAACTGCGCCGCATGCGTGTGGCTTTCGCCATCCGGATCGGCGGTGCAGCCGGCGATACAGCCGACGAACGCCGACAGCCGCTCCACGCGATGGATCAGTCCCTGCTCCAGCAGGAACTCGAGCGTGCGATATACGGTCGGCGGCGCGGCACCACGCCGTGTCTGGCGTAGCCGGTCGAGCAGGTCATAGGCGCCGGTCGGCGACGCCGCATCGAGAATCATGCCGAGCACGTGCCGGCGCAGCTCCGTCAGGTTCGCGCCGCGATGCCCGCAGATCGCCTCTGCCCGGTTGAGCAGCGCCTCGGTCCGCCGCGAGAACTCAGCCGTCATGCCGGCATGTTAGCACACCGGACTGAAGTTGCCACAAGGGATGTTATAGTATTACATACCATCCATGGTTCGCCACGCGCTGATCGTCATCCTGGCACTGCTCGCCAGCCACGCTGTCGCGCGTGGCGATATCAGCATCGTCGCCGCCGAGAACGTGTACGGCGATGTGGCACGACAGGTCGCCGGCCCTGACGCGAAGGTCAGCAGCGTGCTCAGCAACCCTGACCAGGACCCGCATCTGTTCGAGGCCAGTGCGTCCGTCGCGCGGCTGCTGAGCGGTGCGGCGATAGTGGTGTACAATGGCGCCGGGTATGACCCCTGGATGACCAAGCTGCTGGGCGCCACGCTCGCCGCAGGACGCAGCGTCATCGTGGTCGCTGACCTGGTGCACTGGCGCGAGGGGGGCAATCCGCACCTTTGGTACGACCCGCCGACAATGCCCACCTTCGCCCGGGCGTTGGCCGCGGAACTGGCACAGCGCGACCCGGAGCATCGCGGCGACTACGCCACTCGGCTGGCCAGCTTCCTCGGCTCGCTGGACCCGCTGGCAGCGCGGATCGCCAGCCTGCGGCAGCGGCTCGAGGGCGCCCCGGTCACCGCCACCGAGCCGGTGTTCGGCCTGATGGCCGCCGCGCTCGGCCTCAGCATACGCAACGAGCGCCTGCAAGTCGCAGTGATGAACAATGCCGAACCGCGCGCTTCCGATGTCGCGGCGTTCGAGACCGACCTCCGGTCGCACGCTGTCCGGCTGCTGCTGTTCAACAGCCAGGCGACCAGCGCCGCCGCGCAGCGCCTGGTGCGGATCGCGCGCCAGTCCGGCGTGCCGGTGGTGGGGGTCACCGAGACCCTGCCGGCGGGCCAGAGCTACCAGGCGTGGATGGCAGCCGAACTGGACGCCGTCGACCGCGCGCTCGCACCATGAGCGCGATCGAGTTCGCCGGCGTCACGCTGGGATTCGGCGCCCGCACGGTGCTCGCTGACGTCGATCTGGCCATTCGCGACGCCGAGTTCGTCGGCGTGTTCGGCCCCAACGGGGCCGGCAAGACCACGCTGATGCGCGCCGTGCTGGGGCTGCTACCGGCCCGCCGGGGCACCATCCGCGTGCTGGGCCGCCCCGTGGCACGCGGCAATCCGGGCATCGGCTACATGCCGCAGATGCGCGGTGCATTGGATGCACTGCGCCTTACCGGCTGGGACTTCGTAGCCAGCGGGGTCAACGGCCACCGCTGGGGGCTGCCGCTGCTGGGGCGCGAGGCGCGGCAGGAGGTCGCCTGGGCACTGGCGCGCGTGCAGGCAACCGAGCTGGCCCGCCGGCCGCTGGCCGAGACCTCCGGCGGCGAACGCCAGCGCCTGCTGCTGGCGCAGGCGCTGCTGGGCCGTCCTCACCTGCTGCTGCTGGACGAGCCGCTGATCAGCCTGGACCCGCACCATCAGCGCACGGTGGTGAAACTGACCCGCGCGCTGCAGCAGGAGCTGGGGATCGCCGTGCTGTTCAGCGCGCACGAGCTGAACCCGCTGCTGGGGGCGCTCGACCGCGTGCTCTACCTGGGCCATGGCCATGCCGCGCTGGGTACTGTGGACCAGGTGGTCACCGGCCCGGTGCTGTCGCGGCTGTATGGCTCGGAGATCGACGTGGTGCGGGTGAACGGCCGCATCTTCGTGATGTCGGGCGGCCATGACGTGGAGCGCGACGCGCACCAGCACGACCATGGCGAGCACCATGCTCACCTATGACTTCATGCAGAACGCCTTCGCCGCGGCGTTCGCGGTGGCGGTGGTGTCCGGGCTGACCGGTTTCTTCCTGGTGCTGCGGGCGCAGACTTTTGCCGGGCATGCGCTGTCGCATGTCGGCTTCGCCGGCGCCACGGGAGCGGCGCTGATCGGGATAGCGCCGCTGTGGGGGCTGATCGCGATGACCCTGGCCGGTGGGGTCGCCATGGGCCTGCTCGGCGAGCGGCTTGGGCAGCGCGACGTGGCGATCGGCGTGGTGCTGTCGATGGCGCTGGGGCTCGGGTTGCTGTTCCTGAATTTCTTCACCGCCTACGCCACACAGGCGACCACGCTGCTGTTCGGCAACATCCTGGGGATCGACGCCGCGACTGTCTGGACCCTGTTGGCACTCGCCATCGCCGCGGTCGCCGCGCTGGGAGTGATCGCGCGGCCGCTGCTGTTCGGCAGCCTCCAACCGGAACTTGCCGCCGCGAAGGGCGTGCAGCTGCGGCTGCTGTCGGTGCTGTTCCTTGCCATCGTGGCGCTGGCGGTCGCCGAATCGGTGCAGATCGTCGGCGTACTACTGGTGTTTGCGCTGATGGTCGGGCCGGCTGCGGCGGCGCAGCGCCTGACCACGCGCTTCTGGGCCGGGATCGCGCTGTCGGTCGCGCTGGCGCTGGCCGAGGCGTGGGCCGGCCTTGCGCTGGCCTATGCGACCGACTGGCCGACAAGCTTCTGGATCACCACGCTGAGCGGCGGAGCCTACCTGCTCACGGCGGCGAGAGAACGCTTGGTGGTGGCCTCGCGTTAGTGTTACTTTTCCGGACGTAGGGTCGCACGTCCCATGAGGTCTCCGTTACGATTCGTCGCCGCGTGGATCGCGGCATGGTGCCAGGTCGTCGTGGTCGCGGCGCTGCCGCTGCCTGCTTCCACGGCGCACGCCCGGACGTTCGCGCTCGCTCCGATCTGCCAGGCGCACGGCCAGAAGGAGCAGCCAGCGCCGGCACAGCCATCGCACAGCGGGCATGACTGCGCGCTTTGCGTCGTCTGCCAGACCACGGCGACAGCGACGGCGCTGCTCGTTGACGCCCCGGCACTGACACCACAGCGGACTGTTGCGGTCTTGCGGTTTTCCGACGCGCAGCCGCGCGCGCCGCCGGCCACGCCGATCGTTGCTGCCCAGCCCCGTGGACCACCCACCCTGACCTGAGTCCGGCTTCGCCTTTCCCAGCCCACTCACATCAGGGACTTCTCACATGTATCGCTCGAAGTTTCTGGCGGCGCTTGCCGGCGCCTGCCTGTTGCCGCTGCAATCCGTGCTGGCGCACGGCTATGCCGGCCCGCACATGTTCATCAGCACGCTGCTGATCGACGACCCCAATGTCGCGGACGAGGCCTCGTTGCCGACGTTCCAGTTCCTGCCGTCAAAAGACGGCGGCGTGTCGTCAGGCGAGTACGACCTCAACTTTGAATTCGACAAGCGCATCACCGACAATTTCGGCTTCTCGGTCGCCGACGGCTACTCCTGGGTGCGCACGCCAGGCGCCAAGACGCAGATGGGCTGGCAGAACATCGAGCTCGGGCTGAAATACAAGGTCTACGTCAACCCGGAGCACGAGTTCATGCTGTCGCTTGGCGTGTCGCGCGAATTCGCCCGCACCGGCGCCACCGGCAGCCGCGGTGATGCCATCGGCAACGACGATACCAGCTCGACCACACCGACGCTGTTCTTCGGCAAGGGGTTCGGTGACCTGCCGATCAGCTATCTGCGGCCGCTCGCGGTCACCGGTACGCTGGGCTACTCGATCGCCGACAAGAAGCTGAAGGCGATCGGCACCGACCCTGACACCGGAGACGTGCTGTTCAACAACGGCATCTCCAACGCGTGGAACGGCGGCCTGTCGCTGCAATACAGCATGCGCTACCTGCAGACGCAGGTGAAAGACCTGGGCCTGCCTGAATGGGTGAACCGGCTAACGCCGGTAGCCGAGATGGTCTGGTCCTCGTCCGCCAGCAAGCCGAACCAGACCAGCACGCAGTTCCTGTTCGGCGTCGGGGTCAATTACACTGCAGACTTCTATGCGATGAGCGTCGAGATGCTGATCCCCGGCAACAAGCAGACGGGCTCGGGCCTGGGCGTGATCGCGCAGTTCCACCTCTACTTCGACGATCTGGCGCCCAACAGCCTGGGCAAGCCGATCGCCGCCTGGTTCCATTGATGCGCGCGGGCCTGCTGTCCGTGCTGGCGATGCTCGTTGTGGCATCGCCGGCGTATCCTCATGCGGCGCTGGAGCGCGCCGTGCCGCCGGTCGGCAGCGAGGTCGCGGTGGCGCCGCGGCAGATCCTGCTGACCTTCACCGAAGGCGTGGAACCCGCATTCAGCACGATCGAGCTGCGCGGTCCCGGCGGTTCGGCAGTCCCCATCGGCTCGCCGCAAACGGCGAACGGCAACAAGCGGCAGCTTTCGGTGGAGCTGCCCGCGTTGCCGGGCGGGCAGTACACCGTGGTGTGGCACGCCACCTCGGTGGACACCCACAAGACCGAGGGCAGCTTCCGGTTCACGGTGCACTAGCGCATGGACGGCATCGGCATCGCCACTGCCGTGCTGCGTGGCATGCACATGGCGGCGCTGGTTTCGCTGTTCGGCACCTTGCTGTTCAGCGTCGCGGTGCTGCCGGAGGGCGCGCGCGACCGGTTGCGCGGCATGCTGCGTCGCCTGGCCCTGGTCAGTGCGCTGGTCGCACTGGCGTGCGGGACGGCATGGCTGGGCGTGGAGGCGGCGGAAATCGCCGGCGCGGACTCGGTCGCGATGACGCTGCGCGCGGTGCCGACAGTCGCGCTGAAGACGCAGTTCGGCGTCTGGCTGCTGGGCCGGCTCGCACTGTTGCTGCTGGTGTTGCCGCTGTTGCGCTTCCCGTGGGTCGGGCTGGTGCTGGCCGGTGCGGTACTCGCCGAACAGCCGATGCTCGGGCATGCGGGCGCGGTTGGCGGCGGTGCTGGAGCGCAACTGATCGCCTCCGAGGCGCTGCACCTGCTGGCGAGCGGCGCGTGGCTGGGCGCCCTGCTGCCGCTGTATCTCGCGGTCGGCCGCCTGTCGCATGAGGACGCGGCCGCCGCCTGCCATAACTTCACCCCCGTCGGGCTTGCCTCGGTGCTGCTGCTGGCAGGCACCGCCGTGGTCCAGATCGGCGCGCTCATGGGCGGACTGCCCGGCCTCCTCGGCACCCTCTATGGCCACATCGCGCTGGTGAAGCTCGGGCTGTTCCTGGGGCTGCTGGCGCTCGCCGCGGCGAACCGGCTGGTGATCACCGAACGGCTCGCAGCCAGCGATGCCGGGCGCCGCTCCATGCGGCTGTCGATCAGCGGCGAGATGGTGCTGGGCACGGCGGTGGTGCTGACCGCGGGCTTCCTCGCCACCCAGACGCCAGGCACGCACGAGGCGCCGGTCTGGCCGTTCCCCTGGCGCCCCAGCCTGGTCGCGTTCGCTGATCCGACGCTGGGATTGGAACTCGCCGCGGCGGTCGGTGCCGCGGTTGCCGGCGTCGCACTGGTTGTGGTCGGCGTCGCCTGGCGGCGAGCCCGCTGGCCGGCCCTTGGGCTTGCAGTTGCGATCGAGGTCGTCGCGATGCCCTACCTCGATCTGCTGTTCGTCGCTGCCTATCCGACCAGCTATTTCACCTCGCCCACCGAATTCGCCGCGACCGCGATCGTCAGCGGCGGACGCATCTATACCGCGCACTGCGCAGCCTGCCATGGCGCCGAAGGGCAGGGCAACGGACC
>DASSRN010000005.1:0-3954 GCA_035701785.1 Acetobacteraceae bacterium | reverse complement strand
TGCCGCCAACCCAGATCGCGGCATTAGACCGGCCGACCACGTTGAACATGCGGCTACGCCAGACCTCCCTGAGCGCAATTACGGCAACCGCTAAGAGTCGAGGGCTGACCATCAAGCAATTAATCGTTCAATCCTTGGCTGATGCCGGTGTGGCAATCGCCCAAGCTGACCTCGAGGACAGGACACCACGGCGTCGCGGGTGATAGAAACCACGATATGCTTACGGCGTTACGTGTTGCTAGCTTTACCTACACTTTGGCCCTCTTTGGAAGGTCAAGCGGCGTAGGACATCAGCTCTGCCAGACGTTGCTGTAGGGGCCTGGGATTTTCGGCGGTTCGTGCGCGTGCGCGCCAAGTCGGATAATCGTCCCGCCACAGGAGTGGGCTCACTGCCTCGTCTGCCCACAGCACCCGTCTGACGACGGCGAGGCAGTCGGCGAACGTCGGGTCCGGCTTGCGGTACCAGGCAGCACCGAGTACCGGGAGCTTCCCGACCCGTGCGGCCTGACCGGCTGCCCACAGCGTCACCAGGGAGAACAGACCGAGCAGCAACGGCGTGGTTCGCTGGATGGCCCGATCCGACCACTGCCGCTGGGTCTCGAACCCGAGATGGCGCCGCGCTTCCTGGAAGGTGGGCTCGACCGCCCAGCGCATCGCATACCACGTCAGGATCTGCAGAGCCGACTGCTTGGGATCGGAGCAGACGAACACGCGCGTCTCGGCACGTCCGGCCGGGTCCCGGGTCAGCACCCAGCGCACTGTCATGGTCTTGCCGTGCGCGCTCCACAGCGCCGTGCTGGTCGCGACATCGACCTCCCGCTCTGCCCTGCCATCCTTTGTCCGCCATCCCGGGATGGTCATGCGCTCCCACTTAGTGGCCTTGCGCACCGCCCGCGTCCGTGGCGCCAATTGGCGGGTGCCGACCACACGCGGCCTGCCCTTCTGGCCTTTCCGGCGTGGCGACGGCGGGTTGAAGAAGCGCGCATCCATGCGGCAGCGTGCCACGCAAACCATGCGCTCTCGCAGCGTCCAGAACAGGTCCAGGCTGGCGTAGGCGCCGTCCGCCACCATCACCAGGCATCGGCCTGGACACCAGCGGGCGACCAGCCGCAGGGCCCAGGTGGCCTTCTCCGGCAGTGTCAGGTGCCGCCGCTGCCGCCTGGCATCGACCTGCTCTGAACGGCTCAGGATCGTCAGGAACGGCAGCCCCCATGTGCGTCTGGCGAAACCGGGCCTGACCACCACCTGCAACGACAGCCAGCGCAAGCCCTCGGTCTTGACGAAGAAGCCGCGGCTCGAGCGCACCGCGTCGCGCCAGATCCCCTTGTCGCGGATCCTCGCGCCGCGCCGACGTTCGACGGAGTCATCGACGCCGATCACCAGCGGTTCGCCCTTTGGCACGAACGTCGTCTGCAACAGGCCAAGCAGAATCTGCGCCCCCTGCAGGCCCGACCACTGCGCGCACGACAGGAACCGATGGAACCGGCTAAAGCCCTTGTCGGCCGCGCCGTCCATCGCGCGCAAGGCCGCGCACACCGTCCGCCGGTTCAGGCACAGGAGCGCTCCGGTTGCCAGTGCCACGGCGTTCAGCCATGAGGGGCGCGTGAACATCGCCGCAAACGGCAGCAACCACCTCTCCATCGCCCGGATGCCGCCGGATGTGTCACCCTTTGCCATGACCCATTCCTCCGCGAGGCCATGCTGTGCCTCGTTTTGTGGGAAGGGATGGGAGAGGGCCGGGTTGCCAGCAGGGCCGCTTCGCCGCTTACTCGCCCGGCGGCCTTCGCGTCTGCGCGCGCGACAGCCGTTTGTCAGCCCCGTGTCGCCGCCAGGGCCGCCACTGATGACCCGTTCCGAGATCTTGTCCCGCTACCGCCGCCTGCGCCAGATCAGCAAGGAGCAGCACGAGGCTGTCCTGGACATCATCGCGCCGGATGTCCTGCTCGACTGGGCCAGGCGGATCGATCTGACGCAGGGCAAGATGGTGGTATCGGACAGCGAATATGAAATCGCGCTCGCGGAGGATCTGGCCATTTATCTGGCCCGGTTGGGCCGCTTACACCCGCTCGACCGTTACGCCCGAGCCGCTGGGTTCGCGCCAGGCTGCGACGAAGCCATCGTGCTCGAGGCCATGCGCCATGCCCGTTTCTCGCTCTGGCGCGTCGAGCGGCACCACCAAACCACCGGTCTGATCCTGCGTGACCTGCTGCGTGAGGAGGAGATCTGGCTGATCGACGAAGCCATGGCAAAGAATGCGCGGCCAGGACGGGAGATGGCCGCACGCCTCGTGCAGCCCGACCGCTTCGCGATGACGGCCCGCGTCATCGTGCCGATCAATCCGGTTCTGATGACACGCCCGGAACTGATGGAAGAAGTGTTCATTAGGGCGCCTGCTTTACGAAGCCTTCAGGGGAAGGTTCTGGCCGAGGACCCGCGTCTTGCCATCGGTGTCTATCGCGCCGCCGTGGCCACGGGAGCGATGGACTTCGTCCGCTTCAGGCGGAAATAGGCTAGCCTTCCGCTCACCAACGCATTCAGGCTGCCCCTCAAAAGCGCCAAAGTCCAGCTCAGGACTCCCCTCATATTTCAGACCGCCCCAAATACTTTCGAGAACAGTGGCTGAGCGTTCAGCATGACGGTGAAGGTTTCCATCAACGGGCGCAGACGGCTTTCCGGCATGTTGGGGATCAAGTCGTACAGCATGCAGCCCTGACGGAACAATGAATGGGTGCGGTGTTTGGCGGTGTTGGCTTTCAGATGCCGGTCGTAGCCAAGCGCCTCGCCGGCCGCGCCCAGCAAGGTCAACAGCACCACCGCGAAGGCGTTGAGCAGCCACATCCGGTCTCGGCGTTCAGGCGAATTCACCCGCATGGTACCCATCCCCATCCCGAAACGCAGGTCCTTCGTATCGCGCAGTCCTGATTCGATACCCCAACGGCTGCCGTAATACCAAGTCAGATCCTTGGCTGTCTCATCCGTGCTGCTGGCGGCCAGGCACCACGCCTGCTTCATGTCCGTCTCGCGCACACAGACCACGGTGCCGACCTCGTGGCGTTCGGCGGTGACCTTGGCGCCGCGAAGGATGCGTGCCCGCCCGCCCGGGCGAACCCATGCGGCTGCGGTGCGGGTTTCGCCATCCGCCGCGGTGACCGTGATGTTGCCGCGAAACCGGATGACGTAGTCGAAATGGAGCTGTTCAGTCAGCAGCCTATACAGCTTGTGGTCGCCAAAGCCGCGGTCGGCGATGATGCGCACCTTGACCTGCGGCGGCAGGATCTCCGCCAGCCGCACCAGCAGGCGGTCCTCGTAGAGATTGCGGCGATCCTTCAGGGTTTTCTTATCCACCGTCAGCCACACGAGTGGCGTGGCGCGACCGTGTTCGGTGATCAGCGACAGCATCAGGGTGGCCTGGTTGTCGGCGTCGAAATCGGTCCAGTCCATGGCGACCGCGATCGAGGTGCGGGCGCCGACGATATAGGGCACCCACAGGGTGAGGATGTCATCGATCTTGATGCCGGGGTTGGATAACAGCCGGTCAACCTGTTTGATGGCATGTTTGGTCAGGGTCCCGCGAGCGGCGGCCAGTCCGTGGCCGATGGCGGCAACCGCAAGCGAACCGCTGTGCAGCACGCCGAGCGTGGCGTCGCACAGGCTGTCGACGCGCTTGGCATGCAGGTCCGGGCCGAGCACGCCGCCGAGAACCTGACGAACCTCATCGAACGAGAACTGGTTGGGGGTCGTCATGACAGGCTCCGCGGGATCTGATGGATGGCCGTGGAGCAGATTCAACCGAATAGCCGCGCCGAAAAGTGGCTCGGCTCAAGACGCAAGATCTTAACGTCGGCACAGGGACTGCGATGCTTTCCAGAATCCCCAGCCGCACTGCCGATTCTTTTATTTCAATGCCACGCTACGCCCCAAATGAGGGGATCCTTGAGCATCCCAACACCCTCA
>DASSRN010000004.1:0-9367 GCA_035701785.1 Acetobacteraceae bacterium | reverse complement strand
GTCGTGTCGCGTCGTTCGACGCACCGGAACTTGCTCCGGTCGTGCAGACGCCGCCCCACAAGATACTGGCGGCTGAATAGCGTCACGGGATGCGCAGCACACGTCTCGCACCCATCGCACTGGCCGCGTTGTGCACGACTGGCTGCCAGCCCATCGGCGTGCCTGGCGCGACCGCGCTGCGGTCAACCTGGATGTTCGGCATCGAGCGGATGCGCGACGACCCGGAACCGCGGCTCCCCTACACCAACCAGTTCATCGCCGATCTCGCGGCGATGCCGAGTGTGCAGGTGGTCTATGTCGGCGACGGCAACATGCTGCCGTTCAACGCCTGGCAGGGCGGCAAGGTGCTGGTCTCGCCTTGGCTGCGCGCCGAAGGCAACTGCATGAACATCACCTACACGGTGTTCCAGTCCGGCCAGCAGCAGGCTGTGTTCGGCGTGGTCGTGCCGCCGATGCCCGCGGGCTCCGAACCTGATTCGGCCTGCGTTGATCGTGCCGCGTCGCAGTTTTACCAGGCCCTGGTATTGCAAGGGCTGTAGCCCCGAGGCATTCGCGCTATCGTCATGGTCGGCCTTGTGCTGACCATCCACGTCTTTCTTGACTTGGCAGGTTGAGACGTGAATGGCCAGGCCGAGCCCGACGGGGAGAATGCATCATGCTTGCGGACCGCTACGACCTGCCGCTGTCCACCTCATCCGCCGCCGCGCGCGACGCCTATGTGCGTGGCTGTCATCTCGCACTCACATTCTACCCCGGCGCGACCGCGGCATACGCCGCCGCCATCGCAGCCGACCCAGGCTTCGCCCTGGCGTATGTCGGCAAGGCTCAGGTCCTTATGCGCGAAGGCAACGTCGCCCCGGCGCGGGAAGCCCTGACCGCGGCGAAGGACAAAGCCACGGGCCTCCCAGCACGCGAAGCCAGCCACATCACCTACTTCGACCTGATGTTCGCCGGCCGCAGCGAACCGGCCATCGCCGCGCTGCATGCACACCTCACTGCATGGCCGCGGGACGCGCTGGTGCTCGCCACCGCCGCCAACCCCAACGGCCTGATCGGCGCCTCCGGCCGCATCGGGCAGAAGCACCAGATCGCCACGCTGATGGACAGCCTGGCGCAGCACTATGGCGATGATCCCTGGTTCCTCGCGCATCACGCCATGGCGCTGTCCGAGGATGGCCAACTCGCCGCGGCGCGCCCGAAGATCGAGCGCTCGGTTGCGGCGATGCCCGACAATGCGCACGGCGCCCACGGCTTCGCCCATGTCTGCTATGAAAGCGGCGAGCCGGACACCGCCCGCGCCTATCTGTCGACGTGGCTGAAGACCTATCCGCGCGACGGCTTCTTCCACGGCCATCTGAGCTGGCACCTGTCGCTGTGCCAACTCCAGGCCGGCGACTGGAGCGAGGCGTTGGAGCTTTACCATGACGCCATGACGCTCGACCGTCATAGCGGCGGTCCGCAGCAGCGTATGTCCGATGCCGCGGCATTCCTGTGGCGCTCCGAGCTCGCCGGTCACCCGCGCAATGCCGACGCATGGCAAACGATGTACGACTACGCCAATCGCGCGCTGCCGCGCCCCGGCAGCGGGCTGGTAGACCTGCATGTCATCCTGGCACAGGTGGTCGCCCGCGATGAAGCTGCGCTCGACGCGCGCGCCCGCCTGATGGAGGAACTGGCGTCCGACGGACGCTACCCCTCCGGCGCCTATCTCCCCGCGCTGTCATCCGGCTTCCTGGCGTTCGAGCGTGGCGACTTCAACGCAGCAATCGATGCGCTGGCACCGCTGGTTGCGCAGAACGAGCGCATCGGCGGCAGCCGGGCGCAGCACGACCTGATCGAGTTCACGCTATTGAAAGCCTGTCTGAACGCAGGCCGCCTGGAGCAGGCGAGGCAGTTGCTGGGCGCACGGCGGCCAGGCGCGTCCGGCGTTCCCGTCGCAGGGCTTGGCGCGGTTCACTGACCACGCAAGCCCCGCTTCGGGGTGTATGGCTACGCTGCGTCGGCCATCGGCTCGCCGGTCAGATACGCCCGGAGCTGCAACCGCGCCCGGTGCACGCGGCTCTTCAAGGTGCCGATCGCGCAGCCGGTCACCTCAGCCGCATCTTCGTACGACTGCTCCTGCAGCACGATCATCTGCAGCGCGTCGCGCTGATCCCGCGGCAGCCGCTCCAGCGCCCAGCCCAGCTCGCGCAACGCGGTCCGGTCTTCGTGCGCCGCCGCTACCGGCACCTCCGGCACTGTATCCACGTCGGTATACTCACGCCGGCTGCGCACGCCGCTGATGAAGTGATTCACCATGATGCGATGAACCCAGGCAGAGAAATTCGTTCCTGGGGTGAAGCAGTCCTTCGCCACCAGCGCCTTGGCCGCGACGTCCTGGGTCAGGTCTTCGGCAGCCGCGCGGTTGCGCGTCAGCGCCAACGCCCAGATGCGCATCTTGGGCAGGAACTTGATCAATTCATCATGGAATTCTTCTGCCATATTCTTCTCCCGGTGGCTGAAAGACCTGCAGTCGACCTGTGTCGTGAAAGATGGGCTTGCAAGCCGAATGACAGACGCTTGAAGCCGTACGGCGCTGCTGCGGCGCACAGCACGCGCGTTTGATCACCTCCACGCACTGCGTCATTCTCGCTGCCGTGAGCAATCTCTTCACACCTCGCAATCTGCTTACCGACGTTGCCGGAATCGCAGTCGGCAACAGCACAGATCTCCGCCTCGGTTCGGGTGTCACCACAATCGTCTTCGATCAGCCGGCTACCGCATCGGTGAGCATTCTCGGCGGCGCTCCTGGCAGTCGTGACACCGAACTGCTGGCTCCGCACAACACGGTGCAGGCTGTGGATGCGATCGTGCTGTCTGGCGGTTCCGCCTTCGGCCTCGATGCCGCGGGCGGCGTCCAGGCGGCGCTGCGCGAGCAGGGTCGCGGGCTGGTGATCCGCGACGTGCGCGTGCCGATCGTACCGCAGGCCATCTTGTTCGACCTGCTCAACGGTGGGAACAAGGACTGGGGCCGCTTCGCGCCCTATCGCGACCTGGGCTACGCCGCGGCGGCCTCGGCCAGCCCCGAATTCGAGCTTGGCAGCATCGGCGCCGGCACCGGCGCCACCACCGCAACGGTGAAGGGTGGCCTCGGCTCGGCAAGCGCCGTCACCTCGCACGGCCATACCGTCGGCGCCATCGCCGCCGTCAACGCAGTCGGATCACCGACCATCGGCACCGGCCACCACTTCTGGGCCGCCCCGTTCGAGCGGGACGCCGAGTTCGGCGGCCTCGGCCTGCCGGCATCCTTCGACGCCATGCTCCGCCTCAAGGCCGGACGCGGCACCAGCACGACCATCGGTCTCGTCGCCACCGACGCCGTGCTGACCAAGGCAGAGGCGATGCGGCTGGCGATCATGGCCCATGACGGCCTGGCGCGGGCGGTCCTGCCGGCCCACGCGCCGAACGACGGCGACACGGTGTTTGCCGCCAGCACTGGCCTGCGGCCGATGCATCACGCCGTGATCGAACTCACCGAACTCGGGCACGTCGCGGCGCAGGTCATGGCCCGCGCGATCGCCCGCGGCGTCTACCACGCGACCACTTTACCGGTGCCGGGCGCGCAACCGTCCTGGCGCGACCGCTTCGGCTGAAGCTCGATCAGGCCGCCTTGGCCAGCATCCGCTGCGCCACCAGCGTCTCGGCGATCTGCACCGCGTTCAGCGCCGCACCCTTGCGCAGGTTGTCGGACACGCACCAGAACGCGAGCCCGTGCTCCACCGTCGGGTCCTTGCGGATGCGGCTCACATACACGGCATCCTCGCCGGCGCACTCCAGCGGGGTAACGTAGCCGCCGTCCTCGCGCACATCGACCACCTCGACGCCAGGCGCGTCGCGCAGACAGGCGCGCGCCTCGCCGGCGGTGACCGGGTTGGCGAACTCGACATTCACCGCCTCGCCGTGACCGATGAACACCGGCACCCGCACGCAGGTGGCGTGCACCGCGATGTCCGGGTCCAGGATCTTTTTGGTCTCGACCACCATTTTCCATTCCTCCTTGGTCGAGCCGTCGTCGAGGAACTTGTCGATGTGCGGGATGCAGTTGAAGGCGATCTCCTTGGTGAACTGCTCCGGGCTCTCGTGCTCGTGCACGAACACCTTGCGGGTATGCCCGTACAGTTCGTCCATCCCCTCTTTGCCGGCGCCGGATACCGACTGGTAAGTCGAGACCACCACGCGCTTGATCCTGAACTGGTCGTGCAGCGGCTTCAGCGCCACCACCATCTGGATGGTCGAGCAGTTCGGGTTGGCGATGATGTTGCGCTTGCCGTAGCTGCGCAGCGCCTGCGGGTTCACCTCCGGCACCACGAGGGGGATGTCCGGGTCCATGCGGAACTGGCTGGTGTTGTCGATCACCACACAACCTGCCGCCGCCGCCCGCGGCGCATGCACGGCCGAGACCGAGGCGCCCGGCGAGAACAGCCCGATATCCCAGCCCTTGAAGTCGAATGTCTCCAGGTTCTGCACCTTGAGCACCCGCTTCTCGCCGAACGAGATCTCGGCGCCAGCCGACCGGCCGGACGCCACCGCCGCCACCTCGTCCACCGGAAATTGCCTCTCGGCGAGCGTCTTCAGCATCTCGCGCCCGACCGCCCCGGTGGCGCCGACGACTGCGACCCTGTAGCCCATCTGAACTGCTCCTTGCGCGCGGAGGTCAGTTAGCGATCACCTGCCGGTGAGGCAAGGAGAACCTGCCCCGTGCCGGGCCGATCAGTGCCCGGCAAGGCGATAATTCAGGAAATCGGCCAGTGACCCAGAGCCCAGGAAAGCCGTGAGCTCCTCGGTGTCGAGCGACACCAGGATGGAACCCAGCACCGCGATGACCGCCCCGATGGCAACGGCGGCGTTCATCACCTCGTGCTCGCGGTTGATCAATTGCGATAGGAGGAGCCGGAAGACCAGGGACAGCTGAAGGATCGGCGTCACCACCATCAGCGGCGCTACTGCCAGCGAGGCATATACAAAGGCCTGGGAAATGGCGACCAGTAGGCCCGAGGCAAGAAACCAGGCCAGGTTCCCCCGCTTCATCGACTTGATATCCGCAGATGAGCCGGGCCTGAGCAGCATCAGGAGGAAGAAGATTGTCGCCGCTGCATAGGCGAGACAGCCACCGGCTGCCGTTGCGGCGCCCGGTGCATTGAGGAAGGCCTGGCGGGCCATCAGCGGCGAGCTGCCATAACACATCGCCGCCCCCAGACCGAACATGGTGCCGGGGAACACACGCGGCCGGAATACAGGATGCGCGGCCGGTTTCCGCGTCCCCGCATTGCCCTGGGTGATGAAGGAACCACCGAGCATCAAAGCCGACCCGATCGCTTGCAGCACGGTGAACTTCTCGCGCAGCAATACCACAGCCAGCAGCATCGCGAATGGCACCTGGAGCTGAACGACCGGCGCGGTCAGGTTCACCCCCATGAGCTGGTTGGACCTGTAGTTGCAGTAGCGGCCAATGACGAAGTGGACGATGCCCTGGCAGGCCAGCCAGTTGACCGCCACTGTCGGAAACCGCACGAGGTCATGCAGCTCGCCCAGGGCGATGGTCATGGCCAGAAACGCAAGCCCGCCGATTGGAACGGTCAGCGCCATCCCCTGCAGCACGCTGCCGGTCACCACACCCCTGCGCATCGTCACGTTGTTCAGCGCAAAGGTGAACGCACCAAGCGCAGCGTAAAGCACCCCGAGCAAGCCGATCTCCTTCGAAGACGGCTGTTCTTACCGTTCTGTCCCCTTTGAACCAACTTGCGCACTGTGTAGGAACGGCCATGTCTCCGCGACAGGACACCAGAGCTGGTCGCAGCGCCCAGACGCTGCGGGAAGCCATCCTCTCGCTGCGCCTCAGGCCCGGCACGCGCCTCGTCGAGCGCGACATGGTCGAACGCCTCGGGGTCAGCCGCACCGGCGTTCGCGCGGCGCTCCAGTCGCTGGAGTCGGAAGGCCTGGTCGAGCGCGGCCATCGTGGCGTGTTCCTGGTCGCCGCAGTGTCGGCACGGGAGGCACGACAGATCTATGAGGTGCGCGCGGCGCTCGAGCCTGCGATGGCGCGGTTGTTCGTTGCGCGCGCCAGCCAACAGCAGATCGCAGCGCTTGGCGATGCCGTCGCCAGCGCCGAGACAGCAGCCCGTGCGCTCGACGGCCCCGCCTATGTCGCGGCGTTCCGTAATTTCTATGCCGCGCTGCTTGATGGCAGCGGCAACGAGATCGCCCGGCGCATTCTGGAAATGCTGGAAGCGCGCATCGCCTACCTCCGGCACCTGACGACCCAGCAGGCGCCGCAGGCGCGGCAGTTGCGCACGACGGCGCTGCTGCGCGGCATCTACTCTGCGGTGCGGAAGCGGGCGCCCGATCTGGCCGCCCGACGCTGCGCTGCTTTCGTCGAACGTTCGGCGCGCTTCGCCCTGGAGGTGCTGAAGGACGCTGGGTGACGCCCACCCGCGACCTATTCCGCGGCGACCGCTCGCTGCTGCGTTCGCAACGCGGCGCGCACTGCGGGAATAACCTCGGTGCCGAGACGCAGGACGCTCTCGCGTGCCGCTGCATGTTGCAGCCCCGACCATGACGTCTTGAAGATCACGCTGTCGATGCCGGTCTCGCGATGCAGGTGCAGGATCTGCTGAACGATCTTCTCCGGCGGCCCGAAATACACGCTGCGGTCACGCACGAACTCGTAGGTAAGGCGCTTCTTCAGCGCTGCTTCCTGCTCCCCCGGCAGCGTCTCGCTAGGATCGAGATAAACACTCGGCCCACGCCAGTTGGAGAAGTTCAGCGAGTCCATCATCGGCCCACCGGCGATGCGCACCGCCTCCTCCTCAGTGTCGGCGACGAAGGTGTCGCGCATGACCGCCGCACGCGCCCCCAGCTGCAGCTCCTTGCCAGTCGCCTGACGCAGCGTGTCGCGATAGACGCGCAGCCGTTCGCGGAGCGCCGCAACCGGCGGGCGCCACATGATGATGCCCAGGTCCTGGCGCGCCGCATGCTCGATGGAGTCGAGCGAGTTCACCATCTCCCACATCGGCAGCGGTTGCTGCCGTGCGCGCGGGAAGATCGACAGCTTGATCAGTTCGCCGGTCTGCGGGTCCACGTACTCCGAGTCCGTGACAGTGTGCGCGCGGTCGGCACGGAAGCCGGGCGCCGGAAACTGGAACACCTGCCCCTTGAAGGCGAAGCGTTCCTGCGTCAGCGCCGCCTTGATCACCGACACGGCTTCATCGAACACCAGCTTGTTCCTGACCTGGTCGTTCGGATCGGCCGCCGGATTGAGGTTGCTCGCCTCCAGCCCGTAATTGCCTCGTCCGAACCCGACCTCCACGCGCCCGCCGGTCAGTTGGTCGAGCAGCGCGATGTCCTCGGCCGCACGCAGCGGGTGCCAGAAGGTGACGATCGCGGCGGCAAGACCGATGCGGATGCGCCTGGTGCGCGCTGCGAGGTCCACCGCGGTCATCAGCGGATTGGGCAGCAGCTCGCGTCCCCATACGCTGAAATGATGCTCCGGCATCCACAGCACGTCGAAATCCGTCGCGTCGCAGATCGCCGCGAGCTCACGCAGTTCATCGAGCAGATCGGCGTAATCGCGCCGCCTGGTAGTGTCGTGGAGGTTGTGGAACAGTCCGAAGCGCATGTGGCACCTCCCTTGGTCAGGCTGTTTGGTATACCAAAGCGCTTTGGTATACCATCCAGGGATGCGGTCGGCCAAGCGGCCGGCCTGGGGTGGAACGACGGGAGGGATGGTTTGAGCTGATGCTCGGGCTGATCGTACGTCGTGTGCTGTTGATGCTGCTGACGGCGGTAATCGTCTCGGCCCTGTTGTTCTTCACCGTCACCCGGCTTCTGGGCAGCCCCGCAGCAATGATGCTCGGGCAAGACGCCAGCCCTCAGGCGGTCGCCGCACTGAACGCTGCTTACGGCTTCGACCAGCCGGCCGCGCTGCAATACCTGCGCTGGCTGGGCAGCGCGCTCATCGGCGACCTCGGGCGCAGCTACACTACACAGCAGAGTGTCGCCGCGGCGATCGCGGCCTGTATTCCGGTGACGCTGGAGCTGTCGCTGTTGGCGATCACCCTGGCGGTGACCGCTGCGGTAGGCGCCAACACCATCCCGACGGCGCGCAGCCTGCTGCAGCCAGTGGTGACCACGGCCAACCTGGTGGGCATCACTGTGCCGAACTTCATGCTGGGCGTGTCCCTGATCTTCGTGCTGTCAGTGAAGCTGAGCCTGCTGCCTTCCACCGGCTGGGTGCCGTGGTCCGACGGCATCGCCCCTCACCTGCAGCACATGGTGATGCCGGTCCTGACGCTGTCCGCCTACTACTTCGGTGCCTTCTCGATCGTCTACCGCGCGGAATACGCCGATGTCCTGCGGCGCCCGTTCATCCGCGTCGCGCAGGCCAAGGGACTGGGAGCATGGCGCGTCGCGTTCCGCCACGCCGCGCCAAACGCAATCCTCCCGGTGATCACCTTCGTCGGCATCTCGATCGGCCAGCTGACCGGCGGAGCCGTGGTCACCGAAACGATCTTCTCGATGCCCGGCACCGGCCGGCTGTTCGTCGCATCGATCGAGGCGCGCGACTTCCCGGTCATGCTGGCGATCGGCATGCTGATTGTGGTCGGCGTCGTGGTGATGAACCTGCTGGCCGATATCGGCTACGCCGTGGCCGATCCGCAGATCCGGCACGAATCGTGAGGCGCCCCGGACGCTGGATCGGTGCCGGGCTGGTTGCCTGCATCGCGGTGGTCGCCGCTGCGGCGCCGCTGATCGCGCCGCAGGACCCGTATGCATCGGGCATCGACATGCTGGCGCTGCCGGGTGCCGCGCATCTCTTCGGTACCGACGATCTTGGCCGCGACGTGCTCAGCCGCGTGATCTACGGCGCTCGCGCCTCGCTGGCGATCGGCTTCGGTGCCGCGCTGGTCGCGATGGCGGTCGGCGTCCCGGTGGGGCTGCTGGCGGGCATGCTGCGTGGCGCCGTCGATGTCGCACTGACCGCGCTCATCGACCTGTTCATCGCGCTGCCGGGCTTGGTGCTGGCACTGATCATCACAGTCATGGTTGGCCCCAGCCTGCGCAACCTCATCCTGGTGCTGGGCTTCGTGATGTGGCCGCCGATTGCGCGGCTGGTGCGCGGACAGGCGCTTGCGATCCGCGAAATGCTGTTCGTCGAGGCGGCGCGCGCCACCGGTGGCAGGACGCTGTGGATCATCCGGCGCCATGTCTGGCCCGGCGTACTGCCGGTCGTCGCAGCGCAGTTCGCCACCAGCGTGTCGTTCGCGATCTTCACCTCCGCAAGCCTCAGCTTTCTTGGCCTCGGCATCCCGCCACCCGCAGCCGATTGGGG
>DASSRN010000003.1:0-7781 GCA_035701785.1 Acetobacteraceae bacterium | reverse complement strand
GCTCCACGGGTCCACCATCACCATGAGCTGTCCGCCGCGCATGACGAACTGGTCAATCGCATACAGCGTCGCATCCGACAGCTTCTGCGCTTCGGCCACCAGTAGCACCTGGATGTCGGGATCGATCACCTGCGCGTCGGTGTTGACGGTCTTCACCTGATTGGTCTGCCGCAAAAGCTGCGTCGAGGCATAGGGCTGGCCGCCCGACACCTGCTGGCCGCGCATCGCCATCATCATCATGCGCGGATCGCCGTCCAGGGGCAGCGACGACATCACGCCGACCACGGGGCGCTTCGGGTTGGACAGGTCGTAGATCAGCTTCGTCAGGTCGTATTCCAGGAAGCGCTCGCGCTCCGGCTGGAAGAAGGCGATGGTGCGTTCATCGTCCTCCAGGTTGGAGGCAGCGAGGCCGAAATAGACCTGCACGCCGCCCTGATCGACCGGCACGCCTTGCAGGCCATAGGCGAGCGCGCGGTCCTCGGTGTCGCTGAACGGCTCCGGGTCGTAGAACTCCAGCCGGATCTTGCCGCCGGAGGCAGCAGCGTATTCGCCCAGCACCTCGCGCACGTGGTCGGCATAGGTGCCGTATACCGGCACCGCCGCACCCAGCCGGCGCGAATAGAACAGCCGCAGCGTGATCGGCTCCTTCAGCCCGGCCAGGATCTGCTTGGTGCCCTTGGACAGCGTGTAGATGTGGCTGTGCGTCAGGTCGACGCGCATGTTTGCCAGCCGCGCATCAGCGAACATGTTGATGCCGATCACGATGGCGGCGACAGCGATGACGCCGATGACGGAGAACCAGATACGACGGCGCATCGCGTCAGTCTGCCTTTCGCTGTTCGACGATGACCGTGTTCAGGAACAGCCAGAAGCCGATGAAGGTGGCGAAGAAGATCAGGTCGCGCAGGCTGACCACGCCGCGGGTGAAGTCCTGGAAGCGGTCGATCACCGCAATGCGGCGGGCGATCTCGGCCAGTGCCGGCGTGTTGCGCGACAGGAAGTCGGTGACCACGGGATAGGACGCGACGGCGAACACGAAGCAGACCGCGACGCCGAGGACGAAGGCGATCACCTGGTTCTTGGTCAGCGCCGAGAGCGCGGACCCGACCGAGAGAAACGCGCCGGCCACCAGCAGCGCGCCGACATAGCCCGAGGCGATCACGCCGTTGTCGGGGCGCCCCAGGATGTTGACCGTGATGACGAACGGAAACGTCAGCAGCAGCGCTATGGCGCAGAACGCCCAGGCAGCCAGGAACTTGCCCAGCACCGCCTGGGTCTGGGTGATCGGCAATGTCAGCAGCAGTTCGATCGTGCCCAGCCGCCGCTCTTCGGCCCAGAGCCGCATGGTGATGGCCGGCACCAGCAGCAGGAACACCCAGGGGACGAAGGTGAAGAACGGATTGAGGTCGGCCTGACCGCGCTCGAAGAAGCCGCCGAGGTTGAACGTCAGGGCGCCTTGCAGCACCAGGAAAATGACGATGAACACAGAGGCAACGGGCGTGGCGAAATAGCCGCCGAGTTCGCGTCGCGCCACGATCAGCACGTTGCGCATGGTCAGGCGGCCTCCATCGTCAGCTGCCGGAACACGTCGTCCAGCCGGCCCGATGGATGCCGGCGCTGCAACTCGGCCGGCGTCGCATCCGCCACCACGCGGCCCGCCGCGATGATGATCGCGCGCGAGCACACGGCGTCGACCTCTTCCAGGATGTGCGTCGAGATCACAATCGCCTTCTGCGGCGCCATCTGCGCGATCAGCGTGCGGACCTCGTGCTTCTGATTCGGGTCGAGGCCGTCGGTCGGTTCGTCCAGCACCAGCACCGGCGGGTCATGCAGCAGCGCCTGCGCCAACCCGACACGGCGCTTGAAGCCTTTGGACAGGGTCTCCACCGGCTGGAGCAACACGCCCTCGAGCCTGGTTAGCGTCACCGCATGCTCGACACGCTGGGCAAGGTCGCTGCCGCTGAAGCCGCGCACCTTGGCGCAGAAGGTCAGGAAGCCACTGACGGTCATTTCGGGGTAGGTCGGCGCGCCTTCCGGCAGGAACCCTAGGACGCGGCGCGCGGCCACTCCGGCGCCCTGCACGTCATGGCCACAGATGCGCGCGGTGCCGGCGGTGGGGATCATGAAGCCGGCCAGCATGCGCATCGTGGTGGATTTGCCGGCGCCATTCGGACCGAGGAAGCCCAGCACCTCGCCGCGCGCGACGTTGAAACTTACGGCGTCGACCGCAGTGAAGCTGCCGAAGCGCTTGGTCAGCCCGGCGATCTCGATCAGCACAGGTTGGCCTTCGGCGCTCACAGAACGTCTCCCCGAATTCTTCCGTCGGGCGGCGGAATAGCGAAATCCGCCGGCAATGCAAGCGGCGGGTGCATGGATGACAAAGGCTTAACCGACCGGTATGTTGCGACGCAGCACGCGTGAAGGAAACGGCAATGCCTCTGGAATCGATCGAACGGACCATCGACACCGATATCGCTGCAAAGCAGTGGCAGGCCCGCGTGGATCTCGCAGCGGCGCACCGGCTGGCGGTGATGCAGGGGTTCCACGAGGGTATCTTCAACCACCTGACGCTGCGCGTGCCGGGCTGTGACGACCGCTACTACCAGATCCCGTTCGGCCTGCACTGGTCCGAGGTGACCGCAAGCTGCCTGATGGAGGTGGGCTACGACGGCGCGCTGCTGGCGGGCGAGGGTGAGATCGAGCGGTCGGCCTATTGCATCCACGCGCCGATCCACCGCCTGCTGCCCAGTGCGGCGGCGGTATTCCACACGCACATGCCGTATGCCAGCGCGCTGTCGCGGCTCGAGGACCAGCGCATCCTGCCGATCGGGCAGACCGAACTCGGCATCATGATGGTGACGGCGTACGACAACACCTACGATGGGCCGGCGTTCGATCCGGCCGAGGGCGAGCGGCTGGCCGGCGTCATCGGCGACAAGAAGGTGCTGATGATGGCGAGCCACGGCGTCGCCACCGTCGGCAAGTCGGTCGCCGAGGCGTATGATCTGCTGTACTACACCGAGCGCGTCGCGCAGGTGCAGTTGCTGGCGATGTCGAGTGGCCGGCCGCTGAAGTTCCTGCCGGATGACGTGATCGAGGCGACGTTCGCGCAGTACCGCAAGGGCGAGAAGTATGGCGGTCGTGCGCCGTACGACTGGCACTTCGAGGCGCTGAAGCGGATGCTCGACAAGCGCGAGCCTGACTACAAGGACTGAGGCGCCCAGGCCCACGCAGCGTGGCGGGTGGCTGCCCGCCATGCTAGCGTGGCGGCATGGACACTACGGCGCGCGATAGCTTGTTCCTCGATGCCGATGCATTTCTGCGGACTGACCAGTCCGAGTTTGGCATTGCCTGGCGCTATGAGCTTGTGCAGGGCCGGATCATCGCGCACGCGGCCCCAAGCCCCGAGCATGGGGTGATCGTGGGTAATCTGGCTGGCGAGCTTCGCGATCGGCTGCGCCTTCGCCCGGAGTGCCGCCTGGAAATCGGCAGCGGTGCCGCGCCGCAGTATGAGCAGCGCCATACGGCGCGGATTCCTGATGCCATGATCCGTTGCGGGACATTGCCTCGGGTCGTCTTTGAGGTGGTCTCGCCTTCCGAACTGCGACACAAGCGGCAATGGGACCAGAAGCGGACGGACCTGCAGGCGGTGGAGGGCGTGCTGGAGGTCGTCGAGATCTATCAGGACGAGATGCTGGCGCATATCTACCGGCGACGCGATGCCGAGTGGGTGTTCGAATGGGTCGCCGGGTCAGACGCTGAGGTGACGCTTCCCAGTGTCGGCATCTCAGTGCCGCTGTCAGCACTGTACGAGCGGGTTATGCCGGAGGCGCAGTAGAGGAGCTGCAAGCGGCATGGACCAAGCAGGCCTGGGTGTGCTCTCGCGCTATCCGGCGGCGCGCCGCCGGTTGCTGACGGTCGAAGAGTACCACCGGATGGGCGAGGCCGGCATCCTGACCGAGGACGACCGCGTCGAACTCATCGAGGGGGAACTGGTCGCGTTGGCGCCGATCGGCAGCGAGCACATTGCTGCGACCAATGCGCTCAATCGACTTCTGGTGCTGGCGGTTGGCGAGCACGGCATTGTCTCGGTGGGAAATCCTGTTCGGCTGAGCCGGCATAGCGAACCGCAACCGGACTTCACGGTGCTCAGGCCGCGCGATGATTACAAGCGGATGACGCCGCGGCCCGAAGATACGGTGCTGGCGGTGGAGGTCGCCAACATCAGTCTGGAGTACGATCGCACCGTCAAGCTCGCGCTGTATGCGAGCAGCGGTATTCCTGAAGTCTGGATCGTCAATCTCGCGGCGGAGGAGGTCGAAATTTATCGGGCACCGGTTCGCGATCGCTACACCGCTTGCACACGCGCCATGCGCTCGGACACGCTGACTATCGAGGCGATGCCGGGCGTGCTGGTCTCAGCGGCCACGATATTCGCCTAGCGAGCCCGCGCGTATGTCGCAGGCACAGCAGCCGACGCACTGGACCTGGGAAGGCTACCTGGACTGGGAAGCGCGCCAGCCGATCCGCTACGAACTCGTGGATGGTCAGGTCCACGCAATGGGCGACGGCACTGCGGAGCACGACACGATCGGCAACAATCTGCGGGCCGGGCTGCATGCCGCGATGCGCGGCAAGCGGTGCCGGGTGCATGGCCCCGACCTCAAAGTGAAGGCAGGGACGGACGGACGCTATCCGGATGCACTGATCGATTGTGGACAGCGCGTCGTGGGCGCCCTGTTTGCGCAGGAACCCGTGGCAGTGTTCGAGGTGCTGTCCAAGAGCACGGGCTGGATCGACCAGACCCTCAAACTGCGGGACTACGATGCGACCCCGAGTATCCGCACCTACGTGCTCATCAGCCAGGATGAGATGCGAGCCTTGGTCTATACGCGTGATCAGAGCGGGCAGCTCGGGGTCCAGGGTGCTGTGCTTCTCGAGGGCGCAGATGCTTCCGTCAGCATCCCAGAGTTTGGTCTGAGCCTGCCGTTCTCCGCCTTGTATGAGGGCTTGGAACTCTGATTGGGTCGGCTACCCCGCCGCCAGCGTCCGCATCGCCGCCGCCTTCTCAAACAAGCGCAGCAGCATCCGCACCGCGCGTCCGCGCTCCGAGGTAAGCTTCGGATCGCGCGCCAACAGCACTGCCGCATCGCGGTTGGCCATGTGCAGCAGGCTCTCGTGTTCGATCGGGTCCGCCAGCCGGAACCCGGGCAGTCCCGACTGTTTCGTGCCCAGCACATCGCCGCCGCCGCGCAGCCGGAAGTCCTCGTCCGCAATCAGGAACCCATCGTCCGTGTCGCGCAGCAGCGTCAGCCGTCGCTTCGCCACGTCGTTCACCCAGTCCTCGTGCAGCAGCAGGCAGAAGCTGGCCGCCGCGCCTCGCCCCACGCGGCCGCGTAGCTGGTGCAGCTGCGCCAGCCCGAAGCGTTCGGCGTGCTCGATCACCATCACCGTCGCCGCCGGCACATCGACGCCGACCTCGATCACCGTCGTCGCCACCAGCAGCCGGCAGTCGCCGCGCGCGAACGCCGCCAGCATTGCATCGCGCACCGCCGCGTCCTGCCTTCCATGCGCCAGCCCCACAGCCTCGCCGAACCTCTCGCGCAGCACCGCGAACCGTGCCTCGGCCGCGGCGAGGTCCACTGCCTCGCTCTCCGCCACCAGCGGGCATACCCAATAGACCTGCGCGCCTTCGTCCAGCTTGCGCGCCACCGCGTCCATCAGCTCCGGCAGCGTGCCCAACGAGTGCAACGACGTCCGCACGCTGCCGCGGCCCGGCGGCTTCTCGGTCAGCCGCGAGACCTCCATCTCGCCCCACTGGGTCAGCAGCAGCGTGCGCGGGATCGGCGTCGCGGTCATCACCAGTACGTCGGTCAGCTCGCCCTTGCCGCCCAGCAGCAGCCGTTGATCCACACCGAACCGGTGCTGCTCGTCGATCACCGCCAGCGCCAGGTCGTCGTACTCGACGCTTTCCTGGAACAGCGCGTGCGTGCCCACCACCAGCGGCACCGAGCCGTCCTTCAGTCCGCGCAGCAGCTGCGCGCGCGCGCGGCCCTTCACGCCGCCAGTCAGCAGTGCCACCGGCGCCGGCGACAGCCGCGACAATGTGCGGTGGTGCTGCTTCGCCAGCACCTCGGTGGGCGCCATCATCGCCGCCTGCCGCCCCGCCTCCACGGCGCGCAGCATGCACAGCAGCGCGACCAGCGTCTTGCCGGAGCCCACGTCGCCTTGCAGCAGCCGCAGCATACGGCGGTCGGATGCGAGGTCGGCGTCGATCTCCGCCAGCGCCTGCTGCTGCGAGCCGGTCAGCGTATAGCCGAAGCGTGCGAGCGCCTTGGCGCGCAGGCTGCCGTCACCTGACAGGCTGCGGCCCGGCCGCGTGCGCAGCCGCCCGCGTATCACGGCGAGCGCCACCTGGTCCGCCAGCAGTTCGTCGTAGGCGAGGCGCGTGCGATTGCTGTCTGCCGGCAACTCGGCTGGCCGTTGCAGGACGGACAGCGCCTCGGCGAATGCAGGCCACTTCTCCCGCCGCAGCAGCGCGGCGTCGTGCCACTCTGGCAGCGAAGGCAGCCGGGCGAGGGCGTGCGTCATGGCGGCGGCCACCTGACGCGGCCAGAGACCGCCGGTCAGCGGCCACACCGGTTCGATCGCCGGGATCATGTCCGTACGGTCGGCGGGCACCACGTATTCGGGGTGCGAGATCGTGCGCCGACCGCCGAACAGATCCACCCTGCCGGACACCAGCAGCTTCGCCCCCACGGGCATCTGCCGCTCGCGCGCGAACTTGAAGAACACCAGGTCGGCCACGCCGGTGCCGTCGCGCACCAGCACGCGCCACGGCTGGCGCTGGTTCGCCGGTGGTTCGATGCGCTCGACTTCGACCGCCATAGTGACGATCTGGCCGGGCCTCGCCTGGGCGATGGTCGGGCGCTGGCGGCGATCCACATAGGAGTCCGGCAGATGGAAGAGCAGATCGACCACCCGCTCGCCACCCGCCGCCCTGGCGATCAGCGCGCCCACCGTCGGACCGACGCCCTTCAGCGTGGTCAGCGGTGAGAACAGTGGCGTGAACGGATCATGATCCACGGGCTGACATGCGGTTGGGGCGCGGCTATATGACACCGCGCCGATGAGTGAACCAGAATCAGCCTCGCTCGATGCGAGGCGCCGCCGCCTGACCTATCGCGCCACCCATCGCGGCACGTACGAGAACGACATCCTGATCGGAGGCTTCGTGCAACGGCATGTAGCCACGCTGTCCGAGTCGGAGCTTGTCGCATTGGAGGAGTTGCTGGAACTGCCGGAGAACGACCTCGCCGACTGGCTCACCGGCCGGCTGCCGATCCCTGCCGCAGCCGAGACGCCGATGCTGCGCCGCGTGCGGGATGAGATCGCGCAATCACACTTCCCCTCCCCTTGCGGGAGGGAGCTGGGGGGAGGGGGCGGCGCACGGTCCGATGCCCCCTCCCCCCAACCCCCTCCCGCAAGGGGAGGGGGAGGAGCGCGGCGATGACCCCAGTCTTCGGCGCACCGGAAGGCTGGGACGCCTTCATGCTGGCCCGACGCCGCGGCGAGTTCCCGGGGCCCGTGCTGCACGTCACCCGTGACGACGCCCGCATGGCCCGCCTGGCCGAAGCCCTGGCCTTCGCCATGCCGGAAGCCGAGGTGCTGCGCTTCCCCGCCTGGGACTGCCTCCCGTACGACCGCGTGTCGCCGAACCCGGCGCTGGTGTCCGAGCGCATTGCCACCCTGGCACGGCTGCTGGAAAAGCCCACCGGGCC
>DASSRN010000002.1:0-5250 GCA_035701785.1 Acetobacteraceae bacterium | reverse complement strand
TGCATCTGGTCGAGATCGCGCAGCAGCGGGTCCAGGCTGTCATCGCACGGGATGCCATAAGGATCGAAGGCGGGCACCTGGCGCCCCCGGATAGGTTCGCGGTGCACCGGCCGGGCTGGGATGCCGACCACCGTGATGCCGTTTGGTACGTTGTCCAGCACGACGGCGTTGGAACCGACGCGGGCATTGTCTCCTACCGAGATCGGCCCCAGCACCTTCGCGCCAGCGCCGATGATCACGTTGTTGCCAACGCTGGGGTGCCGCTTGCCGCTGCTCGTGCGAGCCACCCCCAGGGTGACCTGATGATAGAAGTAGCAGTCGTCGCCAACTTCAGCGGTCTCGCCGATCACCACGCCCATGCCGTGATCGATCACCAGCCGGCGCCCGATCCGGGCGGCGGGGTGGATCTCGATGCCGGTCAGCCAGCGGGCGATATGGGACGAAAACCGGCCCAGCAGTCGCAACTCGTGCTGCCACAGCCAGTGGGACACGCGGTGCCACATAACGGCATGGAGGCCCGGATAGCACAACAGAACCTCGAGCGAGGACCGTGCGGCCGGGTCGCGTTCCCGGTAGGTCCGTATGATCTCCCGCAAAAACATGAAAGCCATGCGACAATTCCGTTATGAACTGGGCGTCTCTTCCACTATAGTCCGCGGACCCTGGGACCTGGAGCCCAATCCCGGGGACGGCCGGTCGGGGGGCCGAAACACTTAGGAGGAAGCGAACCCTTTGCGGCACCAGTGCCGTTTCGCGTGAGGCTAAATATTCCGACCCCAGAGGTCAACTATTCACGCGGAACTGAAAGCCAGGGACGTCGTTCCTAATGTATCGTGATACCCGTCGGCGCGGGGCGAAGGGCTGTAGGCTTTGCGAGGGTGTGGCGGTGGGCCAGGGGGGTCCAGCCAGTCGTGCCTTTGCCGAATAGGAAAGCGGTTTCGGGACGCCATGCCAGAGGTGATGTTCGCCGGCCCTGACGGTCGGCTTGAGGGTCGTTATCATCATTCGAAGGAGACCGGCGCCCCAGTTGCGCTGATCCTCCACCCGCATCCGCTGCACGGCGGAACGATGAACAATCGGGTCACCTACTCGATGTACCAGTCGTTCCAGCGGCTCGGCTGCTCGGTGATGCGGTTCAATTTCCGTGGGGTTGGGCGCAGCCAGGGCCGCTACGACGGCGGCATCGGCGAGATCGGGGACGCCGCCGCTGCGCTCGACTGGATGCAGGTCGTGAACCCAAATCATGGCGGCCTTTGGATCGCCGGCTATTCGTTCGGTGCGTTCATCGGCATGCAGTTGCTGATGCGCCGGCCGGAGATTTCCGGCTGGGTCAGTGTGGCGCCGCCGGCCAACCACTACGATTTCGGCTTCCTGGCACCGTGTCCATGCGGCGGGCTGATGCTGCATGGCGACACGGACGAGTTGGTGCCTGAATTGTCGGTGCGGAAGCTGGTGGACAAGCTGAACACGCAGAAGGGCGTCAGCGTCGACTATCGGGTGTTCGAAGGCGCTGATCACGTGTTCGCCGAACACGCGGACCGTGTGTCCGAGGCGATCGAGGACTACTGCGGCAAGGCGATTTCGCGTCGGATCATGGCGCTAGCCGCCGACTGAGGGTGATCACGCTGCGGCGGGCAGGACGATCAGTCCGCCTGGCATGGGCTGCGACACGCCTGTGGTGCCAGGAAAGCTGAGAGGGAGGCCAGCGTGCACGCGCGCTGCTAGGAACCCGAAGCACTGCGCCTCGAGCGCGTCGCCGTCCCAGCCAACCGCCTCTACCGGATCGACTGGTGTGCCCAGCCGTTCCTGGAGTGCCGCCATGATCGCCGGATTGCGCCGCCCGCCGCCGGCAACGACCCAACACCTTGGCTTTTCCGGCAAAGGCGCCCGGGCGACCGCCGCAGCCGTGAACGCCACCAGGGTGGCGGCACCGTCCGCCGGGGTCAGGCGCTCGACGCCGCTCGCCTCAAGGGATGCTGCGAAGTCCAGGCGGTCCAGCGACTTGGGCGCGGGGCGGGCGAAGTAGGGGTCTGCCAGCAGCCGATCCAGCACGCCGTCGTCGACGCGCCCTGAACCGGCCAGCGCCCCGTCCCGGTCAAAGCCAGCGCCAGTCTGGCGAATGATCCAATCATCGAGCGGTCCGTTTCCCGGGCCAGTGTCGAAGGCGATCAGTTCGCCCGATGGCCCCATCCACGTGACGTTGGCGACGCCGCCGATGTTCAGTACGGCCATTGGTTTCGGCAGGTCACGGGCAAGCGCAGCGTGGTAGGCTGGCGCGAGCGGAGCGCCCTGGCCACCGGACGCCACATCCGCGGTGCGGAAGTCATATGCCACCGGCACGCCGGTGCGCCAGGCAAGCTCGCGCGCATCGCCGACCTGCCAGGTCCGGCGCCGGTCGGGCTGATGCAGAATGGTCTGGCCGTGGAAGCCGATCAGGTCCGCCTCGCGGCCCAGCGCGGCGACGGCTCGCATATGATATTCGGTGAGCCGCGCCACCGCCGCTCTCAGCCGGCGGTCCTCAGGGTCGAGCGTCGGCGCGGCGTCCAGGATGCGGCGCAGGTCAGCGCGCAGCCTCTCGTCATAAGGCAGGGTCAGCGTCGGGCCGAACGCGCCAACGCGCTCGCCGTCAGTCTCCAGCCAGGCGGCGTCGACGCCGTCCAGCGAGGTCCCGCTCATCAGTCCGATGGTGCGCAGCATTTTCCGCATGCCTGATTTTCCGCCGGCTACGTCTGTGCTAGCCCACGCGCGTCATGGTCAACAGCGATTTCCTGCACGAAGCCACCGAACGCGGCTTCGTTTTCCAGTGCACCGACACCGACGGGCTGGATGCAGCGCTGCGCGCCGGCACGGTGACCGCGTATATCGGCTTCGACTGTACCGCCGACAGCCTGCATGTTGGCAGCCTGGTGCAGATCATGATCCTGCGCCTGTTGCAGCGCCATGGGCATCGGCCACTGGTGCTGATGGGCGGTGGCACGACGCGGATCGGCGATCCGTCCGGGAAGGATGAGAGCCGCCAACTGCTGACCGACGAACAGATCGCGGCCAACATGGCCGGCATCCGCCGCTGCTTCACGCCGTTCCTGCGCTTCGGCGATGGCCCGTCGGATGCGATCACCGCCAACAACGACGACTGGCTCAGCGCGCTGGGCTACATCCCGCTGCTGCGCGAGGTGGGCACGCATTTCACCGTCAACCGCATGCTGAGCTTCGATTCGGTGCGGATCAGGCTGGACCGCGAGCAGCCGCTGAGCTTTCTCGAATTCAACTACATGATCCTGCAGAGTTACGACTTCCGCGAACTCAACCGGCGATTCGGCGTGACTTTGCAGATCGGCGGGTCGGACCAGTGGGGCAACATCGTCTGCGGCATCGATCTGACGCGGCGGACCGACAACAAGGCGGTCTACGGCCTGACCACGCCGCTGATCGCCACCGCGTCAGGGTCGAAGATGGGCAAGAGCGCGCAGGGCGCGATCTGGCTCACGCGCGACCGGCTCTCGCCGTACGACTACTGGCAGTTCTGGCGCAACACCGAGGATGCCGATGTTGGCCGATTCCTGCGGCTGTTCACCGATCTGCCGCTGGCCGAGATCGCGCGGCTCGATGCGCTGGGCGGGGCGGAGATCAACGAGGCGAAGAAGGTGCTGGCGACCGAGGCGACGCGGCTGGCGCACGGGGCCGATGCGGCCACCGAGGCAGCCGAGACGGCGCGGCTTGCATTCGAGGAAGGCGAGGCAGCGGACACGCTGCCCGGCGTTGATGTGCCGCGCGCCGAGTTGGAGGCAGGCATTCCGGCATTCCGGCTGTTCGCGATCGCGGGACTGGTCGGCAGCAACGGCGAAGGCCGGCGGCTGATCCGCGGCGGCGGCGCCCGCATCAACGACATGCCGGTGCGAGACGAGGGCCACACAGTGACGGTGGCCGACCTGCATGACGATGCGATCAAGCTGTCGGCGGGACGCAAGCACCACCGGCTGGTGCGGGCGGCGTAGACCGAAAGATCAACGGCAGCCTGCGGCCCCAGGCTGCGCGCCGCACCCGCCGGCGGTCGCATTGCTCGGTCGATGAGACGACCTTGCCACCACGGTGCCATCCTCGGTCGTGCCGCGTGCCCGGCACTCGCAATAGCCGTCCACTGGCATGGCCGTCGCGCACTGCAGGTGGTCGGTCTGACAGGTGTTCGCCAGGACCGAGCCGCCTGTCAGCGCGCTGAACGCGATCAGAGCGGCGGACAGACATGTTAGGGATCGCATATTCCGGAGCCTTTCCCACAGACGGAAGCCCTCACAAGGTGGGTGGCCGGGCGAAGCCGCCGAATTCACGTTCGATTTGGCTGGCGAAGGCGATCGTGGTGCGGTCCTGAAGATACCCGCCGATGATCTGCACCCCCACCGGCAGACCGCTTGCAACTGGCCTTAGCGGCGCAACCGTTGCCGGCAGGCCGATCAGCGTCGCGACCGCGGCCCACACGATCTGCTCGTTGTACGGTATCTTCTTGCCGTCGATCTCCAGCTGACGCGTCCGCTGCGGCGAGTGATCATGCCGGAAGGCGGTGGTCGGCATCGGCGGACAGACGATGACGTCGATATCCTGGAACAGTGCCTGCCAGCCCGCGCGGAGGCCGTTGCGGATGCGGCTGGTGCGCGCCCATGCCGTGTGACTCATGGTCGCCCCGCGCAGGAACGCCGCAGTCAGGCCCAGATCGTCCGGCGGCAGCGCCGCGGCGGCTGCCTCCGTCCGCGCCCTCTCGTCTGGCTGCTGGTCGATGCTGAACGCGGCGGAAAGCAGCTCGCAGTAGTTCCGCGTCGTTCGGGCGAGGTCAGGCATGTCGGGGCTGTGGCGCACGACGGTGCACCCGGCCTTGGCAAGCCGGTCGGTCAGCCCGTGCAGCGCCGCGGTGACGTCCGCTGCCGTCGGGCACATCGGATGCGCGTCGATCACCAGCACGCGGAAATCTTCCAGCCTGTCGTGCCGTGGCGGCGGCAACTGAAGGCGGTAGCCGGCGCCGTCCCATAGCTCATCGGGACCCGCGAGCACCGACAGTTCCAGTTCGAGATCTGCCGCGCTGCGCGCCATCGGGCCGGCTACCGACAGGTCGCCGCGGCCCGGGATCGCGGGCGACTCGGGTGGCCCCGAGCCACGCTGCGGGACGACATCGAGGCTGGGCTTGTGGGAAAACACGCCGCAATAGTGTGCCGGGGCGCGGAGCGAGCCACCGATATCGGAACCGAGTTCCAGCGGCACGAA
>DASSRN010000001.1:0-7119 GCA_035701785.1 Acetobacteraceae bacterium | reverse complement strand
AGAACGACGCCGGCTGCCGGATCGAGCCACCGGTATCGGTCCCCGTCGCCCCCATCGCCAGCCGCGCCGCCACCGCCGAGGCAGACCCACCGGACGATCCGCCCGGCACCAGGACTGCCTCAGAATCCTGCCGCCGCTTCCATGGGTTCTCCACCGGCCCATAAGCGCTGGTCATATTGGAGGAACCCATGGCGAACTCGTCCATGTTCGCCTTGCCCAGAAACACCGCGCCGTCACGCAACAAATTGGCGCTGACCGTGCTCTCGTATGGCGGCACGAACGGACCCAGGATGCGGCTGCCCGCCGTGGTGCGCACGCCCTCGGTGCAGAACAGGTCCTTGATCGCCAGTGGTATGCCGGTGAGCGGCGCATGCTCGCCGCGAGCGAGCGCGGCATCCGCGGCATCCGCCTGTGCCAGAGCGCGCTCGCCAGTGACCGTGACGTAGGCGTTCAGCCGTGGGTTCAGCGCGTCGATCGCTGCCAGATGCGCCTCGGTCAGCTGGCGCGAGGTGAACGCGCCGGTCCGCAGCCCGTCACGTGCGTCGGCGATAGTCAGCGCGGTGAGGCTCACTCGACCACCTTTGGCACGGTGAAGAAATCACCCGCCCGTTCCGGCGCGTTGGCCAGCACCTTGTCCGGGTAGCCACCGTCGGTCACCACGTCCTCGCGCATCTTGAGCGCCATCTGCTGCGCGCCCGCGAGCGGCTCGACGCCGTCCACATTCACTTCGTTGAGCTGCTCGATCCAACCCAGAATGCCGTTCAGCTCGCGGGCCAGGGAGGCAAGCTGCGCATCGGGAACCTCGATGCGGGCAAGCGTGGCAATGCGGCGGATGGTCGCGGCATCAAGCGACATGGATGTCGTCACCCTCGGTTAAGTGGGCCGATTGAGAGTACCCGGCCCCTCCGGGCGCTTCAACCAGACGCGGCGCTGAGGGAATATTCCCTCCCGGTCCGGCTCGACCCGTACAGCAATGCCCGTACCGAACAAGCAAAATCCTGTGAGATGCAGCGCTGAAGCATTTCATTCATGTAAAATGCCATATTCAAAAAAAGCGCTGGGAGGTCAACATGGCGACTTGGTTTGGGGGAACCGGGAAGTTCGACCAACCGAGGAACTGGAGTTCGCATGAAGTTCCCCAGGAAGGCGACACAGCCGTCATCAACACGGGCACGGTTTTAATCCGAAACGAAGAAATCCATGGCGTTACCTTTTCCCTGCAAGGCACCTCTCAAGCAGATCAGCCGGTACTCAAGCTGAAAAACGTCGACCTCGAATCGAACATTTCCCTGAGTGGCCTGGCAACTCCGCCCGGCTCTACCTTCTTCGGCGAGCTGTCGGTCTCCGGTCGGGTCGACAGTTCCGGCGATATCAGCCTGGGCAGCGGCCGTGGCCCCGGTTCGCCGGGAGATCTTACTGTCGACATCAAACACCACAGCGAATTCGTGAACAAAGGTACGATAACGCTCGATCTGGCGTCCTTCACGGTGACCGGGGCCAGCCATAGCTCGGTATTCGTCAATGATGGCTCTGTGGTGGACGTCGGAGGAGTTGTCCGCGTCGATGTACCGGTGGTCGGCCAGGGCACGTTCGAGGAGCCGCCTACTATCTTCTCTCCCGAGTTCACATTCGGCGACTTTGTCGGCCACGGAATCACCGTTGACCTGAACAGCCAGGGTCAGCCTGCCCTGATCACCTTGGACAAGCCGATGGAGTTCCTCGCAGAAATCCAGGGCTTCGGATCAGGACTGCCTAATTCAATAAACCTGCCCAACACGACTGTCACGTCAGAGCACTTTGCCAATAATCACCTGAAGCTGTTCGACGACCACAGGCTTGTGGCCAACCTCAACATTATTGGCGACTTCACCACGAACCAGTTCGTTCTGAGACCTGGGATCGGCGGCGGAACCGAGATCACATTCGCCTCGACCGGCACTTTGTTCCCGGGGACGCCAATGGCCATAACAACGCCGGCGGACGCCAACGTGGTGATGCCGATTGCGCATTCCTGATCTCCATTGCGGCGCAGCGGTCGCACGCGCGATCACGGGTTGAGGTGCGGCGGGCAGCGTCGATAATCGTGCCATGGCCTTGCTGTCCATGGCAGAGCTTCGCGCCGCCCTCGCCCGCGATCAGCGGCTGATCGGGATCGATCCCGGCAGCCGCACGATCGGTCTTGCCCTGTCGGATGTCGGCCTGTCGATCGCCTCGCCGTATCGCAGCCTGCGGCGCGGCAGGCTGCGCGAGGTGGCAGCAGAGATCGTCGCAATCGCCCGCAATGAAGGCGCCGGCGGCCTTGTGGTCGGGCTGCCTCTGTCGATGGACGGTTCGGTCGGGCCGGCGGCGCAGGCGGCGCGCGACTGGGCGCTGGCGCTGTCCGAGGCATGCGGTCTGCCGACCGCACTGTGGGACGAGAGGCTGTCGAGCGCTGCGGTCAACCGGTTCCTGATCGGCGAGGCCGATCTCAGCCGGCGCAAACGCGCCGCGGCCGTGGATCGGATGGCCGCGGCGTGGATGCTTCAGGGTGCGCTGGACGCTATTGCCGCTGCACCAGCTCGATCGAGTAGCCGTCCGGATCCTTGACGAAGGCGATGATCGTCGTGCCGAACTTTACCGGGCCGGCCGGGCGGGTGACCGTGCCACCTGCCTTGGCGGCGATGTCGCAGGCCGCCGCGACATCCGGCACGCCGATCGCGAGGTGCCCGAACTGGTTGCCCATCTCGTACTTCTCGACGCCGTAGTTGTAGGTGAGCTCGATCACCGTGTTGTCCTCTTCGTCGCCGAAGCCGACGAAGGCCAGCGTGTACTTGCCGTCCGGCACGTCGCGCCGCCGCAGTTCCTTCATACCGAAGGCCTTGGAATAGAACGCAACGCTGCGATCCAGGTCGCCGACGCGCAGCATGGTGTGCAGATAGCGGCTCATGTGCTCTCTCCCTTGGCCGACAGCTCATCCGGACCGAGACCCAACAGGAATAGCCCGACTGCGTCCGCCGCCGCCACGGCGGCGTCGCGCTCGGCCAGGATGGTGCCTTCCGCCTCGAACGCAACCCCCCGAAGGCCGGCCGCCGCCGCGCCCGTCAGGGTAGCAGGCCCGATGGTCGGCAGGTCGGCACGGCGGTCCTGGCCTGGCTTCACCAGCTTCACCAGCACCCCGCCTGGACCCGGCCGCAGCAGCGCCGCGCAGCGCGACAGCATCGCGTCGGTGCCCTCGGCTGCCTCGACCGCGAGCACGATGCCCTGCTGCACGACGCAGCCCTGCCCGACATCCACCGCACCAAGCGCGCGCACCACTTCAATGCCGCGGCGAATGTCGGCCATCGCCAGCGCATCGGGCGCGGCGCGCGACAGCCGGCCCACCGGTCCCAGCGCCTGGCTCAGTACGTCCTGCGCGCCAATGACGCGGAAGCCTTCGTCGCCCAGAACCTTCACCACTGCCGCCAGCAGGCCATCGTCGCCGGCAAAGGCTGCGCGGCCGATCTGCGCCAGGATGCGTGCCCCCTCCACGTCCGGTCGCAGATCGAGCAGCGACGGCCGACGCACCGGCCCGATCAGCACCAGCTCGCGGCAACCGTGCCGGCGCAGCGCCGCCAGGATGCGGCCTGCGGCGCCGATGCGGATCACCGCGTGGGGATACGGTGCCAGAACAGCAGGGTCGGCGAAGCCCTCCAGGCCGACCAGGAACACCGGGCGGCCAGCCGCCTGCGCCGCTGCGGCGATCTGACCCGGCAGGCGCCCGCCGCCGGCAAGAATGCCGAGAGGGACGCCGCCCGCAATCACTCCGCGCGGATCAGCCCGCGATGACTGGGCGCGTCGATGAACGCCAGCACCTCGGCGACCAGCGCCTCTTCGCCATAGCGCGAGCGCACCGCGGCAAGCCGCTGGGCGAACACTCCTTCGTGGCGAAACAGGTCGCGGAACGCGCTGTGCAGCAACTGGACCTGCGCCTTGTCGAAGCCGCGTCGCTTGAGCCCGATCACATTCAGCCCCGCCAGGCGGGCGCGATTGCCGATCACGCTGCCGAACGGGATGACGTCCGCCTCGACGCCCGACACCCCGCCGACCATTGCCGCGCGCCCGATGCGCACATACTGGTGTAGCGCCGCGGCACCGCCGATCACCGCGTGTTCGGCAATCGACACGTGGCCGCCCATCACGGCGTTGTTGGCGATGATGACGTGGTCACCGATCGTGCAGTCATGCGCGACATGCGCCACCGCCATCAGCAGGCAGTCGGCACCGATGCGGGTGATGCCCTTGCCGGTGACGGTGCCGCGGTGGATCGTGCAGTGCTCGCGTATCTGCGTGCGGGCACCGATCTCGCAGCGCGTCGGCTGGCCGGCATATTTCAGGTCCTGCGGCGCCAGGCCCACGGTGCAGAACGGATACAGCATCACGTCGGGGCCGATCCGCGTGTGCCCGTCCACCACGACGTGCGACACCAGTTCGGCGCCGTCCTCGACGACCACATCGGCACCCACCGTGCAGTAGGGGCCAATGCGGACGCCCACGCCCAATTCAGCACCACGCGCCACCAGGGCGGTGGGGTGGACGACGGCGCCAGCCGGGCGCAGGGCAATCGTCTCAGGCATGGCATCCATTCTGGCGCGTCTCACTGGCGGAACGACGGCGGAGGCTAAGGCGGTGCAGGCCGGCAACCAACTCAATCATTGTTGCCTGATGTTTCGATGATCAGCCTGTAACCGATTGTTTCCTGTAGATTTTGGCCGCATTGAGGCGGCCATCTAGGTGGCTGCCGCGCGGTCCATGATCATCGCGGCGTAGGTCGCCTCCGCCACCGAGACGCCGTCGACCCGCGCCACCGCGTTGAACTTCCAGACATTGCCCCGGTTGCGCTCCTTGGTGACATGGATGCGCAACTGGTCGCCGGGGACCACGGGACGGCGGAACTTGGCGCCCTCGATCGACATGAAATAGACCACCTTGCCGGCAGCACCCGGGCCCAGCGTCTCCACCACCAGCACCGCCGCGGTCTGCGCCATGCTTTCGATGATCAGCACGCCTGGCATCACCGGGTGGTTGGGAAAGTGGCCGGCGAAGAAGGATTCGTTGACCGAAACGTTCTTCACGCCGATTGCGGACCGGTTCGGCATCACGTCGACGACGCGGTCGATCATCAGGAACGGATAGCGGTGCGGGATCGCGTGCATGATGCGCGCGATATCGACCACGTCGATGGTGGGGCCGGAGGAAACTGCCTCTGTCGTGGGCGAATCCATGACGATCAGTCCGTTTCTGTCCCCGTCCCCGCCTTGTCCTGCGACCGCTTGGCGGTCGCGTCCCGCACCAGCCGCCGCAGCACTGCGACCTGGCGGAAGAACTCGCGTACCGGCTGGGCCGGGCTGCCTACCACATCCGCCCCGGGCGGCACATCCGCCATCACCCCGGCCTGCGCGCCAATCCGCGCCCGCCGGCCGATCCTGAGATGGCCTGTGAGCCCCGCCTGGCCAGCGACCATGACGTGATCTTCCAGGACCGTGGATCCGGAGATGCCGGCCTGCGAAACGATTACGCAGCCGCGGCCGAGATGTACGTTGTGCCCGATCTGTACCAGGTTGTCGAGGCGCGAGCCGGCGCCGATGCGCGTGTCGTGCAGCGCCCCGCGATCGATCGTGGTGTTGGCGCCGACCTCCACATCATCTTCCAACACCACGCGGCCGAGTTGCGGCACGCTCAGGAAGCGCCCGTCGGCCGGCACGAAGCCGAACCCGTCCTGACCGATCCGCGCGCCGGGATAGATCACCACGCGATCGCCCAGCAGCGCGTGGCTGAGCGTGACGTGGGCGCCGATCCGGCAATCGGCGCCCAGGTGGACGCCGTCGCCAATGACCGCCGCGGCGCCGATCCGGCAGCGCGGACCGATCTCGGCACCGGCGCCGATCACCGCCAGCGGGCCGATCTCGGCACTGGCATCGATCGAAGCTTCGGGTGCGACGACCGCCGTCGGGTGCACGCCTGGCAGCAGCGGTGGCAGCGGATGGAACAGCGCCGCGACGCGGGCCCAGGCGGCATACGGTTCGGCGGCGACGATAGCCACCGCGGTCGGTGGCACGCGCTCGGCCATGTCGGCCTGCACGATCACCGCGCCGGCCCGCGTCTCGGCCAGTGCAGCCGCGTATTTGCGGTTGTCGAGAAAGCTCACCTCGCCGCCTTCGGCAGACTGAAGCGGCGCAACGCCTGACAGCATCAGACGGCGGAGGGGCGCCTCGCCCTCGGCCGCATCGACCACCGCGGCAAGGCTGAAAGGCCCGCTGCGGCGGAAGAACCTCTCGTCTCCAGGCTGCGGCGGCCAATCCATCGAGCCTGCCCGGCTCCCTGCCTCAGCGCTTCTGCTGTGCGCTCGCGGGCGCCGTTGGTGACTTGGTCGGTGCCGGCGGGTGCGCAGCCGGAGCCGCGGTGTTCTGCGCCGCAGCCGGCGTGCCGCCGCCTTCCTTCTGCAACGCCACAGGCGACACGCCATCCGGCGGTATGACCACCGAGGCGAGCACCTTGTTGACGTTCTCCACAACCGACGCCGTCATGTCGAACTCCGGCGTGACGCCGAGGATCTGCGCCCGGTTCAACACCAGGTTGATGCCCCGGCTGATCGCCACCTGCTGGGTGACCATCTCGACCACGCGGTCGAGCTGCGCCATCACATACTGGCTGGCCTCCTGGATGATCCGGTTCCGCTCGCCGAACACGCGGCGGGATTCGGCGATCCGGTCCTGCAACTCCTTCTCACGCGCGCGGATCTGCTCCGGCGACAGCTTGCCGCGTTCGTTGGCCAGCCCCTGGCCCAGGTCGCGCAGCGCCACCTGCTCCTTCTGCGCATCCTCGTTCAGCTTCTGCCTGCGCGCGACGAACTCCTTGTCGGCCTGCTGGAACGCAGTCGAGGCGCGCATCACGTCGGCGACCGACAGGACGCCGACGATGGCCGCGGGCGGCGTCGGTCCCTTCGGCACGGGCGGCACTTCGGGCGGCGGCGGCAGCTGGACCTGCACCTGTTGCTGCTGCTGCGGCTGGCCTTCGACGCCGTCGCCGGTGAGCCCCGGCGGGGGAAGGGTTTGCGCCTCCTGCGGTGTCGGCGCCGCCCGGGGGGCAGGCCGCGCCGGCGCC